>NZ_JBHJUO010000010.1:0-357395 GCF_042268445.1 Streptomyces sp. NPDC056169 | reverse complement strand
TTAAGGCGGCCGGGGGCGGGGGCGGGGGGGGGGGGGGCGGGGGGGGGGGGGGGGCGGGGGGTGGGGGGGGGGGGGGGGGGGCGGCCCCCCCCCCCCCCCCCCTCTCCCGTACCGGGATACCGGCCACTCAGGCCAGCAGCCGGCTCCAGGTGCGGGCGTCCGCCACGCCGTCGGCCGGCAGGCTCGCCGAGGACTGGAACGCCCGCACCCCCGCCTCGGTGCCCGAGCCGAAGCTGCCGTCGACGACCAGCGTCTGACCGCGCGCGTTGAGCTGGCCCTGCAGCGCCTTCACCGCGTCGCCCTGCGCTCCGCGCGCGAGCGGGTTGGCGAGCTGGTGCCAGGTCTGGTTTCCGGCCACGCCGTCGACCCCGGCCCGATTGGTCGTCTGGAAGGCCCGCACCGCGCTCTCGGTCGCCGGCCCGAAGGAGCCGTCGGCCACGACCGTGGCGCCCCGGGAGTTGAGCAGGTACTGCAGCGACCTGACGCGCTCGCCCGAGTCGCCGAGCCGCGCCACCGGCCAGCCGCCCCACGCCGGGCTGCCGCCGATCCGGGCGGCGACGTCGGCCCTGAGCTGCGGCAGCAGCGCGTACAGCCGGTCGCCGGGGCACTCGGTGTTGTTGAAGTCCCGGTGCCCGAAGATCTGGTAGGCGCGCAGCCCGTACTGGGAGCAGATGTACGCGCAGAGGTCGACCAGCTTCGCGTACTGCGCCGACCGCGGGTCCACCGACGTGTACGTGCCCTCGTTCTCGATGCCGACGGCGACGGTGTTCTGGCCGGTGCAGTGCGCCGACTCGACCTGCTGGGTACCGGCGGCCAGCGCGGCGACGCTGGAGTGCCGGCCCTCGGTGATCCAGCCGCCGCGGCTGATCGTGAAGTGCTGGCCCGAGTCGATCCAGCCCCGCGCGTCCATGTGGTCGGCCTGGATCGACCGGGACAGCTCGAAGGCGTGCGCCTGAGAGTAGTCGGTGCTGTTCGGGGACGCGGTGTGATGGACGATGATCTTCTGCGGCCCGGTGGCCAGCAGCTTCACCGGGGTGCTCGGCTCGCGGGCGCCCCAGGCCACGCACCCGGAGATCACCGGTCCGGCGAGGGCGGCCCCCGCGGCGGCGCGCGCGGTCCCCGGCAGCGCGGTCCCCAGGACCGCTCCGGCGCCGAGGGCGAAGGCCCCGGACAGCAGCGCGCGCCGTCGCGGACGCGGCATCGGCAGGTCGCTCATCGTCTCTCCCCATGTGTTCGGCAACCACCCCGCACAACGCGGAGCGGCGGCCGAATGCTATGAGCAACCCCCCTGTCCCATCAGCGAGTCCCGCACCTCAGACTTGGGCGCGTCGGCTTCTCGGGACGCCCCGGGATCCCGCCGGGCGTCGCCGCCTCAGGGCTGCGGGGCGTCCTGCGAGGGGTCGCACTCCTGCTCCTTGACCTTCGGGATCACTCCGCAGATGGAGATGGTCGAAAGGGGGTACTCGGCCACCGACAGCATCCGCGTGTAGGTGTCGCGGTCCACCCGGATGGCGGACTCCTCCGTCCGGCTGCCCTTGTCGGTGATGATCACACCGTCGCCGATCGCCCCGTTCTCCAGCCGCCCCCAGACCGCCTGGCAGGCGGCGCTGTGCCGGAGCTGGATCCGCAGCCCGCGCAGGTAGAGGAGCCGGACGGTCTTCGCGTCCCACTGGCAGTTCATCGTCTGCGGTTCGCGCCCGAGGCAGGACTCCCCGGAGCAGCCGGGCAGGGGGTGGTCGGACTCGGCGCCGGGCGTGCGCTCGGCCGCGCCCTGGGCCGTCACCCCCGAACTCTCGCCGCTCGCCGTCGACTTACCCGCGTCCGACCGCGCGCCGTCCGGCGCGGACTTCACTCCGAGGACGGCGATCACGATCAGGGCGCCCACGACCGCGCCGATCGCCATGTGGACGAGCGGCCGCACCCGTCCGGCGGGGCGGGGCCCGGGTCCGGCGGCGCGGTCCGGATCCGGCGCGGCGCCGCCGGCCGTGGCCGCGCCTCCGGCGGGCTCCGGGGCCGGACCGGCCCCGGCCCGCGCGGACCCGTCGGCGCCGTCGGGCTCTCGGGACGAGGCCGGCGCGCCACCCGGCGCGGGCCGCTCCTCCCGTACGGGTCCCCTCTCCCGTACGGGTTCTCCGTCCCGTACGGGCTTCCCCCGGCCCGCCGGCTCCTCCGGCCCCGGCGCCGTCGCGCCCCGGCCCTCGTCCTGCCCCTCGCCCAGGCCCTCCGGGCCCAGGCCGTCCGTCCCCTCTCGCTCTCCCCGCTCCGGCTCCTGCTCCCCCTGGACCTCTGGCCCGGCTCCTTCGAGTCTGCTTCTGAGGGCCAGCCTCTCGGCGTGTTCCCAGAGGGCGATCAGGGGCGTGGGGTCCTGTCCGACCACGTCCGCGAGCTGCTGGATCGCGGCGCGGCTCGGCCACTGCTTCCCGTTGAGGAAGCGCTCCCAGGACGAGCGGCTGTAGTGCGTCTTCTCGGCGAGCCGGCCGTAGCTCAGACCGAACTCCTCCTTGATCCGGCGCATCCCCGCCAGGACCCGTTCGCGGACGGCCCTGAGCTCGGCGTCCCGCCGACGCAGCTCGTCCCGGGCCTGCTTCTCGACAGCAGTCATTCGAAGCCTCTCCCCCGTGTTGAACCCCCCTTGCGAGCAAGGGAGTTCATGAACAACTTGCCGCTACCTGCGGCAGGACTTTGTCACACCGGGACACCCGCGAAACAGCGGACTCACAGACCTCCAGGGCCCGCGCGAGTGATCTGCGCCACAAGCAGCCGCGTGACACGAGTCGTCCCGCCCCATCCCGTCCCGCACGCCCCCGGCGTCCCGCGCGTCCCGGCCCCGTCCCGTATCGCTCGCGAGAGGGTCCGAAGCAACTGCCCTGGCAGCACCATGACTTCGGCCGCTCCCCGATCCACCACGAAGACAAGGACTCCGAGTGATACCCACCCGAACGCCGGACCTCCGGCGCCGCCTGCCGCTCGCCCAGGCGGCGCTCGTGCTGGCCGCCGCCCTGCTCGCCGTGCTGGCGCCCTCCGTCCCCGCGCACGCCCTGGACTCCACCACCTGGATCCAGCGCAACCTCGCGGGCATCGGCTATCTGCCGGCCGGCGCGATCGACGGCGTCTACGGCGCGCAGACCACCGCCGCGGTCCGCTCCTTCCAGCAGGACAACGGGCTCGCCGAAGACGGTGACTACGGCAGCCGCACCGAACTCGCCCTGCACGACAAGGTGAAGGAGGTGCAGCGCAAGGCCGGCGCCACGGCCGACGGCGCGTACGGCGACGGCACCAAGTCCAAGGTGACGTCCTGGCAGCAGGCGAACGGCCTGTCCGCCGACGGTGTCGCGGGCCCCGCGACCATGAACGCGATGCGGGTGGCCCGTACCGTGAAGATCACCGCACAGTGGAAGATCGCCGAGCACGGCTGGTCCGTGAGCGGCCAGTTCGGCTGCCTCGACAACCTCTGGATCCGCGAGAGCACGTGGAAGGTGTACGCGACGAACCCCTCGTCCGGCGCCTACGGCATCCCGCAGTCCCTGCCCGGCGACAAGATGGCCGCGGCGGGACCCGACTGGCAGACCAACCCGGCCACCCAGATCGAGTGGGGACTCGACTACATCAAGTCCCGCTACAGCACTCCGTGCGGGGCGTGGTCCTTCTGGCAGTCCCACAACTGGTACTAGAAAACGAGGAGTTCACCATGACATCGGCATCCGACCTGTCCCGCCGTTCACTGCTGCGCTTCGGCGCCGGCGCGGCTGCGGCCACCGGTCTGGCCGTCGGCGGCGGTCTGGTCCTGGCTTCCCCGGCCGCCGCGTACGGCTGGCCCTCGCAGCTCGCCCAGGGCGCGAGCGGCGCGGCCGTCACGGAGCTCCAGATCCGGATCGCGGGCTGGGCGGCGAGCTCGGCCCAGCAGACGTACGTCACCGTCGACGGCCAGTTCGGCCCCGGCACCGGCGCGGCGCTGCGCCGCTTCCAGGCGGCGTACGGGCTCTCCGCCGACGGGGTGGCCGGGCCCCAGACCTTCAGCCAGCTCAACGCGCTGGAGAGCTCCGACGGTTCGACCGCGCACTTCGACTTCTCCGAGTTCCAGAGCAAGGACGGCTCAGGCTTCTCGGGTGGCAAGGTGGGCGCGGCGACCGTGAAGGAGAACGTGCGCCGCAACATGTACAAGCTGGAGGCGCTGCGCAAGAAGTGCGGCGACCGGGCCGTCACGATCAACTCCGGCTTCCGCAGCATCTCCCACAACTCCTCGGTGGGCGGCGCCTCGAACTCCATGCACCTGTACGGCATCGCCGCGGACGTCGCCATCTCCGGGCTGTCCACGAAGGGCATCTACCAGAAGGCCGAGACCTGCGGATACTCGGGTCTGGAGACGTACACGGTGTCGTGGCAGCACGTGGACTCCCGGGTCGAGTACGCGTACGGCTCGCAGTCGTGGTGGTGGGAGGACGGCGTGGCCTGAGCCCGGACGCGTGCCCGCCACGGCGGGCACATGAGGTCCGACGTGGATCACAGTCATAGGTGGTGCGGAGTGGAACCGGATATGCGCGCTTCCCCTCTCTACGTCTGGTAATGCCGTGCGGGCCCTCCCCGCGGGTCCGCACGGTTCCTCCGCCCCGCCCTGTTCGTCACGTCCTGCTCCCAGGGCGACGAGCACTTCCGCTTCGGCGACAAGCCGGGCACCGCCTCGGCCACTCCCTACCGCCGCCGTGGCCGACGTGACACGACAGGCCGCACAGCACGTGCCGGACGTGCGCGGGCAGGGCCGGTAGTGGCTGGGCAACTCGGCCGCGACCTCCAGGGGCGCTCCCCGCGCGGAGCCCGCCGGCGCCGTCTCCGGGGACCGGGACCGGGGCGGGGATCACGGATTCCGGTGCCCGCCGGGTGGGGCTGCCCGGCTCTCGGCGGTGCCGGGTGGACCCGGTGAGGGCTCGCCCGCCGCGAGGTGCTCCAGGACCTCCGCCAGTTCCTGGCAGGCGCGGCGCACCGACCGGCGGGTCGCACGCTGCTCGGTGATGACGGAGGCGAGAAGCAGGGCGGTCAGGGCGGCGGAACCGTTGAACGCCTGGAGCTTGACCATGATCTCGACGTCCGTGAGGTGGAGGAAGGCGCCCCGTCCGGAGGTCGCCGCGAAGGTGGCGAGCACTGAGGCGAAGAGCGCGCACAGCATGCTTCCGGCGAGCTGGAAGCGGAGCGCTGCCCAGATCAGCAGGGGGAAGACGAGGAAGAGCATGCTCATCGGGCTGAGCACGATCATGGGCATGAGGATCAGGGTCGTCAGCCCCAGAAAGGCCGCCTCCTTCCAGCGCCGTATCCGGAACCGTCCGGCCGGCCCCGCGAGGACGAGCATGAGCGGGGCGACGAGCAGCACCCCCATCGTGTCGCCCACCCACCAGGCCAGCCAGACGGGCCAGAACTCGCTCTTGTCCAGGGAGCTCTTCGCCACCTGCAGTCCGACCCCCGCGGTCGCGCTGATCATCATGGCGCCGAACCCGCCGAGGAAGACCAGGGAGAGTCCGTCCCGCAGCCGCGCCATGTCGCGCCGGAAGCCGGCCCGTCTCAGCAGCAGGAAGGCGCAGAGTGGCGCGACGGTGTTGCTGACCACGGTGACCACTGTGGTGGGCCCCGGAGTGGTGAGGGAGGCGATGACGAGGAAGGAGCCGAGGGCGATCCCAGGCCAGACCCGCGCGCCGAGTAGCAGCAGGGCGGCGACGGCGACGCCGGTGGGAGGCCAGATGGGGGTGACCACCACGCCTTCGACGACGAGGCGGCCCATCAGGCCGAGTCGCCCGGCCGCGTAGTAGCAAACCGCCACGGCCAGCGACATCAGAGCCGCCTCCGTAGAGGACCGGAAATGCCGAGTATCCAACACGTCAGCCATCAGACACCGGCCGGGCCGCCACGACCGGGCAAGGCCCCTGCGTGTCGGGCGCCGCCGTCCGGCACGGGCCCGGGCGGGTCCGAGGACCGACCCGGCATGAGGACCGACCCGGCCCGAGGCGAGCCCCCTTCCCTCACTCCTTGGCCGCCGGCCGGGCCGGACCGCCGTCATGGCCGACGACCAGGACGGCCGCGTCGTCCTCGTGCCCTATCGTGGCCGCCAGCTTCATGACGGCGGTGGCGAGCGCGTCGACGTCCAGTCCGGCGACGGCGGTGATCCCGGCGAGCCTCGTCACCCGGTCCAGACCCTCGTCGACGTGGAGCGAGGGCCCCTCCACCACCCCGTCGGTCAGGAGGACAAAGACACCGTCGGCGGTGAGCCGGTGGCGCGTGGCCGGGTAGTCGACGCCGCGCAGCACACCGAGCGGAGGCCCGCCCTCGCTGTCGTCGATGCCGGAGCGGCCGTCGGTGGTGGCCCAGATGTAGGGGATGTGACCGGCCCGGGCGCACTCCAGGGTGCCGGCAGCGGGGTCGAGCCGCAGGAAGGTGCAGGTGGCGAAGAGGTCGGCGCCCAGAGAGATGAGCAGGTCGTTGGTGCGACCGAGCAGCTCTCCCGGGTCTCCGGTGACGGAGGCCAGCGCGCGCAGTGCCACGCGGACCTGTCCCATGAAGGCGGCGGCCTCGATGTTGTGTCCCTGCACGTCACCGATGGACATGCCGATCTGCCCGCCGGGCAGGGAGAAGGCGTCGTACCAGTCACCGCCGACGTTGAGCCCGTGGTTGGCGGGCTCATAGCGGACGGCCAGCCGGGCGCCCGGAAGACTGGGCAGGTCCGAGGGCAGCATGTCGCGCTGAAGGGCCACGGCGAGCTCGACACGGGAACGCTGCGTCTCGGCCAACTCCCGCGCCCTGGCGGTCAGCGACCCGAGCCGGACCAGAAGGTCCTCGCTGTTGTCGGCCGGCCGTCTGCGGAACATCGATCACTCCGACGTCACGACAATCCTCGCATCGCTTCGTCCCGGTCTCCAGCACGCGGGACCACAGGGGACCACCTCGGTACGAACAGGTGCTTCCTACTGTGCCCGGAGGGGACAGCGTCCGCATCTCATGGGCGGAGAACGCGGCGGACCCCAGCGGGGCCACCCCACACCGCCGGAGACGAGCAGCGGTTCGGCGAGATCGAAGGCATCGCCCCGCCCCTGACCTACGTCCGGACCGAGCAGGCCGACGCCGCGCGACCCGCAAGACACCGGCGGCCCCAAGGAGGCCAGGCATGAACACGAACCACACCCTCGTCCCCCGGCGCGAAGAGTTCTGCGCCGGTCCTCCTTGCCGTCGGCGCGGCCGTCGCCCTGCTCGACGCGCTGCCGGGCGCGCCGGCCGGTCCCGATCTTGGTGCGGCTGAGGAACGCTTCAGCCGTCCGGGCCGGCGCTGGGCGAGCGGGCGCATGGGCGGTCACGCCCGGAGGCATTGGACGGGCGGCGTGGTGGGACGTTTGGTTCTCGCGGCCGTGACAGAGTCGGTGAGATCTTGAAGCGGCGGGGGAGAGGAGCCTCATGTCGCACCTCCGACCCGGCGATTCCGGGTGGCGGCGTTTGGTACCTGGCACGCCTGGAATCGCTGTCCTCGCCCGCTACGAGCGCTCCTGGCTGCGCGGCGACCTGCTGGCGGGTGTGACCGTCGTGGCGTATCTCGTGCCGCAGGTCATGGCGTACGCGACCGTGGCGGGGCTGCCGCCTGTCGCCGGCCTGTGGGCGATCCTGCCCGCTCTGGTGCTGTACGCAGTGCTCGGCTCGTCGCGGTTGTTGTCGGTCGGGCCGGAGTCGACGACCGCGCTGATGACCGCCACGGTGGTCGCGCCGATCGCCGCCGGGGACCCTGGGCGATATGCCGTACTGGCGGCCGCGCTGGCGTTCGCGGTCGGGCTGCTGTGCGTGGTGGCGTGGGCGGTCAGGCTCGGCTTCGTCGCCGATCTCCTCTCGCGGCCGGTCCTGGTCGGCTATCTCGCGGGTGTGGCGCTGATCATGATGGTGGATCAGCTGCCGAAGACGACGGGCGTGAGTACCACGGGGTCAGGCTTCTTCCCACAGCTGGTGTCCTTCGCACAGAACCTCCCCGAGGCCCAGCCCGCGACCATCGCCGTCGCTGTCACCGCCCTCGTCCTCCTCTTCGCCCTTCCGTTCTTCCTGCACGCGGTGCCTGGGCCGCTGGTGGTGGTCGCGCTCGGCACCGTGGCGGTGGCGGCGTTCGGCCTGGACGAGCACGGCATCGCCGTGATCGGAGACGTGCCGGCGGGGCTGCCCCACCCGGCTCTGCCGGACTTCGACGAGCTGTCTCGGCTGATGGTTCCGGCGCTCGGTCTCCTCCTCGTGGGCTACACGGATGTCATCCTCACCGCGCGTGCCTTCGCCACCGGTGACGAGGTCGGGCGCCTGGACGCCAACCAGGAGTTGCTGGCCCTGGGCGCCGCGAACCTCGGCGCGGGCGTCCTGAGCGGGTTCCCGGTGAGCAGCAGTGCCAGCCGCACTGCGCTGGCGGACTCCACAGGCGCGCGAAGTCAGGTGTACTCGCTGACCGCCGGTGCGGCCGTTCTCGCCGTACTGCTGTTCCTCAGCCCGTTGCTGAGTCTCACTCCGGTTGCCGTATTGGGTGCCCTCGTCATCTATGCCGCCGTCAAGATGATCGACCTGGCGGGCTTCCGGCGGCTGGCCTCCTTCCGGCGCAGGGAACTCCTGCTGGCCGTCGGCTGTCTGTGCGGCGTGCTGTCCCTGGACATTCTGTACGGGGTGCTGGTGGCGGTCGGTCTGTCGGTGGCCGAGCTTCTGACGCGGGTCGCGCGCCCGCACGATGCCGTCCAGGGGCTGGTGCCCGGCGTGGCAGGGATGCACGACGTCGACGACTATCCGGAGGCCCGTACGATTCCTGGGCTGCTCGTCTACCGATACGACTCGCCGCTGTTCTTCGCCAACGCGGAGAACTTCCGGCGCCGTGCGCTCGCCGCCGTCGCGGAGCAGTCCGGGCCCGTCCACTGGTTCGTGCTCAATGCCGAGGCCAATGTGGAGGTGGACATCACCGCGCTGGACTCCGTCGACGAGCTGCGTCGCGAACTGGCCGGGCGCGGCATCGTGTTCGCGATGGCACGTGTGAAGCAGGACCTGCTCGACGATCTCGACGCCTACGGGCTGACCGAGTCGGTCGGTGCCGATCTGATCTTCCCCACACTGCCCACGGCGGTGGCCGCGTACGGGGACTGGCGCCGCGCCCGCGAAGACGGTTCTCCTGAGTAGGAGTCCCAGCCGTTCGGTCGGTCACTGTGCAGCGCGTACTGTGCAGCGCGGTGAGGCTCACGGGGGTCTTCCTCCACCAGGTCCGCGAGGGGTGCCCTTCATTCGGTGACGCGTACCGCGAGCGCCGGGCGGATGGCGGCCGCGCGGCGCGCCGGCCCGATCGTGGCCAGGAGCGACGCGGCGAACGTGGCTGCGGCCAGACCGCAGATGCTGGTCCATTCGACCGGGAAGCCTCCTTCGAGGCCCTCGAACGCGGCGCTGTTGCTGTACATCAGCCAGGTGGTGAGGACGCCCAGCAGCGATCCGAGGACGATTCCCTCTACGGCGATGAAGGAGCTCTCCCACAGGAAGGACCGCTGGACCGTCCGTGCCCGGAAGCCGAGGGCCCGCAGGATGCCTATGGTGCGGCGGCGTTCGCGTACGGCTCGGACCATGACGACGCCGAGGCCGGTGATGCCCACGCCGAGGCCCAGGGCGAGGAAGCCCTGCATGAGGCGGAAGAAGGCGGTGCTGGAGTCGAACTGTTGGCGGATGTCCGACTCTATGGGTGTGGCGACCAGGCTGGACGAGAGCTGCTCGCCCTGCAGCTGGGTCGCCAGGGCGTCGGGGGAGGTTCCGGGGCTGGTTCTGACCAGCGCGGAGGCGTTCTGTGTCTGGGTGCCGAAGAGCTCGCGCGTCGCCTGTTCGCTCTGCACCACCGGGTACGTCGTCGAACTGGCGCCGGTGCCGGGGTAGAAGACCAGCCCGTTGCTGAGCACGCCGGCGATGACCTTCTGTTCGCTGCGGCCCGTGCGGGGGTCTGTCAGAGTGAGGGTGTCGCCGGGGTCGTAGTAGTCGCCGGCCGGTCCGCCGGTGCTGCCGAAGAAGCCGTCGAGCACGACGTAGCGGCGGTCGGAGGCGAGGGCCTGCCACACGGCGGCGTCGTTGGTCAGGCCGGGCAGGCGCTCCCGGAACGTGATGCCGGTGATCGCTCCGTCGGGTACGCCGACGACGGCGGTGTCCAGCGGTTGAGAGCTGCGGTGTCCCGGGTCGGTAGCCCGTCCCGCAGCATTGAGCAGCGGTGTGACGGCGGCGATCTCGGGTGCGGACGGGCCGCCGCGGAGATCGGCGAGCAGCCGGTCGCCGGCGACCTGCGGGTTGTAGTCCAGTCGCAGGGAGTAGCCGGCGGTGGCGTCGGCGACGACTCCGTCGACGCCGGCGCGGATGATCCCCGAGATCTCCGTCAGGAGCACCAGGACGAACACGATCAGCGTGTACATCACCAGCGTCGCGCCGGTCCTGAAGCGCTTGGCCAGCGGATAGGCGACGGCGAGCCGCGCCGCCAGGCCGCCCTCCGTCGGGCGCTGGAGGAACCGCCGTACGGGACGGAGCAAGGTCTTCTGGTTGTCGCTGACGAGCACCACGGAGGAGAAGGCGGCCAGGGCGCCCTGGATGACGTATACGGACATCGAGGGGGTGTCGAAGATCCGGGGGCGGATGACGGGTGCCAGGAGCGTCCAGGCGAGGACGGTTCCCGCGACCAGGGTGGTGACCGTGTGACGGGGGAGGACTCGCAGGAGCGCAGGGGTGGCGAAGGCGAGGGCGAGCGCCGGCATGAGGTACGTCGCGTCGGGCTGGCTGCGCGCCACGGCCGGGACGGCCACGAGCGCGCACAGGACGGCCAGGGCGGTGGAGACCGCGAGCAGACGGCGGCGCGGTCCCTGTCCGGGCGTGGCGGGGAGGTCACGGATCGCGGCGATGATGTTGAACCTGCTGATGCGCACGCTGGTGGCCAGGATGGCGGCGAAGGCGATGAGCAGGCCCATGGCCAGACCGTTCAGGACGCTCGTGGGAGTGACGGCGAACGCGATGCGGATGCTGCTTCCACCGACCGACCAGCCCTGGAAGATCTGTGCGGCCACCACAGCGACGCCCCAGCCGACAGCGACCCCGATGGCCACGCCCGGCAGCGCGG
The DNA here is from genome assembly GCF_042268445.1 of Streptomyces sp. NPDC056169. Lineage (NCBI taxonomy): Bacteria > Bacillati > Actinomycetota > Actinomycetes > Kitasatosporales > Streptomycetaceae > Streptomyces > Streptomyces sp. NPDC056169. The sequence goes on along the minus strand of NZ_JBHJUO010000010.1, from coordinate 346,282 downwards.
ACAGCAACGCGTACGTCGCCCCTTCGAGCGTGAACGCCCCGACGAGCCGCGAGCGCTTCATCCCCACGGCCCGCACCATGCCCATCTGGGACTTCCGCTCCTCGCCGAGCATCACGAAGATGTTCACCAGGAGCAGCGCGCCCGCGATGATGCTGAAACTGCCGATCATGAGGAACAGTGCGCCGAGGGAGTCCCCGGCCTGCTTCGCGTCGCGCAGGACCGTCTGCTTCGGTGTCTCGATCTCCGTCTGCCCGGCGAGCGGGCCCAGAGCCTGCCGGATGTCGGCTGTCACCTGGTCGGTCAGGGCTTCGCCGCCTTCGACGCCGCCTCGGTTGGAGACGAAGGTGACCGAGCGCGGTTCCGCACCGGCGGTCCGGGCGGCGGAGTCCAGGGTCCCCGGTGCCAGGAACACGTCGCGGTTCATCCTGCCGCCGAGGCCTATACCGGCCAGGCCCTCTTCCGGCACCACACGCTCGACCCGGTACGTCCCCGGAACTCCGAACAGGTACAGCGTGACCGGATCACCGGCCTTCACGCTCAGGGATCGGGCCAGCGGCTCGTTGACCACGACCTGGCCCGGCTTCGGATTCGGCCCGCCGAGTCCGGAGTCTCCACCCGCTGCGCCGAAGCGCGCCGCCTTGTCGAAGTCCATCTGCCAGGCCAGGACGCGTGGCTCGGCGACTCTGCGGTCGGCCACACCGCTGACCGCCGATGCCTGGCTGGCCTGGGCGTTCAGCACTCCGTCGATGTCGGGATCGCCCGCCAGGGAGGCCATCCGTTCCGTCACGGCGCGTCCGGCCGGGCCGGGGGCTGCTACGACACGCTCGTCCACGGGCCCCAGGGTCCGGTACGCCTCCTGCCGTACGGAGAAGTTCAGGGTGTCGCCGACGACCAGGGCCCCGATGACGATGGCCGTTCCGAGCATCGATCCGCCGATCACCAGCGCTGCCTCGGTGCGCCGTCGGGCGACCTGCCGGAAGGCCAGCCGCCGCGACACCGGCTGCCGGACGGCGACCAGCACCAGGGCCGCGAGGGCGAGCGCCAAGGCGGCGAGCAGCGGGATGAGGAGATTCGGGTACATGGTCAGCCCAAAGGGGCGTCGGGGATCGGGGCTCGGGCCGTGACGGTCTGGCGGACGTCGTCGACCAGCTGCCCGTCGTGCATGCGGATCAGCCGGGGGGCGCGGGCGCCGATGGCGCTGTCGTGGGTGACCAGGACGATCGTCTGGCCCTCGTCCTGGTTGAGCTCGCACAGCAGGTCCATGACCTGGTCGGCCATCGCGCTGTCGAGGTTGCCCGTCGGTTCGTCCGCCCACACGACGGCCGGGCGTCCGGCCAGGGCGCGGGCGATGGTCACCCGCTGCTGTTCACCCCCGGACATCTCGCTCGGCCGGTGCTCGACCCGGTGGCCGAGGCCCACCCGGTCGAGCATGTCCAGCGCCCTGCGACGCGCTTCACGCGTCCGGGTGCCCACCAGGAGCAGGGGCAGTTCGACGTTCTCCACCGCGGAGAAGACGGGGATGAGGTTGAACGCCTGGAAGACGAACCCCATGGTGTGCGCCCGGTGCTCCGTGCGCGCCGCGTCCGACATCGCGAACAGGTCGTGGCCGTCGACCTCCACCCGTCCGGCGTCGATGTCGTCGAGCCCGGACAGACAGTTCAGGAGCGTGGTCTTCCCGGAGCCGGACGGTCCCATGACCGCCACCATCTCCCCGCGGCGCACGATGAGATCCAGGTCGAGCAGGGCCGTGACCTCCACGGAGCCCGTCCGGTAGATCTTCCGGACCCCGGTGGCGACGAGGAGTCCCTGGTCGGCGTTCATGTCTTCCATACCAACCTCCGGAAGGAATCGGCGGCTACGGGCCACCCAGGCCCGGAAACGGGCCGAACGGCCCAATCACCGGGTCACCGGGTCACCGGGTCACCGCGAGGCCCGCATGAGCGGTCTCGCAGCCGAGGCCAGGGGTCTGCGGCGCACCTCTCCTCGCGGGTCTCTCGCACGAGCGGCTCGACCGGGAGGGGGCCGTGCCCTGGCCCTGCCCCGAGCCGGACCGGCCGGGCGAAAGCACTCTGTACGTTGACGAGTTCGCCACTTCTGACGAGCGCGCCCACCTGTCGGCGGCCCCCTATCTGCCACCCGGCGAGGCCCCGGACCAGGACTGTCCGCTGGTGCTCGTCACCGGGCGCCGCGCGGTTCGGAGTCCGGGACGGCACTCAGGTCACCGTCGAGAGCCGTCACGGACAGGCACGACTCGTCGCCCGCGTCGGGACGGAGCTTGCTCGGGCAGCTCTTCTGCGCGTTTCACTTCCCGGCCAGTGGCGTCAACTCCCTCACCTCGGAGCGTGCCGACACCGTGACCTCGTGTCCGGAGTACAAGGTCACGCCGGTACGGCTGCGTTCGACGGTGTCCGACGACTGACGGGCACCGATCAGTCGTGGGGAACGAGGGCCACGGGCACCGGGCTGTGGTGCAGGACGGCGTGGGCCACGCTGCCGATGTGCGCGCCTAGCGTCGAACGGCGGGTACGCCGGCCCACCACCACGAGGGAGGCCTCCCGGGCGACCGCCACCAGTTCGAGTCCGGCCGATCCGACCGCCACGCGGGCGACCGCCTCGACGTCGGGATACTTCGCCCGCCAGGGTTCCAGCATGGCCTCCACCGAACGCCTGATCTCCGGCACCATGGAAAGCCTGAAGTCCGGGACCATCGCGGGCCCCATTCCCGCGTGCAGTGGCAGCTGCTGTACGTACACGACGAGGACCTGGGTGTGCCGTCGCGCGGCTTCCTCGAAGGCGAAGCCCAGCACGGAGTCCACAGGCTGCCGGACGTCGGCCCCGACCATGACGGGGCGTTGTGGAGTGCTGCCCGCGCCGACGGCCCGAACGAACACGACGGGACGCTCGACGACACCGGCGACTGTCAGGCCGGCCGAGCCGAGCAGGTATCCGGCCACGCTGCCCAGCGCACGCGAGCCGAGGACCAGCAGCTCGCTCTCCTCGGCCGCGGCGACGAGACCCGGCACGGGCCCCGAGGACAGCAGTTGTGACGTCACCGTCAGGCCGGGATGGCGCTCACGCAGTTCACCGGCGGTGCGCGCCATCATCTCCCTGGCCCACGGCTCCTCGGACTCCCACTCCGCGAGGGACAGAGCGGCCTCCGGTACCGGTTCCTTCGCGTGCACCAGACGCACGTCCGTGCCGCGCAGCAGCGCCTCCTCGGCCGCCCACTCCGCGGCCGCCCTCGCTTGCTCCGTACCGTCCAGGCCGACCACGATGCTCCGCGTCATGATCGTCCACCTCCTCGTTCGGTGTCATCGACGTCGTACGTGAGACGGGTGCAGGAGACCGAGACCACGCCGTCCACCGTGGCGCACATGCGCTCGATCGCCGGGATCATGCCCCTGAAGGGCAGCCTCCCGCCGAGCTCCACCCGCCCGTCGTGCACGTCGACGGCGAGGGCGGTCGGTTCGAGGCGCAGGGTGTCGCCGAGCACGTCCTCGACGATCTCCCGGCGGATGTCGTCGTCCTCGCGGAGGAAGACGGCCAACAGGTCACGGCGGCTCACGATGCCCACCAGCCGGTCGTCGCCGTCGACGACGACGAGCCGTTTGACCCCCTGGACCTCCATCAGTCGCGCCGTCTCCGCCACGGTCCACTCGGTGCGGGCACACACGGCGGGTGCGGACATCAGCTCCTCGGCCCGCGTCCCCTCGGCCTTCGCCCGCTCCCACGCCTCCAGATCCGGAACGGCCGGCAGGCCACTCGGTGCGGCGGCCTGATCGGCGGTCTTGCGCAGGAGATCCCCCTCCGACACGACCCCGACCACCCGGCCCTCGCCGTCCACCACGGGAACAGCGGTCACTCGGTGGTGCGAGAGCGTGCGGACGATCTCCTTGAACGGGGCGTCGCCGCGGACGCTCACCACCTCGCGGGTCATCAGCTCGCTGATCCTGCGGTGACGCATCATCCGCTCCTTTCCTGTGCGGACGCACTGGCCTCGGCCACCAGGCGGGCGGCGCAGCCGTCCCAGGTGTCGAGGGCCGGATAGTCGTCCTCGGTGACGACACGCCGCACGGCTTGCCGGACGAACGCCTTCGCCTGGTCGTGGTTCACCGTTTCTCCGGTTGGTGCAGCAGCCGGTCCATGGCGGTCAGGAGGCGCGGGCCCATGTGCGCGACGGGGGTGCTTCGCCTTCGGTGGTCCGGCGGACGTACCGCCGCGTGCGGTGGCCATCACGGGTCCTTCCCGGAGAGCTCGGCCGTCCCGGCCGGGTCGGGGGTCTCCAGCGTCGACACGTCGCCCTCGGGCAGGCCCAGTTCGCGGGCCCGCAGCAGGCGGCGCATCACCTTCCCGCTGCGGGTGTGGGGCAGGTCCTCGACGAACTCGATCTCCCGGGGGGCGACGGCCGGGCCGAGGCGCCGGCGGGCGAACGCCAGGACATCGCGCCGTAGTTCGGGGTCGGGCGGAAACTCGGCGCGCGGCAGCACGAACGCCTTGACGATCGCGCCGACCAGCGGGTCAGGGCGTCCGATCACACCGGCCTCGGCGACGGCCGGATGCTCCATGAGCGCGCTCTCCACCTCGAACGGCCCGATGAGGTGCCCCGCGGACTTGATGACGTCGTCCGCTCGGCCCACGAACCAGTACCAGCCGCCGGTGTCGCGGCTGACGAGGTCGCCGGTCAGGTACCAGCCGTCGGCGAAGCACGCTTCGTAACGGCGCGGCTCGTGGAGGTAGGCCCGGAACATCGACGGCCAGCCCGCCCGCAGGGCGAGCTCGCCCTGGGCACCCGGTTCCCGGAGGACATGGACCCGCCCGTCGGTGATCGCGGCCCGGCCGTCCTCGCCGCATGCCAGGACGGCGGCCTCGACACCGGGAAGCGGTCGGCCCATCGAACCGGGCCGCACCGGATCGGCCGCGAAGTTGGCGATCATGATGGCACCGGTCTCGGTCTGCCACCAGGTGTCATGGACCGGAAGCCCGAGAGCCTCCCGGCCCCAGTGCACGGCCTCGGGGTTCAGTGGCTCTCCGACGCTCGCGACGAACCGGAGCGCCGAGAGGTCGTGGCGCGCGGCGGGCGTCGGCTCGCCGCCGCGTGGTGCGGCCCGCATGAGCATGCGGAGCGCGGTGGGCGCGGTGTACCAGACGGTGACGTGCTGGTCGGCGAGGATCCCGTACCAGCGAGCGGGGGCGAAGTCCCCTTCGTCGACGACGGTCGCCACCCCGTGGGTGAGCGGGGCGATGATGCCGTACGACATGCCGGTGACCCAGCCGGGGTCGGCGGTGCACCAGAAGACGTCGCCCTCGTGCAGGTCCAGGGCGTAGGCGGCGGTGACGTGATGGGCGAGGACCGCCTCGTGCGCGTGGACCGCGCCCTTGGGGGTGCCTGTCGTGCCGCTGGTGAAGTGCAGCAGTGCCGGCTCGGCAGCATCGGTCGGGCCCACCGTGTACGTGTCCGGCGCGGCGGCCGTGAGAGCGGGGAAGGAGAGGGTGTCCGGGGGCGGGTCGGCCCCGGGGTCGAGAAGCAGGACGTGCCGCAGGTGGGGAAGACGGGACCGTACCGGGGCCACCTCGCGTTCGTACAGCTCCCGGGTCGTGACCAGCGCCCGGGCGTTGCCCAGCCCCATGCGCAGTGCGACGGGTTCGGGCCCGAAGGCGCTGAACAGGGGACACACGACTAGGCCGGCCCGCAGCGTTCCGAGAACGGTGCTGTACAGCTCGAACCGGCGGCCCAGGAGGGTGAACACCCGCTCGCCGCGTTCCAGGCCGAGCGTCTCCAGAACGTGCGCGAAGCGGGAGCTCTCGGCTGCGAGCCCGGCGAAGCTGACCGTCCGGACGGATCCGTCGCGGGCGATGCAGCGCAACGCGACCTGCTCGCCGTGGCCCTCGCGCAGGTGCCGGTCGACCGCCTCGTACCCGATGTTCATGCCGCCGTCCGGCAGCCCGGCGAGCCGGGACCGCTCCCATCGCCAGGAGAAGACGGCCCGGGCGCTGTCGTAGTCGGGCATGACCGGTGCCACCCACAGGGCGTTCATCGCGGTGGCTCCACGTCGAGCGCGAGGTTGTCATAGGCGTACTCGATCGATTCGTGCAGGGCGACGACTCCGTCGACCGAACGGCAGAGCCGCACGATCACGCGGATGTCGGCCCGCTCGTCGACCCGGCCCGTCAGCCTGACGACTCCGTCGCCGACGCTCACACGGATCGTGTCGAGGGCCAGGCGCAGCGTGTCGGTCAGGACGTCGTGCTCGATCTCGTCACGGATCGCGGTGTCACTGCGCAGGAAGGGCCGCAGCAGGTCGCTGCGGCTGATGATCCCGACGAGTCGACCGGTCTCGTCGGTCACGGGCAGCCTCTTCACAGCCTTGCGCTGCATCGTCCGGGCCGTCTCGACGAGATTCCAGTTCGCCTGTGCCGTGACGGCCGGCGAGGTCATCAGCTGGGCGGCCGTCTCCGCATCGGGCATCCCTCGTTCCTGGGACAGCAGCCGGACACCCGCCCAACGGCCCTCCAGGTCGGGGAGCTCGGCGGTGGAACGCAGCAGGTCGGCCTCCGAGACCACACCGAGCAGGCGCCGGTCGGCGTCGACGACAGGGACCGCCGAGACGTCATGGTCGGCGAGGAGCCGGGCGATCTCCTTGAACGGGGTCTCTGGGGCTGCGGTGACCACATCGTGGGTCATCACCTCGACAACCGTGCGGTGCTGCATGACGGTACTCCTTCAGGGGACGCGGCCGCCCCAGTTCTCACTCTGCTGCGCGCAGCTCGCCCGGGGCAGTGCCGAATGGTCCCCTTCCGGGACTTTCGGCCCCTATGGCGGCCGGCCGGCCGGGACGCACAGTGGAGAAGGCGAGGGAGCCCGTCCCGGGAGGACCGCGGCCGGGCGCTCGTGCCGGGAGGCGAGAACCATGGCTGGAACCGGAGAACGGGACGGTCAGGAGAAGCCCCGCGCCGAGTTGTGGGCTCGCGTCGGCGACCGGCTGATCGTGGGCGGTGCCACGGTCGGGGACGAGGGGCGTGACGGTGAGATCGTCGGGCTCCACCATCCGGACGGCACTCCGCCCTTCGACGTCCGATGGTCGGACACGGGCAGGGTCACCGAGGTGTTCCCGGGCCCGGACGCGCGCGTCCAGCACCTTCCGCCGCACGGCACGACAGAGGCCGGACCCGGGAAGGCCGCTACGCGGTCGTGAACTCCCCGTCGCAGCCACCGCCTGGTCCGGGCGGTCCGCGCCCGGGACCGACCGGCCCTATCCGGTCACTTCCGCCCGGTGCGAGCGTGGCAGCAGGCCACCTCACGAACCGGAAAGGCGGTGGGCACGATGGAAGCGCCCCTGGTGGTAGGAGTAGACGGGTCCGACGCCAGTCTCACGGCCTTGGACTGGGCCGTCGACGAAGCGGTACGGCAGGCGCTTCCCCTGCACATCGTCCATGCCTCCCTGTGGGAACGGTACGAGGGGGTCGCGCCGGCCGGGACCACGGACCGACCCTCGGGCCAGGTCCTCGCCGAGAACATCGCCGGCGCCGCAGCCGAACGCGCCCGCCGTCGTGCACCCGACCTGCCGCTCACCACGGCCGTCCTCGCCGAGGACGCGTCCAGCGCCCTGCTCAGGGAGGGGCGGGAGGGCACGATCCTCGTCGTCGGGTCACGTGGGCGCGGCGAGCTCTCCGACCTTCTGCTCGGATCCGTCAGCCTCATCGTGGCCGCCCGAGCCCACTGTCCGGTCATCGTCGTCCGCGGGGACCGGCAGGCCCTGGAAGCGCGCCACGGGCGCGTCCTGCTCGGCGTCGGCGAGCAGGACGTGGACTCGCCGGCCGTGCGGTTCGCCTTCCGCGAGGCGGCCGTCCGGGACGCGGAACTCGACGTCGTCCGCACCTGGCGCCGGGAGGCCCATGGACCGGCCGACCACCTGCTGATGAGGCGCGCCGGGGCGGCCTACTTCACGGAAGGGGCTTCCGAACTGCTCGACAAGGCCCTTGAGGCCACTGCGTCCGAACATCCCCAGGTGCGCCTGCGCAGGAGCACGGTCGAGGGCCCCGCCCACAAGATACTGACCGAGCGCTCAGCCGCCGCCGACCTGCTGGTCGTCGGCTCCAGGCGCCGGGACGGGCTCGTCGGCCTGGAGCTCGGCAGGGTCGCCCACCGAGCCCTGCACCACGCCTCGTGTCCGGTCGCCGTCGTACCCCAGCGGCGCCCCGTGACCACGGAAGGAGACCAGTGATGAACATTCCTCGTGAGCCGCATTCCTCGCACGGTGAGCCGCATTCCTCGCACGCCGGCGACCTCGGCCGCCGCGTCGCATCGAGGCGCACCCGACTCGGCCTGTCCTGGGAGGACGTGGCCGAACGGGCCGGCTCCACGCCCGGCTTCATCGCCTACGTGGAGGAGCAGATGGCCACCCCCGGGATCGAGTTCCTGGTCCGGCTTGCGAACGCTCTGGAGACCACTGTCCAGGATCTCACCGGGTACACGGCGGACCTCGCGCCCGGAGGAGCCCGCGCCGGGTACCGGGCACGGATGGAGGACATCGGCGAGGCCGAGTGCTGGGAGCTGCTCGACGGCCACGGTGTCGGCAGGGTTGCCGTCGAAGGACGGGACGGGCTGATGGTGATTCCCGTGAACTACCAGGTCGTCGACGGGGACATCGTCTTCATGACCGCCGCGGACTCGACCCTCGCGCGCGCCTCGACGTCCGGCGTGGAGGTCGCGTTCGAGGAGGACCACCTGGACGAAGCCTTCAGCCAGGGCTGGAGCGTCCTCCTCGTCGGCCCGGCACGCACGGTGTCGGAGGAGACGGAAGTGCGGAGGATCAAGGACGCCGTCCATTCGGCGCCGTGGGCGGGGGACGGGCGGGACACCGTGGTGACCCTCTCACCGCGCCGAGTGACCGGACGGCGCATTCAGGTGCCCGGCGCGCCGTCGGGAACCGCTGACCCAGGGCTGTCCCGTGAGTGATCTGTGAGAGTGGTGCGCAGGCTCTCACGCCAAGGGGACGACGGCGACCGGCGCGGGACTGTGGTGGATCACGGCGTGGGCGACATGGCCCAGATGCGGGCCCAAGGGGACGTTCCGACTCCGGCGTCCCACGATGACGAGCTGCGCGGTCTGTGACGCCTCGACCAGCTGGTACGCGGGCGAGCCCACCACCGACTCGGCCTCCACTTCCACGCCCGCGAAACGCTTCCGCCACGGCTCCAGCAGGCCGTTCAGCCCCCCGAGGAGGTGGCTGCCCAGCTCCTCGCCGATCCCCGGGTCCACGGTGGCCGCGTAGCCGTACGAGGCGGGAAGCGTCCAGCTGTGGAGGAACCGCAGCGGCGTGCCCTTCCGGGCGGCTTCGGAGAAGGAGAACGCGAGCAGGGCTTCGCACGGGTGGTGGATGTCGACGCCCGCCACGATGCCCCCTTCGGGAGCTGCCCGGTCGTCCACCGCGCGTACGAGGACGACCGGCTGTCGGGCCGCGCCGACGACGGCGAGGGAGACCGAGCCGACGAGGAAGCCGCGGACGCCGCCGAGTCCGCGCGCACCCAGTACCGTCAGATCCGCCTTGTTCGCGGCGGCCGTCAGTTCCTCGGCTGCCCGGCCACGCGCGTACTCCGTGACGACCTCGAGGTCGGGATGGTTCTTCCGCGATCGGTCCGTCTGCTCTCGCATCAACCTCTCGGTCTGCTCGTCATGGGCGAGTGTGCGGGCGTACGCAACGGGTACGTCCGGCATGCTCGGCCATTCCTCCACGTGCACCAGTCTGAGGGGCACTTCGCGCAGTACCGCTTGCGTCGCGGCCCAACGGGCGGCGGCGAGGCTTTCCTCAGAGCCGTCCAGACCGACGGTGACCTGGGCTGTCATGGCGTGCCTCCCTCGTCGAGTCCTTTCTGACCCGTCCCGACTCCGGACCGGACAGGACATCTCACATTTCAGGTTGGTGCCCCGTCGCCTCCGGCAGCAGGGCCGGGCAGGCCTCGATCGGGGCCGAACGGCCCATCCCGAGGAGGCCCACCACGATGCCACTCTGGGAGATGTCGCCCCTCGGGACGCGCTCCCGAGCCTCGGGTGTACCCCGGAGGAGGAGCCATGACCAGCGAGACCCCCGCCCGACCGGAGCTTGGCAACGTCGTCGTGGGAGTCGACGGGTCCCCCTCCGGGCGCGCGGCCGTGTTCTGGGCCGCCGACGAGGCGGACCGACGGGGAAGGCCCCTGCATCTCGTCCATGCCGCGGACACCGACCGCCGGGCGATCTTCTCCAACGCCGAGACGATCCAGGCGGTACGTGAAACAGGTCGCGACCTGCTGAACGAGACCGCGAGCGCGGTCCGAGACCGCTTTCCGGACCTTGCCGTCACGAAGGAGCTGGGCCGCCAGGAGCCGGTCGCCGGTCTCCGGGCGGCCGCCGGCCACCGGGGCACGATCGTGGTGGGCAACCGGGGGCTCGGTGGCTTCTCCGCGCTCATGCTCGGATCCGTCGGTCTGGGCGTGGCGGCCCGCGCCGAGGTTCCCGTGATCGTGGTCCGTGGTGACGGTGACCGTCCCGCGTCGGGCTCGGTGACAGCAGCCGTGCACGGTGCTTCGGATCTGGGCTGGCTGCTTGTCGCGGCCGCCGAGGCCGACGCCCGCAAGGCGGCGTTGCGGCTGGTGAGCGTCTGGAACGTGCTCACCCACGTCGGCAGTGTCGCGACCATGCTGGACGATCTCGACGGGATCGCGCGACAACGCGTGCACGAGATCAAGTCGCTCGCCGATCTCGCGCATGAGTTCTATCCCCAGTTGATCGTCAGCCATCACGTCGAGACGGGCACGAGCACGCCCGGGATCCTGGTGGAGGCGAGTGCCCACACCGATCTGCTGGTGATGGGCAGAGAACACCGCGCCCTGGGCGTAGGCCCCTCCCTGGGCCGAGTCGCCCACGTCCTGCTCCACCACGCCCACTGCCCGGTGGAGATCGTTCCACCTGCCTTCGCCACCCGGGTCGAGGAGACGTGAACGACATACTGCTCGGTGTCGACCCCCGGGAGCAGTCGGTTCCCGCTCTCGTCTGGGCCGCCGACGAGGCCGAACGAAGAGGACTGGTGCTCAGGCTGGTCGTCGCCGTACCGCCTGCCCACGACGGGCTCCGGTACGACGCGCTCGCCCATCAGAGCGCCCTGCGCTTCCGCGCGGAGTCGGCGATCGCCGACGCGGAGGACCTCGTCCGGGAACTGCACGGCGGTCTGCGGATCGTGACGGAACGCGTGAACGGTGTGCCGGCGACCGTGTTGCTCGACATGGCGCAGCACGCCGCGCTCGTCGTCCTGGGCTCTCGCCGTCTCGGCAGGCCCGCCGAGATGTTCAGCGAGAGCTCCGTGGTCGTCCCCCTCACGGCACGGGCCGACTGTCCCGTCGTCGTGGTCCGCGCACCTGAGCACACCGCCGTGCACCCACCGACCCTCGTCGTGGGCGTGGACGGAAGCGAGTCCTCACAGGCCGCGGTCGCCTTCGCCGTCGAGGAGGCGAGCCTGCGCGAGGCACGGCTGCGGGCCGTCTGGGTCTGGCCCCGTTCCCTCCTCGCTCACGACGACGGCCAAGAGGGGCTGGCCGAGCGGTGTCGGTTCCTCGCCGAGTCGGTGGCGGGCTGGGCGGAGAAGTATCCGGACGTCGCCGTCTCCCAAGAGGTCCTGCGGGGACACCCGGTCGAACAACTTGCCCTGGCGTCCCAGGAATCCCTCTCTCTCGTGGTCGGTCGCCGAGGCCGTGGCGGCTACTCCGGCATGCGCTTGGGCTCGACCGTTCACGGCCTGCTGCACCGTGCCCCGTGTCCGGTGATCACCGTCCCCTTCCGCACCGCGAGCACCGGACCGGCGACCCGGCACGGGCCGACCGGTCCCGTTCCGGTACGACCGACCGGCCCGTACCCGTGACCCCGCTCGGCACGGCGTCGGCCGAGCGGGTGCCCAGGAACCACCAGCTGCCCACGGAAGGGCGATGGGGCGTCCCTGGCGCCCGGTTCACACCGTCAGGGTGTCGGCGCTCTTCCTCTGAACCCATGGGGAATCGGCTGGATCGTGAGCAGGGGGGCCGGAAAGGAGGACGCGGCCATGACGACCGCAAGAGAGATCATGCACTCCGGTGCGAGCTGTGTGCAGGAGAACGAGAACCTCATGGACGCCGCGCGCCGCATGAGCGAACTGGATGTCGGCGCGCTGCCCATCTGCGGGCCGGACGACCGGCTGCACGGCATCATCACCGATCGGGACATCGTGGTGAAGTGCCTCGCCAAGGGCAAGGACCCCCACCGGATGACGGCCGGGGACCTCGCCCAGGGCAAGCCGGTCACCGTGGACGCGGGAGCCGACAGCGAAGTGGTGCTCCGCACGATGCAGGACCACCGTGTCCGCCGCGTGCCCGTGATCGACGACCACCGCCTGGTCGGCATGATCAGTGAGGCGGACCTGGCGCGGCACCTGCCGGAGGAACGGGTGGGGCATTTCGTCGAGAAGGTCTGCTGCTGACAGCACTGGAGCCGTGGCGCCATGGGCCGGTCGGTCCAGGTGTGGCCCGTTCGGCCCCGTCGGACAGCCCCCTTGGACGCTGCGCCACGTGACCTCGCGGGCGGAGGATTGGGCTACGGAGTGAGACCGGCCCCGGTAACCCGGTCGACCGCCCGTCCGTACCGACTCGGGTCCACGGCGACCGCCCTGGGCCCCCGGGAACGAGGAGCAGAACAATGGCCGGAGGCAAGGTGGAACGCAGGCACAGCCTCTTCCCCGACTTCAACGACTGGTTCAACCGGGAGTTTCCGGGGCTGCCCGGGTGGCGACCCGCGACGGCTGCTCACTCCATTCCCGTGGAGGTGACCAGCGGTGACGGCGTGTACGTGCTGCGGGCCGAGCTGCCGGGGATGGACCCGGACGACGACATCGGCATCACCGTCGACGACAACCTCATCACGGTGAGTGCGGAGCACATCGAGAGCACGGAGGACAAGGAGCATTCGGAGTTCCGCTACGGATCGTTCCGCAGGACCGTGCGCCTCCCGGGCGCGATCCCCGCCGACGACGTCGAGGCGTCGTACGCGGACGGCATCCTCACCATCCGCATCCCGATGCCCGACGAGGAGACCACGTCCGTTCGGACCGTTCCGGTGAAGCGGGGCGACAAGCCGGCCGAGGGCGCGGAATCATGAACGCCAAGCGTGTCCTGGTCGCCTATGGCAGCAAGGCGGGCGCGACCGCCGGAATCGCCGAAGAGATCGGCCGGACGCTCCGGGACGACGGCTTCTACGCCGTCGTTCTTCCGGCCGACACCGTCACCGACGTCAGCGGCTACGACGGAGTCGTCCTCGGCGGAGCCCTCTACGCAGGCCACTGGACCGGCAAGGCGCGACGGTGCGCCCGGCGCAACGCCGAACAGCTCAGGCACCGGCCTCTCTGGCTGTTCAGCAGCGGTCCCGTCGACAGTTCCGCGGAGCAGCACGACATCCCGCCCGTACGAGGAGTCGCCCGACGGATGAAGAAGCTCGGTGCTCGCGAGCACATGACCTTCGGCGGCGCCGTGACCGCCGGGACGTCGGACCCGATCGCACGCGCGATGGTGCGCCGGGGCAAGGGCGGCGACTTCCGCAATCCGGAACGCATCCGGGCATGGGCCCACCACATCGGAACGGAACTCGACGACACCCACTGAATCGGGCCTCTGACAGATGGGCGAGCTCACCCCGACGGGAGGTTCGGCATGCTCCACCACGAGCCGTCGGGGAGCGGGACCACACCGCCCAGGAGACTCGCAAGGCGCGCCGCCCTGGTCGTCGTGCTGATGATCGCTCTGATCTGCGGTGCCGTGGCCGCCGGGAGCCTTTGGGTGGCCGGAGCCAAGGCCGACCGGGAACTCGCCGTCCACCGTCATCGGGTGACCGCGACGACCACCGGGCCGGCCAAGGAACCACCCGTCGCCACCCGGTACGGCTCCAAGGCGCAGGCCGTCGCGCCGGCTGTGTGGGAGCAGCCCGAGCACGTCCGTCGGTCCGGCACCATTCACGTCCCGCTACGGACACCCCAGGGGCGCGCCGTGACGATCTGGGTGGACGACGCAGGGGCCCCCGCCCGGCCCCCGGGCAGGACTGCGGACCGCGCTCTCACCTCGCTCTCGGGCGGTATGGGGGCGGCGGGTGTGGTCGGGGTGACGGGCGCCGCCGTGGTCTTCCTCGTAGGGCAGCGGACCCGAGGTCACCGGCTCGCGGCCTGGGAACGCGAGTGGGAGCAGGTGGAACCCGTATGGTCCGGCCGACTCCGCCGCGGCAGCGGTGCAGGGGACGACGATGACTGACCGTGCCGACAGCCGTGCCACCCCGGAGCGGACCGCCGCCTCCACCGAGGCGCCGCCCTTCGACCCCAGCGAACCGCTGCCCCGGCTGCGTCGAGAACTCGCCACGGGGCCGGATGGTCTCTCGGCCCGCGAGGCCGCCCGGCGCCTCGCCGTCCACGGACCGAACGAAGTACGGCGCAAGGTGCGCTCCTCCTTCGTGCGCGAGCTGGTCGGGCAGCTGATCCACCCCCTGGCCCTGCTGCTGTGGGCTGCCGCCGCCCTCGCCTTCGTCGCGGACCTGGCGGTCCTCGGTTGGGCGATCATCGCGGTCATCGCCGTCAACGCGGCTTTCGCCCTGCTCCAGGAGCGTCAGGCGGAGCGGGCGGTGGAGACACTCGCCCGCTATCTGCCCGAGCACGCCCTCGCCGTACGCGACGGGCAGCCCCGCGTCGTGGAGGCCCGTGACCTCGTACCGGGCGACCTGATCCTCCTGGACGAGGGCGACAAGGTCCCCGCCGACGCGCACGTCACCGAGGGTGGTGTCGAGGTCGACCTGTCGATGCTCACGGGCGAGTCCGTGCCGGTGGAACGGATCGCCTCGGCCGGGATCCTCGGCGCCCCGCTACTCGAGGAGCCGAACCTCGTCTTCAGCGGGACGACCTGTGTCGGGGGCCAGGCGCGTGCCATCGTGTTCGCCACCGGAAACCACACCGAACTCGGTCGGATCGCCGCCCTCAGCCAGCGGACCCGACGCGAGGCGAGCCCTCTGGAACGGCAGGTCAAGCGGGTCGCGTGGCTCATCGCCGGCGTCGCGACCGGCATGGGCGTCGTGTTTCTCGTCCTGGGGGTGGCGGTCGGGCTTCCGGTCACCGACTCCCTGACGTTCGCCATCGGGCTGCTCGTCGCCAACGTCCCGGAGGGACTCCTTCCGACCATCACACTGGCGCTGGCCGTCGGCGTCCGCGCCCTGGCCCGCCGGGGTGCCCTGGTCAAACGGCTCAGTGCCGTGGAGACCCTGGGTTCCACGAGCGTCATCTGCACGGACAAGACCGGCACACTCACCCGCAACAGCATGCGTCTCAGGACGCTGTGGACGGTCGACCACGGGTCGGAGCCGGGCCCCTGGGCGGAGGAGTTGGCGAGGGCGGGCGCCCTGTGCACCACGGTCACGCGAGAAGCCGACGGCGAACTGCACGGCGACCCCACCGAGGCCGCCCTGGTCGTCGGCGCCGCCGACCACGGGGCTCCGCTCGACCTGGGGCGGCGCGACGCGGGACGGCGGGCGCTGTTCCGCTTCGACCCGCGGCTGCGCCTGATGTCGGTCGTGCAGGGCGGGGAGAGGCGGGAGGGGGAGAAGCCGGACGGGGAGATGCAGGGCCCCACGCGGATCGTGGTCAAGGGTGCGCCCGAGGCGGTGCTGGACCGCCTCCTGCCCGGAACCGCGGCGGAATCGGCCCGCGTCGCGGCCGAGGACCTGGCCGGTGGCGGCATGCGGGTCCTGGCCGTCGCCGTACGCGACGTGCCGAGTGGCGCGGAGCTGCCGTCACGCCGTGAGGACGCGGAGTCGGGGTTGACCCTGCTCGGGCTCGTCGGGCTGTACGACCCGCCGCGCCCCGAGGTGGCGGAGGCCGTACGCCGCTGCCACGAGGCCGGGATCCGGGTACACGTCGTGACGGGCGACAACGGCGCCACCGCCGCGGCCGTCGCCCGGGAGGTCGGCATCGGAGTACCCCGCCTGCACGTGGTCGCGGCGTCGGAGTCACTGGGCGACGACGAACTGGACCGGCTCCTCGTGGAAGGCGACGACGAGATCGTCTTCGCCCGCTCCTCGCCGGAGACGAAGCTCAAGGTGGCCGACACCCTGCGGGAGCACGGCCGGATCGTCGCCATGACCGGTGACGGCGTCAACGACGCCCCCGCACTGCACCGCGCCCACATCGGGGTGGCCATGGGACGCTCCGGCACCGACGTGGCCCGAGAGGCCGCCACCATGGTGCTCACCGACGACGACTTCGCCACCATCGTGACCGCGGTCGAAGCCGGGCGCCGCGTCTACGACAACGTACGCAAGTTCATCGTCTACATCTTCGCCCACGCGACCCCGGAGATCGTGCCCTTCCTCGTCTTCGCGCTCTCCGCCGGCACGGTACCGCTCCCGCTCACCGTCCTCCAGATCCTCGCCATCGACCTCGGCACCGAGACCCTGCCCGCCCTCGCCCTGGGCCGGGAACGCTCCGAGCCCGGCATCATGCAGCGGCCCCCGCGACCGCGGCACCAGGGCGTGATCTCCCGCGACATGCTCATACGGAGCTGGGGGTACCTGGGCCTCATGTCTGCGGTGCTCGTCATGGCGGGCTACTTCTACGTGCTGTGGCGCGCGGGCTGGCAGCCGGGCGACCCCACGGGGACCGGCAGCCCCTTGCACCACGCCTACGTGACGGCCACCACGGCCACCTTCGCCGGCATCGTCACCTGCCAGGTCGGCACGGCGTTCGCGGCCCGCACCGATCACGCGGCGCTGCGCGACATCGGGGTGTTCTCGAATCCGCTGCTGCTCGCCGGCATCGCCTTCGAACTCGCGTTCACGGCCGCCCTGGTCTACGCGCCCCCGCTCCAGCACCTCTTCGGCACAGCCGCGCTGCCCTTGGACGTCGTCCTGCTCATCGCGACCTTCCCGGTCCTGGTGTGGGGCACGGACGAGCTGCGGCGCGCCAGGCGGCGCCGCCGTCGGCCGCCGTCCACCGTCCCTGGTTCGTGACCGCCCTGGTCGAGACGGAAGGGCGGGTAGGCCGCGATGAGCGCCAGCAGGGTGATCAGGCCGCTGCTCCACCATCCCGCGTGCACGCCGCTGGTGAAGAAGGCGATCACGAGGTACTGGGGGATGGCGAGCAGGGGCAGGAGCCGTCACCTTCGCCGACGAGAGCTCCGTGACGGGCCGGCCGTCGTACTCGACCAGCTTGTACGCCGCGTCCAGATACGTGCGCGGCGGCCCCGTGACCTGTACCGGAACGGCCGGACATGGCTATGTCCGCCCCTGGGCGGTGAGCTCGCATCGTACGTCCACCACGCCTTCGACGGCGCGGGCCAGGCGGGCTGCGAGCGGGATGAGCGCGCTGTCGCGGACCTGGCCGGACAGCGTCACGACTCCGGCGTCGACGCGGACGTCGACCCCGCGCTGAGAGAGCGGGAAAAGGTGCTCGACGACGTCGCGGCGCACCTCGGCGGCGAGATCCTCGTCGGGGCGGAGGAACACCTTGAGGAGGTCGGACCGGCTCACGATGCCCTGGATGACGCCGCTCGCGTCGACGACCGGCAGCCGCTTCACGCGATGGGCGGCCATGAGGCGGGCGGCCCTGGGCAGGGATGCCTCGGGAGCGACGGTGACCGGGGGCGAGGTCATCAGGTCCTCGGCCCGGCGATATCCGGCCTTGGCGGTGGCGTCGAGCCGTCGCATCTGTTCGACGAGGCCGAGGCGGTGGTCGTGGAACTCCTCCTTGAGGAGCAGGTCGGCCTCGGAGACCACCCCGACGACGCGGCCCTCGCCCTCGATGACCGGTACGGCCGTCACCTTCCACCGCTCCATGGCGGTGACGATCTCCTTGAAGTCCGCGCCGGGCTTGATGGCGACGACCTTCTTGGTCATCACGTCGGCGACGGTGAACGGCTGAGGTGACATCGCACTTTCCTTACCTGAGGGATCGGCGGGCGGGGGTTGTCGCGACGGCTGCGGTCCTGCCCAGGTAGGGCCGGGCAGGTCACAGCCCGGGGACCGTTGGGCCCGGGTCAGCGGACCAGGACGGCCTCCCCGGAGCGGGGTACGACGGCCGTCCAGCCCAGTTCGCGGTCGATGCGATCGCGCAGCGCCTCGGAAGCGGTCGGCTCGCCGTGGACGAGGTAGGTGGTGTGCGGGGGAGGAGCGTCGCGCAGCCAGTCCACGATCTGGCCCGCGTCGGCGTGGGCCGAGAAGTGGGGCACGTCGGCGACCTCGGCCCGTACGGGCACGTACTCGCCGAACATCTTGAGCGTCCGGACCCCGTCCACGAGGTCCCGGGCCCGGGTCCCCGCGGCGGCGAAGCCGACCACGACCACGGCGTTGCGCGGGTCGGGCAGCAGCCGGTGGAGGTGGTGCAGGACCCGGCCGCCGGTGGCCATGCCGGCCGAGGAGACGATCACTGCGGGCCCGTGCGTGCTGTTGATGTCGATGGACTCCTGCACCGTGCGCGCCGCGAGGAACGGTTCCGGGCTCAGCGCGCCCTCTCCCCGGGCGAGGATCTCGGGCCGCAGCTCGGCGGAGCGCTCGCGTACGGCGTCCTGGTAGACGTCCAGCGCGGCGAGGGCCATGGGGCTGTCCACGTACACGGGTACCGAGCGGGGCAGGACGCCCGTGTCGCGCAGGCGGCCCAGTTCGTGCAGGACGACCTCGGTCCGGTCGATCGCGAAGGCCGGGATGACGACGGTGCCGTTCCGTGCGAGGGCGCGTGCGATGACGGAGGCGAACTCCGACCGGGCGGACTCCTGGTCGTGGTGGCGGTCGCCGTAGGTGGACTCCATGAGGAGTACGTCGGCGCCCGAGAACGGCTCGGGCGGCAGCAGCAGCGGATGGCCTGGCCGGCCCAGGTCACCGGAGGTGGCCAGGGTGTGGCCGTCCTCCAGCGTGAGGCGGGCCCATGCCGAGCCGAGGATGTGTCCGCCGTGGTGGAGTGTGAGCCGGGTGCCGGCCATGATCTCCACGTCCTCGCCGACGGCCACGGTGTCGAAGAACGCGAGGGTCTTCTCGACGTCCGAGTCGTCGTAGAGCGGCTTGGCCGGGCGGTGCTTGGACCAGCCGTGTGCGTTGGCATGCCGGGCTGCCTCCATCTGGAGGCGGGCGCTGTCGCGCAGCACGATCCCGGCGAGCCGGGCGGTGTGGGCGCTGGTCAGGATCGGTCCCCGGAAGCCCTGCCGCACCAGGCGGGGCAGATAGCCGCAGTGGTCCAGGTGGGCATGGGTGACGACCACGGCGTCCACGTCCGCGGCGTCGCGGGCGAACCGCTCCCAGTTGCGGTGCCGCAGCTTCGCGAAACCCTGGAAGAGACCGCAGTCGAGGAGGATCCGCGCATGGTCGCTCTCGACCAGGAACTTGCTGCCGGTGACCGTCCCCACGCCACCCAGGAAACTGAGCAGGGCCGGCCGCGGGGGCGTGGGAGCGGGGTTCGGGGCTGCCTCGGACATGGCCGTCCCTCCTTCGGAACGTGTACCGGTCTCCACCCTCGCATCCTGAACCGGCCCGCCCCGAGAGTCCGTACGGGCACATCGGGGGGCCGACCGGCCCATGCGCCGCCCGGGTACCGGATGCAGCCTGGTGGACGAGGACCGCAGCGACGTGCGACAGGAAGTGGGTGGGCGCCATGAAGGCACTCGTCTTCCAGGGGCCGGGGCGTATCGCCTGGCAGAACATGCCCGACCCGGTCGTCGAGGATCCCGCCGACGCGGTCGTCCGCGTCGACGCCGTCACCATCTGCGGCACGGACCTGCACATCCTGAAGGGCGACGTCCCCGAGGTGACGCCCGGCCGGGTCCTCGGACACGAGGCGGTCGGCACGGTGGTGGAGACCGGAGGCGACGTCCGTACCGTACGGCCGGGCGACCGCGTCCTGGTCTCCTGCATCACGGCCTGCGGAAGGTGCCGGTTCTGCCGTGAGAGCCGCTACGGACAGTGCCGGGGCGGAGGCGGCTGGATCCTCGGCCACACCGTCGACGGCACCCAGGCCGAGTACGTCCGGGTGCCCTTCGCCGACTTGTCGGTCCACCCGCTACCGGACTCGATCGACGACTTCGACGCCGTCCTGCTTGCCGACATCTTCCCCACCGCCTACGAGGTCGGGGTCCTGAACGGCGCGGTGAGCCCCGCCGACACGGTGGTCGTGGTCGGTGCGGGCCCCATCGGCCTTGCCGCCGTCATCACGGCGGGCTTCTACAGTCCCGGCCGTATCGTCGCCGTCGACCTGGCCGAGTCGCGGCTGAGCGCCGCCCGCGCCCTCGGCGCGGACGCCACCGTGAACGCCGAGGAAGGCCCCGAGCAGCTCGTCGCGGATCTGACCGACGGCCTCGGCGCCGACGTCGTCATGGAGGCCGTCGGTGTCCCTGAGGCGTTCGAGATGTGCACGCGCATGGTCCGACCAGGTGGCAGGGTCGCGAACATCGGAGTCCACGGCAAGCCGGCGACCCTTCACCTCGAAGACCTGTGGATCAAGGACGTCACGATCACCACCGGCCTGGTGGACACCTCGTCCACCCCCATGCTGCTGCGCATGATGGCCGCGGGGCGGCTGCCGTCGGCAGCACTGCTCACCCACCGGTTCGAGCTGGGGGAGATGGAGGAGGCGTACGACGTCTTCGGCCGCGCGGCCGAGACAGGCGCCATCAAGGTCGCGCTGGGCGGCCCGCAGCACACGGTCGTGAGCGTCCCCGACACGTCGGCGGCCTGATGACCCGACACGTCGGCGGCCTGATGAACGGCCGAGGCCCGGGATCTCGGCCGCCGGAGAGTGTCGTCCTCGACACCGACGGCGTACTGCTCGACTCCGCCGTCGTGCACGCGGCGGCGTGGAAGATCGCCTTCGACGCCTGCCTCGACCGACTGGCGCCCGACAACGGGACACAGCCTCCCTTCGACGCGGACGCCGAGTACCGCCGACTCGTCGACGGAAGATCCCGGTACGACGGCGCCGCGGCCTTCCTCACCGCCCGCGGCCTCCACCTCCCCCCGGGAGAGCCCCACGACGTCCCCGGCCACGGCACGGTATGGGCCGTCGCGGCACACAAGGAACGGGCGTTCGTCGATCTGCTTCGTACGAAAGGTGTCATGGCCTTCGCCGACGTACGGCCCGCCCTCACGGATCTGCGCACGGCGGGCGTGCCGTGCGCAGCCGTCTCCGCCTCCCGGCACGCCCGGACACTGATCCGTGCCGCCGGGCTCGCCGGTCTCCTCACGGTGATCGTGGACGGCGAGGACGCCGCCGGGCTCGGCCTCGCCGGCAAGCCGGATCCCGCGCTTTTCCTGTGGGCGGCCGCTCTCCTGGGCAGTCGCGCCCAGGAGAGCGCAGTCGCCGAGGACGCAGTCGCCGGAGTCGCGGCGGCGCGTCGCGGCGGCTTCGGTCTCGTCGTCGGAATCGACCGCACCCCGCTGCGGAGCACCACCGCCCTCCTGCGGGAGCAGGGCGCCGACCTGGTTGTTCCCGATCTGGCCACGCTGGTCCGGAGCGTGTGGGGTGATCACGGGTGACCACCGGCTGGACATGGCGCTACGACCGGTACGACCCGGAACGCGAGCCGCTGGTCGAAGCCCTCTGCACCCTCGGCAACGGCCGGTTCGCCACCCGGGGCTCCGCGCCCGAGTGCCCCGCCGGGACCACGCACTACCCGGGCACCTACCTGGCCGGCTGCTACGACCGGCGCACCTCGGTCGTCGCGGGCGAACGGGTCGAGAACGAGGACCTTGTCAACCTTCCGAACTGGACGCTGCTGCGCTACCGCTGCCTCCCGGACGACGGTCCGCCGGGCGAGTGGCTCACCCCCGACGCCGACGAACTGCGCCACTACGAAGTGCACCTCGACCTGCGTGCGGGCGTTCTCACGCGACGTCTGTTCTTCGAGGACGCTCATGGGCGGGGCCTGCGCGTCAGCCACATCCGCCTCGTTCACATGGGAGATCCCGGACTGGCGGCCCAGTGCACCCTCTTCCGCGCCTACGGCTGGAGCGGCACCATCGAGGTGCGGTCCCTGCTCGACGGCGCCGTCACCAACGCCGGAGTCGAGCGGTACCGGCATCTCGAAGGGCGCCATCTCACCGACTTCCGGACCGGATTCGAGGCCGACGGCGTCGCCTGGATCTCTTGCCGTACGTTCGACCCGGGTATCCGGATCGCCATGGCCGTGCGCACGGTCACCCGCCCCGCGCGGTCCGCGCGGGAGGCGGCCACTTCGGTCGGCACCGAACAGACGTACCACCTGCCGGTCGTTCCCCGCCGCTCGGCGATGGTCGTGAAGACCCTGGCGCTGCACACATCAAGGGACTGGCCCGCCGCCGACCCGATCACGGCAGCTACTGACGTGATCGCTCGCACTCCGGCCTTCCCCCAGCTGCTCTCCGCCCACAGGGCGGCATGGCAGCGCGTCTGGGAGGAGGGCGAGCTGCATGTGCCCGGTGAGGCCGGCCGCATCCTGCGGCTGCACGTGTTCCACCTGTTGCAGACGCTGTCCCCGCACACGGCCGACCTCGACGTGGGCGTGCCTGCGCGCGGACTGCACGGTGAGGCTTACCGAGGACATGTCTTCTGGGACGAGCTCTTCGTCCTGCCCTACCTGAACCTCCACTTCCCCGAGGTGGCCCGGGCACTGCTCATGTACCGGCACAGGCGACTGCCGGCCGCTCGCGAGGCCGCCCGCCTCGCCGGTCATCAGGGGGCCATGTATCCCTGGCAGAGCGCGAGTTCGGGGCGGGAGGAGACTCAGGTCCTGCACCTCAACCCGCGCTCGGGGCGATGGCTGGCCGACCGATCCCGGCTCCAGCGCCATGTGGGGTCAGCCGTCGCGTACAACGTCTGGAAGTACGCACAGGCCACCGGCGACCGAGGATTCCTCCACTCGGCCGGGGCGGAGATCCTCCTCGAGGTAGCCCGCTACTGGTCCGGGGCCGCCACCTTCGACTCGGAGCTCGGCCGCTACCGTATCCGCGGGGTCGTGGGACCGGACGAGTTTCACGACGCCTATCCCGGTGCCACGACGCCGGGGATCGACGACAACGCCTACACCAACGCGACCGCCGCCTGGGTGCTCGCCCGCGGCCTCGACCTGCTCGGCGAACTGCCCGAGGCCCGACGCTCGGAGCTCTCGGAGCAACTGTCGCTGGACGACGATGAACTCGCTCGCTGGGAGAAAATTTCCCGCCGTCTGTACGTGCCCTTCCATCAGGGCGTGGTCAGCCAGTTCGAGGGGTACGGAGACCTGGCGGAACTCGACTGGGAGGCGTACCGGGCCCGGTACGGCGACATCCGCAGGCTCGACCGGATCCTGGAGGCAGAGGGCGACACGGTCAACCGCTACCAGGCGTCGAAGCAGGCCGACACCCTCATGCTGGGCTACCTCTTCCGGCCCGAGGAGCTGTACGGCCTGTTCGGGCGGCTCGGCTACGCGCTGGACGACGAGATGTGGCGTGCCACCGTCTCGTACCACCTGCGGCGCACCAGCCACGGCTCGACGCTGAGCAGTCTCGTCCACGGCTGGGTGCTGGCCCGGCAGAAGGGCGCCGACGCCTGGCGGTACTGCGAGGAGGCCCTGCTCGCCGATGTGGCCGACGTCCAGGGCGGAACGACCGGCGAGGGAATCCATCTCGGCGCGATGGCCGGCACGATCGACCTCGTCGAACGAGGGATCACCGGCCTGGAAACGGGACCGGAGGGGCTTCGAGTGGCTCCGGTGCCGCTGGCGGGGATCCCGCGGTGCACCTTCACCTTGTGCTGTGGCCGTCATCGGGGGGTGCGCCTGCGGATGCTTCCCGGGCGGCTGGCCGTCCGGGTCCCGGTCTCGACCGAGGGCCCGCTCGCCGTCGTGCTCCCCGGCGACCGGAGGGGCACTGTCGCACCCGGCCAGGAGCGTTGGTTCCGTCTGTGAGAGGCGGTTCAGTCGAAGGCGAGCACCTCGGCGACGGGCCGGCGCGGCGTGGCCCGCCCCTGGGGGCCGTAGCCCAGGCGGATGATCATGTGGACGAAGCCCGTCGTGGAAGCGGTCCGGGACTTGCCGGGGGGCGGGCGCCGGGATCGCTCTCGCGTGCGCCCCCGCCGGATTCGTCGCGGCCCGCGCCGTACGGAACGCCTTCCACCCGGGCGGCCCGACAGGAACGGGTGGTTCATCCGGACTACGGTGAAAGTGCGCGCTTCGGGTGTCGCCCGTGCGCTCGACGCAGCCGGAGGTTCGATGGGCCGGGAGGACACCAAGCCCGCAGGTACACGGCTGCCACGGCTGCGACTCGACGAGCTGCTCGACGAGGTCCAGGTGCGTATCGACGAGGTGCGTGGCACCAGGGACCGGCTCAACGGGCTCCTCGAAGCCGTCATGTCCGTGGGCCGCGGACTCGACCTGCCGCAGGTGCTGCGCGACATCGTGGAGTCCGCCGTCACTCTGGTGGACGCCGAGTACGGAGCCCTGGGCGTCATCGGTGACGACCTGAAGCTCTCCGAATTCCTCCCCATCGGCATCGACGACGAACTCCGTGAGCGGATCGGCGCTCTGCCGTCCGGACACGGCATCCTCGGCGAACTGATCCGCAACCCGAAGGCGCTGCGCCTCGCCGAGCTGTCCGAGCACCCGGCCTCGTACGGCTTCCCGGCCCATCATCCGCCGATGCACACGTTCCTGGGCGTCCCCATCCGGGTCCGCGACGAAGTGTTCGGCAACCTCTACCTCACGGAGAAGCGCGGAGGAGCCGACTTCGACGCCGAGGACGAGGCCGTCGTGACGACTCTGGCCGTGGCGGCCGGCATCGCCATCGAGAACGCCCGCCTCTACGAGGAGGGCCGCCTGCGCCAGCGCTGGCTGGCCGCCAGCTCCGACTTCACCAGTGCCCTCCTGTCCGGTGCGGAGGAGACCGAGGTCCTCGGCGGGATGCTGGAGCAGGCGGTGGACATCGCGGGCGCCGACATGGGGGTCTTCTACCTGGTCGGACCGGGCGGCGAACTGCGGGGCTCGTTGGCCAGCGGCGAGGGCGCCGAAACGCACCGGGGCGTCGTCCTCCCGAGCACCGAAGGAACCCTCGTCGAGGCCGCCCTCGCGCAGGACGGCCTGGTCACGGTCGCCGACGTCGAGAACGAACCGACCATCACGATGCAGACCGAACGGTGGAAGGGGTACGGACCGGCAGTGGCCGTCGCGGTCGGCACCAAGGAGCTGCTCAGAGGGGTACTGATCCTCGCGCGGTGTCACGGGCGGCCCGCCTTCACGACCGCCGAGGTCACCGCGCTTCCCGGGTTCGCGGGCCAGGCGGCACTGGCGCTCGAACTGGCCGACCGCCGTCGTGACGCCGAACAGGTGAGCCTTCTGGAGGACCGCGACCGGATCGCCCGAGACCTCCACGATCTGGCGATCCAGCGCTTGTTCGCCACGGGGATGACGCTGCAGAGTGCCCGGCGCTTCGTCGAGCACCCGGAGGCCTTGGACCGGCTGACCCGGGCCATCGACGACCTCGACGCCACCATCAAGATCATCCGATCGACCATCTTCGGCCTACGGGAACACGACACCCCGGGAACCGCCCCGAAATTGCGAAAGCGCCTGGTCAAGGCCGTGGGTTCGGCGGCGGCGACGCTCGGATTCACTCCGGCGCTGCGTATGGAGGGCCTGCTCGACACCGACGTACCGACGGAAGCGGCCGGGGAGGTGCTCGCCGTCCTCGGGGAGGCCCTCACCAATGTGGCACGGCACGCCCGGGCCCGAAAGGCGGAGGTGTCGGTCGTGGCCGACGACGGCGTGCTGGTGGTAACGGTGAGTGACGACGGTGTGGGCATGCCGCACGGCGGAAGCCGCAGCGGATTGCAGAACCTGTCCGAACGGGCCGAGCGGCTGGGCGGCACGCTTTCGGTCCACGCGAGAGCGGCGCCCGGCAGCGGCACGGTCCTCGAGTGGAGGATCCCACTCCCGACCGAGCTGAAATGAAGGCTTCTACGTCCCCTCGGCGTCGTGCTCGTGGACCTGTGCGGCGATGACGGCCGCTTGTACGCGGCGTTCCACGCCGAGTTTGCCGAGCAGCCGGGAGATGTGGTTCTTGACGGTCTTCTCCGACAGATAGAGCCGCTTGGCGATCTGCCGGTTGGTGAGTCCCTCGCCGATGAGGTCGAGTACGGACCGCTCCCTGGCGGACAGCACCGCGAGCCGCTCGTCCTCCGGCGGCTTCGCCGCCTCGGGTTCGCGCAGCGAGTGCATCAGCCGGGCGGTGGTGGCCGGATCGAGCATCGACTGCCCGGTGGCCACGGTCCGTACCGCCGCCACCAGATCCGACCCCTTGATCTGCTTCAGGACGTACCCGGCCGCCCCAGCCATGATCGCGTCGAGGAGGGCGTCCTCGTCGTCGAACGACGTCAGCATCAGGCACGCCACGTCAGGCATCCGAGACCGCAGCTCCCGGCACACGGAGATGCCGTCCCCATCGGGCAGCCGCACGTCGAGGACCGCCACGTCCGGGCGTAGGGCGGGGCCCCTGGACAGTGCCTGCTCCGCACTCGCCGCCTCGCCGACCACGTCCATGTCGGGCTCGTCGTCGATCAGGTCACGAAGGCCCCGGCGGACGACCTCGTGGTCGTCGACGAGGAAGACCCGCGTGGGTGTGGCGGCTGCCGGCAGATCGGACATGGCGACCCCTGCGGTCGGTGGGTTCGTATCCGCCCCCACAAGGATTGTCCGTCATGCGGCGTCTTCGTGGGCACCGAGATCCATCCGGACGCCGACGACGCCCTCCACCGCCCGCACGGCGCGGGCGAGCAGCGGAACCGGCGACCGTTCGACGAGCGCACCGTGAAGGGTGGCCACACCCTCCAGTACGGACACGTCAAGCCCTGCCGGGGCGGCCGACTCGCCGAGGACGGAACGGCGGATCTCCTCCTCGATCTCGCCGTCCGTACGGAGGAACACCTTGAGCAGGTCGCTCCGGCTGACGACCCCCTCCAGCATCCCGATGCCGTTCACCACCGGCAGCCGCTTCACCTTCCGGGTGGCCATGATGCGTGCCGCCTCGGCGAGCGTGGCGTCCGGGTGGACGGTGACGGCCGGACTCGACATGAGCTCCCCGGCCCGCAGGGCTCCGGCCTTGGCCGCCTCGTCGAATTCGCCCGGGCGGGGCTCGTCGAGCCGGAACTCCTCCTTCGGCAGGACATCCGCCTCCGACACGACTCCGACGACTCGTCCCTCTCCCTCAAGGACGGGGACGGCGCTCACCTTCCACTGGTCCAAGAGCGCGACGATTTCCTTGTAGGGCGCGTCACGGCCGATCGCAATGGCGGTGTGGGTCATGACGTCGCTGACGGTGTAGTGCGAGGCAGGCATGACGTTCTCCGGGAGGTGGACGAGAGGGTCTACAGGCCACTGCCGTGCGGGGCGTACAGATCGAGCAGTCGTACTCGGGCGGCGACGAGACGACGAGCGAGCGTCTGCCCGACGAAATGCCCGAGGGCGGAGCCGAGGGCAGGATCGGCGTCCATCATCATGCGCACGGTCAGTGCATCGAACTCGTACGCCCGCACACGCGTCATGGCCTCCGCGCCGAAGTGCCGGCGATACGGGGCGAACAGCCAAGACCATCCGAGCAGCTCACCCGCATTCACGGTGTCGATCACTGCCGGCTGGGTGCCAGGCACAGCGAAGTCCAAGGTGACCGTGCCCGTCCGAAGGATCCAGAAGCGCTGGGCGGGATCGCCCTCCTCGAACAGCCGGGTGCCTTCAGGGAGGTCCACCGGGCGGCCACATGCCATCAGCCGGGCATGTTGGTCGGCGGACAGAGCTGTCGTGAGCCGAGGGAAAGGGAGAGAGCTCATCGGGGACCTCCTCGTCGGTGTCCGCATCCAGTCTCTGCTTCACATCAGGCGGAGAGGGAGGGCCGGATGGCCCCCTCTTCGTACCCCTCGGTCGCCTCTCCCCCTGTCGGCCGGCCGTTCACATCACGGTTGGACCTCCTACGAGAGTGAGGGATGAGGGGAGCGGACGCTTCCGGACAACTGCGCTGAGCGGTGGGGTGGCCCTGGTCCTGGAGGGCGTATGAGCGTCGTCCGCTGGTCCGCCGTCATGGAAGGCCGCCGGAAGACCAAGGGGCTGGAGCCGTACGGGCGTATGGGCTCCTTGGTCTTCCGGCGGCCCGCCAGGGGACAGAGGGCACCGGCATGGACCGAGGGCGTCCGGTCGATGTGTGATCACGAAGATCGGTGGCGACCTTGTGGGGGCCGGTCAGGCGACCTGGAGGGCTGCTCCCCACGCCCTCGCGCGATCCCTTTCGCCCTCGCGCAGCGGCCCTTCGGTGTCCTCGATGACGAACCCTTCAGGTTCCGCGACGAGTTCATAGCCATGGCCGCGCAGCCGGCGCGCGATGCCGCCGGCGGCGGCGCCGGCCAGACGTATGTCCGCCCGGGTGTCGAAGGCCGCGGCAGCATGGGTACCGGTATGGGCCTTCGGGAGCGTGTCGTGGAACCAGTCGCGGACGCCGGGGCCTTCGGCGCCCTCCTCGGGGACGAAGGCACGCTCCTCCTTCGCGGCCTCCTTCTCCTCGGACTTCAGCCCCATCTTCCGGCTCATCCCGGTGGTCATGCCCCTCATATGGGTCGGCCCGCCGACGACCAGGAGGTCGGTGGGGCCGATGCGTTCGGGCAGCGCGTCGGCGACCGCCACGCACTCGACCTCGGCGTCCGGGTGCGCCTCCTTCACTCCCTCTCCGATCGCGTCAGCGATCTCGCGCGTGTTGCCGAACAGGCTCTCGTACACGATCACGGCACGCATCACGCCTCATCTCCTCAGGTGCTTCGTTCTCCGGCCTCAGCGGCCTTCTCGATCGACCGCAGCGCCCCGCGCAGCACGATGCCGACGCCCGGGGAGACCAGCGTCCAGTAGCGGCCGAACCGTGTGGTGGAATCCGGGTCGGTGCAGGCGGTGCGCGCCTCGTAGGTCAGGAGGGACTGCCGCGCACCGTAGGGGTGGACGACGAAGGCGGCCGCCATCTTCGCCCAGCCGGGCTCGTCGAAGCCCGCGTAGTCACCGGGTTCGACACGGCGCCACTCGATGGTGGGCTTCCACACCTTGCCGACCGCGCCGAAGACGATCTCGCGGCCCGCGCGCTCACCCAGGGGAACCCAGGGCTGGGCCTCGGGATCCCCCTGATCACCACCCGCGACGGTGTCGAACAGATCGGACACCCGCATCGAAGGCGGTGTGACCACGGGCCGACGGCGCATCCGGTCCGGCACTCCACGCGCCCACATGACCGCGTCGAACAGCGGCGAGTGGATGGACAGTATGTCCAGATCACGGGCTGCGCCGTACACGATGTCCGGCGCGGCGGCGATCACCGCGCACTCCAGGCGGGAGAACCGGAAATCAGGCAGAACCGCGTCGAGCAAGAGGGGCTCGGCGACGCTCAGGTCGGCATTCATGAGTACCTCCCGGAATCCGACACCACAAGTCTGATCCACAGGACACGCACCTCGCTGGGGTCGAACGGTCCCCACTTGCATCGCGATCGTCGCCGCCTCCTCCACGGCGGCGACATGGCCGTGCCTGGCCCGGCGAGGTGACGGCGCGCAGCACGCCGGGCCGGTTCGTCTTTCGTGGCGAGCTCCCGGTCGTCGGGGACTTCGGCGGCAGGGGAGTGCCGGATGCAGGTGAGACGTCAGGAACGCGTCAAGGTCTGCGTGCGCGTCGGCCCATTCCTCGCATGTCCAGAGGGAGACGCTGACGGTTCCGCCGGGATGGCTCGGCCCGTACAGGCCGTGCGAGCGGGGAGGCCACGCTGTGCTGATCCGGCTTCGCAGAGCGTGGCGGAGGTCGGCGCGCATTCTACGAGCAGAGCGGTCTGCTTCCCGCACCACCGCGCACCTCCGACGGCTACCGCGACTACGGCGGCCAGGCCGCCGCGTGGCTGGTCTTCATCCGCGACGCACAGGGAGCCGGCCTGACCCTGGCGGAGCTCCGCTCGATCCTCGCACTCCACCCTGACCTGCGGCCGCACCAAACTCGGGCACATTGATCAACATCCTCACGAGTACCTCCTGGTGAGCCGGCAGGCAAGCATTGTCGACGCGGGACCGCGGGCGCGCACCGGTGCGTCATCGGCCGTTCCGTGCACCGGTACGGCAGGCGGGTGCACCCGAACGGGCGAAGTCGTCTCGCCGATCGGTGGCCCCCGTCCCAGGCTGGAGGCCAGGGCGTGCCGGGAACGGCCGGCCTCGCCCGTGACGGAGAGGATGACCATGGCTGACTCGTCCAAGCCTGCCAGCGCCGCGACCGCGGCCGCCAACCGGGAGGCTCTCGCCCGGTACGCGATGGAGGACCGGCAGGACTTCGCCGACCGGGACCGTGGGTTCCTCGCTCCGCTGCCCGACAAGCTGTACGGCGGCGACGGCCGGGTGATCTTCGACGCGGCGCGGTTCGACTACATAGGCGACGACGTCCCCGCCCCCGACACGGTGAACCCGAGCCTGTGGCGGCAGTCGCAGCTGATCCGGAAGGGCGGCCTCTACAAGGTGGTCGACGGGGTCTTCCAGGTGCGCAACAACGACATCGCGAACCTCACCGTCATCGAGGGCGAGACGGGTCTCGTCGTCGTCGACTGCATGGCCTCCGTCGAGGCCGCCACCCAGGCCATGGGCATGATCCGGGAGCACGTCAGCGACAAGCCGGTCGCCGCCGTCGTCTACACCCACACCCACATCGACCACTACGGCGGTGTCAAGGGCGTGGTGAGCGTCGAGGACGTCGCCTCGGGCAAGGTGCCCATCATCGCGCCGGGCACCGTCGCCTCCTTCGACAAGCACGCCATCGGCGAGAACGTCATCGCGGGCAACGCCATGTCTCGGCGGGCGTCGTACGCCTTCAACAGCCTGCTCGACTTCGGTGAGACCGGTTGCGTCACCTGCGGCATCGGCATCTCCACCGTGCCCGGGGTCACCATCTCGTACATCTCGCCGACCGATCCGGTCACGAGGACCGGCGAGAAGCGCGAACTGGGCGGCCTGGAATTCGAGTTCCTCTACGCCCCGGACACCGAGGCGCCCGAGGAGATGCACATCTGGGTTCCTCAGCTCGGGGCGCTCACGTGCGCGGAGAACGCCAACCACTCCCTGCACAACATCCAGACGCTGCGCGGCGCGCGGACCCGGGACGCCCGCAACTTCGCCCGCTACCTCGACGAGACCCTGGAACGCTGGGGCGACGACGTGGAGGTCCACTACGGGCCGCACACCTGGCCGGTCTGGGGCAACGAGCCGGTCACCTCGTTCCTGGAGTCGCAGCGCGACACGTACAAGTACATCCACGACCAGGCGCTCCGGCTCGCCAACAAGGGATACACCCCGTTGGAGGCGGCCGAGGTGGTCGAGCTGCCCGAGGAGCTGGGCCGCAAGTGGTTCAACCGCGGCTACCACGGCACCCTCCACCACGACGTCCGCGCCGTGTTCACCAAGGAACTCGGCATGTGGGACGGCGACCCGGTCTCCCTCCACCCCCACCCCCCGGTCGAGTCGGCGCGCCGCCTCACCGAGCTGATCGGTCCCGAGCGGATCCTCGCCGAGGGGCGCCGCGCGTTCGACGCGGGCGACTACCGGTGGGCCGCCCAGATCCTGCACGCGCTGGTGTTCGCCGACCCGGAGAACACCGAGGCGAAGAACCTCCAGGCCGACGCCTACGAACAGATGGGCTACCAGGCCGAAGGGCCCCAGTGGCGGGGCATCTTCCTCACCGCGGCCAAGGAACTCCGCGAGGGCGTCCTGCCGGCGGCGTTCGCCTCGGCCAGCCCGGACTCGATCCTGGCCATGCCGATCGACATCCTCTTCGACTACGCCGCCGTCCACCTCATCGGCGACAAGGCCGCCACCGCCGACTTCCGCGTCGACTTCCGCTTCACGGACGCCGGGGCCGAGGAGACCTGGACGATGTGGGTCCGCCGAGGCGTCCTCAACGCCCGCCGCGGCCCCTCACCCGACACCCAGCTCACGGTGACCGGCCCCAAGGCGGCCCTCGTCGCCACACTCCTCAAGCCGGCGACCGCCCCGCAGTCGGCCGCGGCGGGAAAGATCACCCTGAACGGGGACGAGACCGTGCTCCAGACCCTCGCCGGGCTGCTCGACGACTTCGACCCCGACTTCGCCCTCGTCACTCCCTGATCCCGCCGCCGGACGCCCAATTCAAGGGCGCGGTGGGGGAGTCCCGCCAGGAGAGGAGTCACTAACGGCGGAGACACGGTCGCGATACGCGGCGGAAACCGGCCATCCCTAATTTCTGTCGTCCGACAGGTATTCACAGGAACTCGCCTCCGCGACAGGGGACCGCCATGACCGTCACCACCGATCCCACTCCGCCGGCACCGCCCTCGCCCGGCCCCGCGGTCGAGGGCACGCCGGTCGAGGGCGACGGCTCGCTCGCCGCGTTCGGCTACCCCCAGGAACTGCGGCGGCGGATGGGGCGGTACGCCTCCTTCGCCGCCGGGTTCTCCTTCATCTCCGTACTCACCACGGTCTTCCAGTTCTTCTCCCTCGGCTACTCCTTCGGGGGACCGCTCTTCTTCTGGACCTGGCCCGCCGTCCTCGCCGGCCAGCTCCTCGTCGCCGCCTGCTTCGCCGAACTCGCCGCCCGGATGCCCATCGCGGGAGCGATCTACCAGTGGGCGAGCCGGCTCGGCACGCCGGCCTTCGGCTGGTACGCGGGCTGGATCATGGTCGCCGGGCGGATCGTGGTCGTGGCCGCCGCCGCACTCGCCCTCCAGGTCGTCCTGCCCGCCGTCTGGCCGGGCTTCCAGATCGTCGGCGGGGACCCGTCACCCTCGACCACCAGCGGCGCCGCCAACGCCGCCGTCCTCGGCCTCGCCCTGCTCGGGCTCACCACGCTGCTCAACGTCCTGGACAACCGCGCGCTGTCGGCCGTCAACACGGTGGGCGTCACCGCCGAGATCGCCGGGGTCGCCCTGATCGTCACCCTCCTCGCCACCCACGCCGAGCGCGATCCCGGCATCACCCTGCACACCGATGGACAAGGTGGCCTGATCGCGGCGCTTCTGGTGGGCTCGTTCACCGCCGCGTACGTCCTCATCGGCTTCGAGAGCGCGAGCGAGATGAGCGAGGAGACCGTCAACCCCCGGCGTGTCGCCCCCCGGACGACGCTCGGCGCGCTCACCACGTCCGGCGTCTGCGGCGGGCTGCTGCTGCTCGGCGGGCTGCTCGCCGCGCCCAGCCTCACTGACGGGCGGTTGGCGACCGAGGGCCTGAGCTACGTGCTCACCAGCACCCTCGGCGACGACCTCGGCAGAGTCCTGCTCGCCGACGTGGCCCTGGCCATCTGCGCGGCGACCCTGGCGATCCAGACCTCGGCGACCCGCATGCTCTACTCCATGGCGCGCGACGGCGTCCTCCCGCGCTCGGCGCGGCTGGCCCGGGTGCCGGGGCGGACCGGGATGCCCGGCACGGCCGCGGTGGTGGTCGGCGTCGGCGCGGGGCTGCTGCTCCTGCTCAACCTCGCCTCGCCGCAGGCGTTCCTCGCCATCGGCACGACGTGCATCGCGATGGTGTACCTGGCGTACGCGATGGTCACCGGGCCGATGCTGGTCCGGCGGCTGAGGGGCGAGTGGCCCCCGGCCGCCGACGGCGACCGCGACGAGCTCGGCAGGCCGCTGTTCTCCCTCGGCCGCTGGGGAATGCCCGTCAACGTGCTCGCGGTCGGCTACGGCCTCTTCATGACGGTCAACCTCGCCTGGCCGCGCGCCGAGGTGTACGACCCGGAGGGCGGCCACTGGTACTTCCAGTGGTTCACCGTCCTGGTGGTCGGCGCCACCGTCGCGACGGGCGCCGCGTACCGCTGGTACCGCCGCCGCGGGGACGCCGGCCAGGGGGCGAAGGAGCCGAATACGTCGGAGGAGCCGAACGCGTCGGAGGCCTCGAAGGCCTCGGACGGGGGCTCACGCCTCCTGGTGTGACGCTTCGCCCGTCGCCGGGTCGGACATCGCCGCGAGGAGCCGCTGCCCCTCGCGGCGCAGCCGTGCCAGCGAGCGCTGCGGCACGCCCGCCACGCGGAGCGCCGCGTCGGCCGTCGCCGTCGCCAGGGCCCGCTCGTCGCGGGCGGGATCGGCACGCCGGATGAGGATCACGCTTTCGGTGAGGCCGAAGAGAAGGTCCGTACGGAGCGTCAGGTCCTCCGCGCCGAGCGCCGCCCCCGCCTCCGTGGCGGCCAGCAACTCCCCGTAAAACCGCCGGAGTTCGGAGCGGACCCGGTGGAAGGCCGCGAAGCGGTCCGTCCGCACCTCGGGCAGCAGGTAGAGCGCCCCCAGGTTGTGCGGTCCGCCGCACAGCAGCGCCGCGTCGGAGTGGCACAGGGCCCACAGCCGCGCCTCCGGCGCCGCCTCCGCGTCGGACACGAGCCCGCGCGCCACCTCCAGGGAGGGGCGGACGGTGCCTTCGAGGAGCTCCGCGAGGATCGCTTCCTTGCCGTCGAAGTAGTGGTAGAGCGACGCCTGCCGCAGCCCGGCGCGTTCCGCGATCGTGCGGGTGGACGTCGCGGTGTAGCCACGGGTGGTGAACAGCTCGGCCGCCACGGCCAGCACGTCGTCACGGGGCTCGAGGCCGCTCGCGGGACGCTCCTTGACCCGCGGTCGGCCGACTCTCCTGCTGGTGGGCGTGGTCACCCGGTGATCCTCGCACAGGGCCGGCGCCTCCCTCCGGGCCGAGCCCCCGGGTGAGTTTCCGGTAACCGACGCGCAACGCGCGGGCAATGGCGGCGAAGCGCCCGCTCCCTAATTTCTGTCGAGCGACAGAAATCCGAACCGACCGGAGGTTGAGCGATGGCGACACCGTCAGCGTCGACACCGTCAGCGACAGCGCCGACGCCCTCAGAGCCGGCGTCGACGACAGCGTCGACGCACGGCGCGCGCGACCACGCCCGCGCCCAGGAGGGCACGCGGGTCGACGCCATGCCCGTCCTGCCCGCGAGCAGTTGGCCCGCGCCTCCCGAGGGCGTGGACGCCGGGGACGTCGTGTGGGCCGAGACCGTGGCGGGCGGCAACTACACCCACAAGGTCCTCGCCAGGGGCACCGAGCTGCGGCTGACCGACCTCACGGGCGACGCCTGCGCGCAGCTCCTGCTCTTCGGCGCCGACCGCCCCTGGGAGCGGCTGAACGTGGCCGACACCGTCAAGGTGCTCTGGAACGCGTACCTCGGAGAGGGGCACCTGCTCCTGTCCGACCAGGGGAGGGTCCTCGCCTCCGTCACCCAGGACACCTCCGGCCGGCACGACGCCCTCACCGGCACCTCCACCCTCGCGCGCAACACCGAGCGGTACGGGGACGGGACCCCGCAGTCCGCCTCGCCGGCGGGTCGCGAGCTGTTCAAGCTCGCCGCCCTGAAGAACGGCCTCGCCCCGCGCGACCTCCCGCCGTCCGTCTCCTTCTTCCAGGGCGTACGGATCGACGACGACGGCACCACCCGGTTCACCGGCTCCGCGGGCGCCGGAACGACCGTCACCCTCCGCGCCGAACAGGACGTCACCGTCCTCCTCGTCAACGTCCCGCACCCCCTGGACCCGCGCCCCGAGTACCGCTGCGGGAACCTCGGCGTCCTCGCGTACCGGGCCGTCCCGACCGCCCCCGGCGACGCCCTGTGGAACGCCGGCCCCGAAGCGCGCCGCGCCTTCCTGAACACCGCCGACCACCTCACCGCCCGGGGGATCGCATGACCACCACCATCAGCCCGCCGGGCCGCGTCGTCTCCGACGACACGGTCCCCGCCCGCGCCGCCTGGTCCGCGGTCGTCCGCAAGGGCCAGTGGCTGACCGTCACCGACCTCCACGGCAACCAGGCCGCGGACTTCCTCCTCTACGACGCGCACGACACCTCCGTGCGCTACAGCGCCCCCGACACGATCCAGGCCCAGGGCGGCCTCTTCCTGACCACCGGCTCGGTGCTCCTGTCCAACGAGCACACCCCGCTGATGACCGTCGTCGAGGACACCTGCGGCCGGCACGACACCATCGGCGGCGCCTGCTCCAAGGAGTCCAACACCCTCCGCTACGGCCACCACACCTGGTCGCAGCACGCCTGCGTGGAGAACTTCCTCGCCGAGGGCGCCCGGCACGGCCTCGGCAAGCGCGACCTGGTCTCCAACATCAACTGGTTCATGAACGTCCCCGTCGAGCAGGACGGCACCCTCGGCATCGTCGACGGCCTCTCGGCCCCCGGGCTGCGCGTCGTGCTCCGCGCCGAGACCGACGTCCTCGCGCTGCTCTCCAACTGCCCGCAGATCAACAACCCCTGCAACGGCTTCGACCCGACGGCCGTACGGATGACGATCACCGAGCCCGACGGGCCCGACGACAGCGACGAGGACTGACCACGATGACGTTCGACACCCTGCTGGTCGCCAACCGCGGCGAGATCGCGGCACGCGTCATCCGCACCGCCCGGCAGCTCGGCCTGCGCACCGTCGCGGTGTACTCCGACGCGGACCGCGGCGCCGAGCACGTCCGGCTGGCCGACGAGGCCGTCCGCCTCGGCCCCGCGCCCGCCAAGGAGTCGTACCTCGACGCCGACCTGGTCCTGAAGGCCGCCAAGGACACCGGCGCCGGAGCCGTCCACCCCGGCTACGGATTCCTGTCCGAGGACGCCGACTTCGCGCGCCGCTGCGCCGACGCCGGCATCGTCTTCGTCGGCCCCACCCCCGAACAACTGGAGCTGTTCGGCGCCAAGCACACCGCGCGCGCCGCCGCCGAGGCGGCAGGGGTGCCGCTCGCGCCCGGCACCGGGCTCCTCCCCGATGTGGCCGCGGCCCTCGCGGCGGCCGAGGACATCGGCTATCCGGTGATGCTCAAGGCGACCGGCGGCGGGGGCGGCATCGGCATGCAGGCCTGCCACGGCGCGGCCGACCTCGCCGGCGCCTGGGAGCGGGTGCAGCGGGTGGCCGCGGCCTCCTTCTCCTCCGCCGGCGTCTTCCTGGAGCGGCTCGTGGAGCGGGCCCGCCACGTCGAGGTGCAGGTCTTCGGCGACGGGCAGGGCAAGGTCGTCACCTTCGGCGACCGGGACTGCTCGCTCCAGCGCCGCAACCAGAAGGTCCTGGAGGAGGCCCCGGCGCCCGGGCTTCCGGACCGGGTCCGCCGCGGACTCGCCGAGGCCGCCCGGGACCTGTGCGCCTCGGTGGACTACCGCTCCGCCGGCACGGTCGAGTTCGTGTACGACGCCGCCCGCGAGGAGGCGTACTTCCTGGAGGTCAACACCCGTCTCCAGGTCGAGCACCCGGTCACCGAGGAGATCCACGGCGTCGACCTGGTCGCGTGGATGCTGCGGCTCGCCCAGGGCGACACGGCCGTCGTCACCGAACCCCCGACGCCCGGGGGCCACGCCGTCGAGGCCCGCATCTACGCGGAGGACCCCACCCGCGACCACCGCCCGAGCGCGGGCCTCCTGACCCGCGTCACGTTCCCTCCGGGCGTCCGCGTGGACACCTGGGTGGAGACCGGCACCGAGGTCACCACCGCGTACGACCCGATGCTCGCGAAGGTCGTCGCGCACGGCGCCGACCGCGCCGAGGCACTCGACCGGCTCGACGCGGCGCTCGCCGCGACCCGTGTCGACGGCATCGAGACGAACCTCGGCCTGGTACGGGCCGCGCTCCGGGATCCCGCCGTGCGCGCCGCCACCCACTCGACCGCCTCGCTCGCCACGATCGTCGACCCCACCCCGCGCATCGAGGTCGTCGCGCCGGGCACCCTGACGACCGTGCAGGACTGGCCCGGCCGCACCGGCCACTGGCAGGTCGGCGTCCCGCCCGGCGGCCCGATGGACGACCTGTCCTTCCGGCTCGGCAACACCGCGCTCGGCAACGACGAAGGCGCCCCCGGCCTGGAGTGCACCCTCCAGGGTCCCTCCCTCCGGTTCACCCACCCGACCACGGTCTGCGTCACCGGCGCCCCCGCACACGTGACGATCGACGGCACCCCCGTACCGCAATGGGAGCCGGTCACCCTCGACGCCGGACGGACCCTCGCCGTCGGGGCCCCCGACGAGCACGGCCTGCGCACCTACGTGCTGTTCGCGGGCGGCCTCGACGTACCGGAGTTCCTGGGCAGCGCCGCCACCTTCACCCTCGGCCGGTTCGGCGGACACGGCGGCCGCGCCCTGCGCGCCGGTGACGTCCTGCACGGCGGCGAAGCCCGTACGGAGACCTCCGTCGTCCCCCTCGACGACCGTCCGGCCCTCGGCGGCACGTGGTGGATCGGCGCGGTCGAAGGCCCGCACGCCGCCCCCGAGTTCTTCACCGAGGACGACATCCGCGACTTCTACGCCGCGGACTGGAAGGTGCACTTCAACTCGGCGCGCACCGGTGTCCGCCTGGTCGGCCCCAAGCCGCGCTGGGCACGCGCGGACGGCGGCGAGGCGGGCCTCCACCCGTCCAACATCCACGACACGCCGTACTCCGTCGGCGCCGTCGACTACACCGGCGACATGCCCGTCCTCCTCGGCCCCGACGGGCCCTCCCTCGGCGGCTTCGTCTGCCCGGCGACGGTCGTCACCGGACAGCGCTGGAAGCTCGGCCAGCTCCGGCCCGGCGACACGGTCCGCTTCGTCCCGGTCACCACGGCGGCGGCGGGCGAGCTGCGGCGCAGGCCCGCCTCGGCCCCGCGGGCCGACCGCGAGGCCGTCGTCGACGGCGGAGTCCTCGCGCGACGGGAGGAGAGCGCGGGCCGCCCGGCGGTCACGTACCGCCGCAGCGGCGACGACAACCTCCTCGTCGAGTACGGACCCATGCAGCTCGACCTGGCGCTGCGCATGCGCGTCCACGCGCTCGCGGAGGCACTGGCCGCGCGCGCACTGCCCGGCGTCGTCGACCTGACCCCCGGCATCCGCTCGCTCCAGATCGCGACGAACCCCGACGTGCTGTCCCCGCCGGCGCTCCTCGACGTCGTGCTGCGCGTGGAGGAGGAGCTCCCCGCCACCGACGAGCTGGTGGTGCCCAGCCGTACCGTGCACCTCCCGCTGTCCTGGGACGATCCGGCGACCCGGGAGGCCATCGCCCGCTACACGGCCGGTGTGCGCGACGACGCCCCGTGGTGCCCCTCGAACATCGAGTTCATCCGCCGCGTCAACGGCCTCGACACCACCGACGACGTCCACCGCACCGTCTTCGACGCCGAGTACCTGGTCCTGGGCCTCGGCGACGTCTACCTCGGCGCGCCCGTCGCCACCCCGCTGGACCCGCGACACCGGCTGGTCACGACCAAGTACAACCCGGCGCGCACCTGGACCGCGGAGAACTCGGTCGGCATCGGCGGCGCGTACCTGTGCGTCTACGGCATGGAGGGGCCCGGCGGCTACCAGTTCGTCGGCCGCACCACGCAGGTGTGGTCGGGCTGGCAGCAGCGGGGCGCCTTCGCACCCGGCAGGCCCTGCCTGATGCGCTTCTTCGACCGGATCAGGTGGTACCCGGTCGGGGCCGACGAACTCCTGGAACTGCGCGCGGACATCATCTCCGGCCGCTTCGTGCCGAAGACCGAGGAAGGCACCTTCTCGCTCGCCGAGTACCGTGCCTTCCTCGACCGGAACGCCGCGTCCATCGCCGCGTTCCGGGCCCGGCAGAGCGCCGCGTTCGGCGCCGAGCGCGACGCCTGGGAGGCCGCCGGTGAGTTCGCCCGCGCCGAGGCCGCGGCCGTGGTCACGCCGCCCCCCTCCGACATCACGGTGCCGGAGGGCGGCCGTCTGGTCGAGGCCGAGTTCACCGCCTGCGTCTGGCAGGTCGACGTCGCGGTCGGAGACCGGGTGTCGGCGGGTCAGCAGCTCGTCGCGCTGGAGGCGATGAAGATGGAGGCGCCGGTACCGGCACCCGTCGACGGCATCGTCGCGGAGGTCCTGATCACACCGGGCAGCCAGGTCGAGGCGGGCACCGCGCTCGTCGTCCTCGCTCCCGTCGAGACCGCGGAGGCACCAGCATGATCACCGCAGTGGAGCGGGTACGGGCCGCGTACGCCCGCATCGCCCGGGTGGACCGGCCCGAGGTGTGGATCGACCTGCGCCCGCAGGTGGAGGCGGAGGCGGACGCCGCCGCGGTCGACGCGCGGACCGCCGCCGGCGAGCGGCTGCCGCTGGCCGGGACGGTGTTCGCGGTCAAGGGCAACATCGACGTGGCCGGGCTCCCGACCACGGCCGGCTGCCCTTCGTACGCCTACCGGCCGGAGGCCGACGCCCCGGCGGTGGCACGCCTGAAGGCGGCGGGGGTCGTGCTCCTCGGCACCACGAACCTCGACCAGTTCGCGACCGGCCTGGTCGGCACGCGCAGCCCGTACGGCGCGGTCCGCAACGCCGTCGACCCCACGTACGTCTCGGGCGGCTCCTCGTCCGGATCGGCGGTCTCGGTCGCCCTCGGCATCGCGGACCTCGCGCTCGGCACGGACACCGCCGGCTCGGGCCGGGTCCCGGCCGCCTTCAACGGCATCGTCGGGCTCAAGCCGACGATCGGTCTGGTCCCGACCGAGGGCGTCGTCCCGGCCTGCGCGTCGCTCGACTGCGTGACGGTCTTCGCCCGCACGCTCCCGGAGGCCGAGCGGGCGCTGTCCTTCATGGCGGCGCCGCCGGCGCGGGAACTCCCCGCCCTGGAGCAGCGCCGCCCGGGACCGTGGCGGATCGCCGTACCCGACACCGGGCAGCTGGGCGAGCTCGACAAGGGCTGGGCGGAGGCGTTCCGGTCGGCCGTGGCCCGGCTCGCCGACGCGGGCGCCGAGATCCTGCCCGTCGATCTGACGCCGTTCACCGAAGCGGCCACGATGCTGTACGAGGGGGCGTTCGTCGCCGAGCGCTACACCGCGGTGGGCGCGTTCGTCGACGCGGGCTCGGCGGACCTCGACCCCACGGTGGCCGGGATCGTCTCCCGCGCCCGGGACATCCCGGCCCACCGGCTGTACGCGGACCGGGCGAAGCTCGCCTCCCTGCGTGCCGCGGCGCTCGCCTCCCTGGGCGACGCGGACGCGCTGCTCCTGCCGACGACACCGGGCCACCCGACCCTCGCCGAGGTCGCGGCCGACCCGCTGGGCGCGAACGCCCGGCTCGGCCGGTTCACCAACGCGACCAACCTGTTCGACCTGGCGGCGGTCGCCGTCCCGGCCGGCGACGTGAACGGGCTGCCGTTCGGCGTCATGCTGATCGGCCCGGCGTTCACGGACGAGCGGCTCGCGCGCGTCGCCGGACTGCTCACCACGCCGCCGACGCGTCTCGCGGTGGTGGGCGCGCACCTGTCCGGACAGCCGCTCAACGGGCAGCTGCTCGCCCTCGGCGGCCGACTGACACGCACGACCACGACCGCACCCGCCTACCGGCTGTACGCCCTGGACACCGTCCCGCCCAAGCCGGGCCTCGTCCGGGTCCGCGAAGGCGGTGCCGCGATCGAGGCCGAGGTCTGGCGGCTTCCCGCCGAGGGCCTCGGGGCGCTCCTCGCGTCGCTGCCCCGCCCCATGGCGCTGGGCAGCGTGGAACTCGCGGACGGAACCTCCGTACCCGGCTTCCTCTGCGAACCCGAGGCCCTCGACGGCGCCCGCGAGATCACCTCGTACGGCGGCTGGCGCGCCGCCCTTCCGTCCGTCGAGGAGCAGACGCGTCAGCCGGAGTCACCCTCGGACCCCGTCCGCTGACTCCCCAGCAGTTCGGCGAGGCCGCGGCGGGTGGCGGCGATGACGACCCGGTCCTCCGGGCGCAGGACGTAGCCGGGGTGGAGGTCCCACAGGAGTTGGGGCTGTTCGCCTTCGTGGCGGGCCGAGGCGAGGTCGGGTCGTCGGGTGCCCGGGGAGGCGGTGTCGAGCGCGAGGACGCGCCACCCGCCCGGGCGGAACGCCTCGGTCACGGTGCGGCCTTCGAGCTGGGGGAGTCCCGCGACGGCGAGGGCGGCGAACACCAGGACCCGGCGTTCCACGGGGATCGCGCCCAGGATCTGGCGGCCCATCATGGCGCCGGCGAAGGCGGGCGCGGCGAGGTGGGTGACGCTGCGGCTGCGGGTGAGCGCCTCGGGGTGGGCGGTGCGTAGGGTGCGGTAGACGGCGGTGGCGAAGTCGTCGTCGTACAGGCGCAGGGCGACGCGCAGGTCGGGCTTGACCGTGCGGGCGTAGAGCGTGGCCTCCAGGTTGGTGGTGTCGGAGCTGGTGAGGGCGAGCAGGGCGTGCGCCCGGTGGACCTTCGCGGCCTCCAGGACGCCGTCCTCGGTGACGTCGCCGAGGACCACGGGGATGCCCAGGCCGCGGGCCAGGGGGATGCCGCGGGCGTCGGGGTCCTCCTCGACGCAGACGACGGGGATGTCGAGTTCCCGCAGCCGGGCCAGGACACGGGTGCCGATCTTGCCGAGTCCCAGCAGGACGACGTGGCCGGACAGGCCGCGGGGCGGACGGCGCAGCGCACCCGCGGCACGGAAGGTGCCGAGCGCCTCCAGCGCTCCGGCGACCAGGAGGGGAAGCAGGGCGAGGCCGACGAGCCCGGACAGGAGCTGGAGGATCTGATGGGTGACCGAGGCGTCGACCGCGGGGTCGTTGATCGAGAACAGGTCGAGCAGCGTGATGTACGCGGCGTGCACGGGGTCGGCGTCGGTGAGCAGGGTGGTGGTGAGCGTCAGGCCGAGCACGGAGGCGGCGATGCCGGCGAGTGCCCACCGCAGCCGGCTGGAGAAGAGCTCGCGAAGCGGGGCGCCCCGGCGGGCCGGGCGACGCGAGGACCGGGCGGGTCCGGCGTACCGGAGGGCCTCCAGGACGACGCTCCCGCGCCCGGTCGAGAGCGTCACGGCCCGGTCGTCGGGCAGGAGCAGGGGGCCCTGGGGGCCGCTGGCCTCCGAGCCCTCGGCGCCCGCCGGATCGGTGGTGGTGGACGACAGCAGCGCCAGCGTGCACAGGCCCGGGTCCGGGAGCTCGCCGCGTCCGGGCGGGGTGCGTTCGGCGGCGCGCAGGAGGACGCCGTCGGCCTGTACGACCTTGCTCGTCCCGGCGACGGCGGTGGCGGCGAGCGCGGGGGCCGCCGTGTCCGCGTCGGACAGCACGGTCGTGGAGGCGTCGAGGACGCTGCGATCGATGCCGGGGGAGTGCACGAGGGCGGCCTGGTCGAGCAGCTCCTCCAGATGCTGTCCCAGCTTCCGGTCGTACATGCGGACCACGAGCCGCAGCCCGGGGCTGAGCCGCCGGGCGGCGAGCGCGGCGCGCAGGTTCGTCTCGTCGTCCTCGTACAGCAGGGCGAGCGCGGCGGCCCGGTCCACCCCGGCCCGCGAGAGCGCCGCCTCGGTGGGTGCCGACGCCTCGACGTCCGGTTCC
This sequence comes from Streptomyces sp. NPDC056169, assembly GCF_042268445.1. Lineage (NCBI taxonomy): Bacteria > Bacillati > Actinomycetota > Actinomycetes > Kitasatosporales > Streptomycetaceae > Streptomyces > Streptomyces sp. NPDC056169. The sequence goes on along the minus strand of NZ_JBHJUO010000010.1, from coordinate 302,981 downwards.
CCGGCCTGGTCGCCGGGAGCGACGAGGACGACCCGCTGGCGGTAGACGTCCCGTAACTCGGCGGCGAGCCGATGCGCGAGCCCGTCATCGCCACAGACCACCATGTGGCCGCCGGTCCGTCGGTCTCCCGTGTCCTGGTGCGATGGCGCGATCATGATTCCCCCCGGCCCCTCGCCCCGTTCCTGCGTCTCCCCTTGCCAGGGATGGTTCCAGGGAATCGCACGTCTGTGCACTGCCGGACTCCGGCAGTCCCTGCGTGCTTCTGGATGCCGTGCGCGTGACGGAGGCCCGGTGCTGGACAGTCGCTCCCGCCCGGCATAGCCTCCGATTCACTTATTCAATTTATTGAGTACACGAGGAGGGTGCATGCACCCGTTCCGCAAGGCCGTCGAGGACCGTGACCCGGACGCCCTGGACGCGCTGCTCGCCGAGGACGTCGTCTTCACCAGCCCGGTGGCCTTCGCGCCCTATGCGGGCCGGGCGATGACCGCCGCCATCCTCCGCGGCGTGCTGCGCGTCTTCGAGGACTTCGCGTACGTACGCGAGATCGGGAACCCCGACGGCCGCGACCACGCCCTCGTCTTCACCGCGACCGTCGACGGGAAGCAGATCCACGGCTGCGACTTCCTGCACGTCGACGAGGAGGGGAAGATCGACGACCTGACCGTCATGGTCCGCCCCCTCTCGGCGGCCCGGGCGCTCGCCGAGGCCATGGGCGCGCAGTTCGACCGGATCGCCCGCGAGGCCGCCGGCGGCTGAGGGGCAGGGGGGCGTTCCCTCAGACCGCTGCCGTCCTCGGCGTGCCGCGGAACGTGCGCCGGTAGGCGAGCGGGGTGACCCCGATCGCGGCGTGCAGGTGCTGCCGCAGCGACGTGCCGGTGGCGAAGCCGACCTGCCCGGCGATGTCGTCCACGGCCAGGTCGGTAGTCTCCAGGAGCTGCCGGGCGCGCGTCACCCGCTGCTGGATCAGCCACCGGCCGGGGCTCATGCCGACCTCCTCGTCGAACCGCCGGGCGAAGGTCCGCAGGCTCATCCGGGCGTGCCCGGCGAGCTCGCTCAGGGCGATCGGCTCGTGCAGCCGCTCCAGCGCCCACTGCCGGGTCGCCGAGGTGTCGTTCGCCGTCGCCTCGGGGACCGGCTGCTCGATGTACTGCGCCTGCCCGCCGTCCCGCCACGGCGGTGCGACGCACATCCGCGCCACCTGGTTGGCGACGGCGGCGCCGTGGTCCTTCCGTACGAGATGGAGGCAGACGTCCATCCCCGAGGCGGCGCCCGCCGAGGTCAGCACCGAGCCGTCGTCGACGAAGAGGACGTCGGGGTCGAGCGCCACCCCCGGGAACCACGAGCGGAAGGTCTCCACGAGCGCCCAGTGGGTCGTGGCGGGCCGCCCGTCGAGCATCCCGGCCGCGGCCAGCACGAACGCGCCCGTGCAGATGGACACCAGCCGGGCCCCCGGGGGTACGGCCGCGAGGGCCTCGGCGACCCCCGGCGGCGCCTCGCGGGTGAGGAGCGACAGGTCGAAGGGCGGCAGCACCACAGTGTCGGCCGTGCGCAGCACCTCCGGGCCGTGCGCGACGGTCACCGAGAAGTCGGCGTTCGTGCGGACCGGCAGGCCGTCCACCGAGCAGGTCACGACCTCGTAGAACTCGGGCGCGGCACCGAACACGCGGTTCGAGATCCCCAGCTCGAAGGGGTACACCCCGTCCAGGGCGAGGACGACGACGCGGTGGCGGTTCCCCGCGGCCGGCGTGAGGGACTCGGCGGTGTCGGCGGCGTTGGCAGAATCCTGTCGAAAGATGGCCATCGTGCCATGGTACGCCGCGGGGCGGACGGCGAGGCTGGTGGGCATGACGAATCACCGCACCATGCGCGCCATCAGCCAGGACGTCCACGGCACCCCCGAGGTGCTCCAGGAGGTGGTGGTCCCGCGGCCCGAGCCGGGCCTGAACCAGATCCTCGTCGCCGTCCGCGCGGCCGGCGTCAATCCCACCGACTGGAAGCACCGCTCCACGGGGCTGTTCCTCGACCGTCTGCCGCTCGTCCTCGGCTGGGACGTCTCCGGAGTCGTGGAGGCCGTCGGCTACGGCGTGACCGTGTTCAAGCCGGGCGACGAGGTCTTCGGGATGCTGCCCTACCCGAACGGTGTCGGCTCGCACGCCGAGTACGTGACGGGCCCCGCCCGCGCCTTCGCGCACAAGCCGGCCGACGTCGACCACGTCCAGGCCGGAGCCCTCCCGCTCGCCGCCCTCACCGCGTACCAGGCGATCGTCGACACCGCCCAGGTCGGCCCGGGACAGCGGGTCCTCGTCCACGCGGCCGCCGGCGGGGTCGGCCACCTCGCCGTCCAGATCGCCAAGTCCCGCGGCGCCTACGTCATCGGCACCGCGAGCGCCGCCAAGCACGACTTCGTCCGCTCCCTCGGCGCCGACGAGGTGATCGACTACCGCTCGGTCGACTTCGCCGAGGTCGTCGCCGACGTCGACATGGTCCTCGACACCGTCTCCGGTGACACCCGCGTCCGCTCCCTCGGCGTCCTGCGCCCCGGCGGCATCCTCGTCTCGCTCCTCCCGGGCACCGACCCGGACGAGCCGGCGAAGGCCGCGGCGCGGGGAGTGCGCGTGGAGACCCTCCTCGTGGAGGCCGACCACGCCGGCATGAACGCCGTCGCCGACCTCGCCGGGTCCGGCGCCCTGCGCGCCCACGTCGAGGCCGTCTTCCCGCTCGCCGAAGCTGCCAAGGCCCACGCCCTCGGCGAGACCGACCGCACCACGGGCAAGATCGTCCTGGTCGTGGAGGGTCGGTCCGACAGGGAGGCCGCCGGGGAGCCCGCCGGGATCTGAGCCACCCGTGGTGCCTACCCCCGCGACGCCGGAAGGGCCGGCCCGGCGCACAGTGCGCCGGGCCGGCCCTTCCGGTGAGCGGTGAGCGTCAGTCCGTGCCCATCTCCATCGCCGCGCGGTCCAGCATCTCGTCGTCGCCGGAGACCTCGCCGCGGGAGGCGATCGCCTCGGCGCCGCCCTCCGGCAGCTCCGTCAGGGTGCCGATCAGACCGGTCGCGGCCGCCTGGGCGGCACCGATGGCCGGGCTGCCCGTACCGATCAGGCCGAGCGTGGCGTACTGCTCCAGCTTGGCGCGGGAGTCGGCGATGTCGAGGTTCCGCATGGTGAGCTGACCGATCCGGTCCACCGGGCCGAACGCCGAGTCCTCGGTGCGCTCCATGGAGAGCTTGTCCGGGTGGTAGCTGAAGGCCGGGCCCGTCGTGTCGAGGATCGAGTAGTCCTCGCCGCGCCGCAGCCGCAGGGTCACCTCGCCGGTGACGGCCGCGCCGACCCAGCGCTGGAGCGACTCGCGGACCATCAGGGCCTGCGGGTCCAGCCAGCGGCCTTCGTACATGAGGCGGCCGAGGCGCCGGCCCTCGTTGTGGTACTGGGCGAGGGTGTCCTCGTTGTGGATCGCGTTGACGAGCCGCTCGTAGGCCGCGTGGAGCAGGGCCATGCCGGGCGCCTCGTAGATGCCGCGGCTCTTGGCCTCGATGATCCGGTTCTCGATCTGGTCCGACATGCCCATGCCGTGGCGGCCGCCGATGGCGTTGGCCTCCATCACCAGGTCGACGGCGGAGGAGAACTCCTTGCCGTTGATGGTCACGGGGCGGCCCTGGTCGAAGCCGATCGTGACGTCCTCGGTGGCGATCTCGACCGAGGGGTCCCAGAAGCGGACGCCCATGATGGGCTCCACCGTCTCGACGCCGGTGTTCAGGTGCTCCAGGGTCTTCGCCTCGTGCGTGGCGCCCCAGATGTTGGCGTCGGTGGAGTACGCCTTCTCCGTGCTGTCCCGGTAGGGGAGGTCGTGGGCGACGAGCCACTCCGACATCTCCTTGCGGCCGCCGAGCTCGGTCACGAAGTCCGCGTCGAGCCACGGCTTGTAGATCCGCAGGTGCGGGTTGGCCAGCAGGCCGTACCGGTAGAACCGCTCGATGTCGTTGCCCTTGAACGTCGAGCCGTCGCCCCAGATCTGGACGTCGTCCTCGAGCATGGCCCGGACCAGCAGGGTGCCGGTGACGGCGCGGCCGAGCGGCGTGGTGTTGAAGTAGGCGCGGCCGCCCGAGCGGATGTGGAACGCTCCGCAGGTGAGCGCGGCCAGGCCTTCCTCGACCAGCGCGGCGCGGCAGTCGACCAGGCGGGCGATCTCGGCGCCGTACGCCTTCGCACGGCCGGGCACCGAGGCGATGTCGGGCTCGTCGTACTGGCCGATGTCGGCGGTGTAGGTGCACGGGACGGCGCCCTTGTCGCGCATCCACGCGACCGCGACCGAGGTGTCGAGGCCGCCCGAGAAGGCGATGCCGACGCGCTCGCCGGCGGGAAGGGAGGTGAGGACCTTAGACATAGGAAGAGTATGCATCATCCTGCATGGTCATGCAACGTGGGTCCGTGCAGAGATCTCCACCGGGTGGGCTTACCCCTGGTACGGTCCCTCACCAGCCGAAGCTCCGCCCAGGAGAGCGCGTCGGCGTCCGGGACGGGGTGGAGAGAGTGCGGCGAACGAGCGGAGTGCTGACCGAGGAGCTCGCCGAGGCGATACGGGGGACCGCCGAGGACATCGCGGCGGTCCTGCGCACGCCACGGGGCGACGGTGCCGGGCAGCACGCCGGCCTGCCGGTTCCCCGCTCCACCTGGACGGTCGGCGAGGCCGCCGCCCACCTGGCCCAGGCGAACGCCCTCATGGCCGACCTCGCCGCCGGACACGAGCGCCCCTACGGCGACGGCACCCCCGGCAGCCTGGCCGAGGCCAACGAACGCGCCCTCGCCGGGTTCGCGGAGCGCGCCCCCGCCCCCCTCGCCGACATGATCGCGGCGCAGGCCGAGGCCTTCCTCGCCGCCGTCGAGCAGCGCGACCCGGCGGAGGTGCTCACCACCCCGCTCGGCACGATGAGCCCGGCCGTCCTCGGCTCGTACCTGCTGACCCACATGCTCGGCCACGGTTACGACCTGGCCCTCGCCCTGGGCCGCCCCCACATGCTCGACGCCCGGCGGGTCGTCCTCACCCTCCCCTTCATGCTCGCCGCGATGCCGAAGGTGGCCGACCCGGCCGCCGTCGCCGGTCTCACCGCGCGCTTCGCGGTACGGCTCCGGGGTGGCCCGGCGTTCGGCGTCACGATCACGGACGGCGCGGTCCGGGTCGACCACGAACCGCCGGCCCGCCCGGACTGCACGGTCCTCACCGAGCCCGTCGCCTTCCTCCTGCTCGCCCTGGGGCGGGTCGACCCGTGGCCCGTGATCGCCCGGGGCAAGGCGCTCGGCTGGGGCCGCAAGCCCTGGCTCGCGCCCCGCTTCCCCCGCCTCTTCCGCGCGCCCTGAGGCGCCGGGCGTCGCCCCGGCCCCCGCGCGCGGAGGCCCGGGCCGGTGGATGCTGGTAGTAGCCATGCGCGAGGAGGCAGACCATGACACGCACCCAGGAGTGGACGGTCGGCCTGGAACTGGTCGAGGAGAGCGGCAGGACGGACGCCGAGGCGCGGCTGACCACCGGCACCTCGACCATCACGGGCCACGGCACCGCCCGCTGCAACCCGTCGGACGTGGACGTCCCGGCGATCGGCGACGAGCTCGCCGCGAGCCGGGCGATGAAGGACCTGGCCGGCAAGCTCATGCGGGAGGCCAACCGGGAGATGGAGGCGGTGGGCGCGGGGACCGTACCCCGGCACACCGGTCCCGGATACGGCTGGCCGGAGGCGGTCTCCTGATCTCCCGCTCCTGATCTCCCTCTACCGGTCTCCCTCTCCTGACGGAGCCGCCACCCGCGCCCCGGGGGCTCCGCAGGAGGGCCGCGGGCGGCTTGGTGGTGGCCCCTACGAGCCGCTGTCCCTGTCCCCGTCCGCGTCCCCGTACACGAGCCGGTCCGCGACCTCGACGACTCCGTCCACGGTCTCGCACAGCCGGACGAGGATCGGCGCGACGTCGGGGTCCGCCAGGGTGCCGCTGAGCGTCACCACGCCCTCGTCGACGTCGATGTGCACGGCGGCGGGGGAGAGGCGCAGGATGCGGACGACGACGTCCTCGCGGATTTCCTCCTGGATCGACCGGTCCCGCCGCAGGAACAGCTGGAGGAGGTCGCTCCGGCTCAGGACGCCGATGAGCCGGCCGTCCGAGTCCACCACCGGCAGCCGCTTCACGCGGTGCCGCTCCATCAGCCGGGCCGCCTCGACCGCCGTCCAGGACGGACGGGCCGTCACGACCGGGCTCGACATCATGGCCTCGGCCGTGCTCGGGCCGTCCTTCGCGGTGTGCCGCCGCAGCAGGTCCGCCTCGGAGACGACGCCCACGGGCCGGTTGTCGTCGTCGACGACGGGGACCGCGGTGATGCCGTACTCGTCGAGGAGCCGCGCGATCTCCTTGAATGACGTCCCCCGCTGCACCGCGACCGCGGCCGGCGTCATCAGGTCCGCGACACTGCGGTTCCTCATCGTCCGTTCCGTCCCTTCTGTGTTCCGGACTCCATGATCCCGCACCGGGCGTAGTCCTGGCGTGAGGGGTCGGGGGGCGGGGGTTCGACGGGGGTTCGGCCGAGGTCTGCCGGGGGCTTGCGGGTATGTCATGTACATGGTTACTTCGGGTAAGTCGCGGTTCCGAGAAGGAAGAAGGACCCCCTCATGCCCTCCCCCCGCCCCCACCGTCGCCGCCGCTTCGGCGGCGCCCTCGCCCTGGCCCTCGCCCTCCTCGCGACGGCCGGCGCCACCGGAACGGCCGCCCCGGCCGCCCTGGCCGATCCGTCGATGCCGTCGGACGGTGCCTCCGGCGGGCTGCGCGAGGTGATGTTCGTCGGCAACAACTGGGACGGCACGGCCGACGTCATCGAGTCCCGGGGCGACCTCCGCCGCGTCGGGCGCGTGAACGTCGTCCCCGACCGCGAGGAGCGGCTGCGGGAGATCTACCTCAACCCCGTGAAGCTCGCCTTCTTCCTCGGCGTCCGCAGCGGGCCCGGGGAGGGGCACGACCAGCTCGTCGACGACATGTACGCGACCCCCGACGGCGCGTCCATGGTCGTCTCCCGGCCCAGCTTCGCCGACGTCGTCTCCCTCGACCTGCGCACCGGTCGGATCAACTGGCGCTTCCCCGTGGCCGGTTACCGCGCCGACCACATGGCCGTCTCGCCCGACGGCACCCGCGTCGCCGTCTCCGCCTCCACGGCGAACACCGTGCACGTCCTCGACATCGCCACCGGCCGTCAGCTCGGCTCGTTCGCGACCGGCGACAAGCCGCACGAGAACGTCTTCACCTCCGACGGCCTGCTGTGGAACATGTCGATCGGCGAGGTCACCACCGCCCTCGACGCGCCCTGGCTCGACTGGACCAAGGGCGACCGCCGGATCACCGTCGTCGACGCCCGCACCTTCGAGACCGTACGGGTGATCGACATGCGCACCCGCCTCGACGCCTTCGGGCGCGACGACCTCTCCGACGCCGTGCGGCCGCTCGTCTTCACCCCGGACGAGAAGAAGCTGTACTTCCAGGTCTCGTTCCTCAGCGGGTTCCTGGAGTACGACATCGCCACCGACCGGATCACCCGGGCCAAGTACCTCCCGGGCAGCCCGTCGACCGACCCCGACCGCACGAAGTGGGTCAACGACTCGCGCCATCACGGCCTTTCGATCAGCCCCGACGGAAGCAAGCTCTGTGTCGCCGGCACGATGGACGACTACGCCACCGTCGTCGACCGCGCGAGCCTCCAGCAGGGCCCGCTCGTCGAGGTGTCCAAGCCCTACTGGGCGACCGTCAGCGGCGACGGACGGTCCTGCGTCGTCTCCGAGAGCGGCGCCGACCGGGTGACGGCGATCGACTTCGCCACCGGCCGGAAGGTGGCCACCGTCGATGTCGGTGACCACCCCCAGCGTGTCCGGCTCGCCCGCGTGCCCGCCGACTGGACGGGCCCCGCGGGGAGTTGAGCCGAGGTACTGACGAACGTCAGGACCTGTGCACCGCGACCTCGTGGAGCGAGTAGCCCCACTGGGTCGCGCGCCGCACCCCCTGGATCCGTACGTACCGCGCGGACGTCGACGCGAACTCCGCGTTGTCGTAGCCGCCGTCACCGGCGTTCGTGCTCCATGCCGTCCGCCAGTCCGTGCCGTTCTCCGACACGTCGATGCGGTACTCCCGCGCGTAGGCGCGCTCCCAGTCCAGGGTGACCTTGCCCACCCGGTGCACGGACCCGAGGTCCAGCTGGAGCCACTGGCCGTCCGACCAGTCGCTGGCCCAGCGCGTGTCCACGTCGCCGTCGACGGCGCGGCCCGGCGCGTAGCTCGTGAACGGGTGCCACTCCGAGGAGCTCGCCGAAGTCGCCGCGCCCGTAGCGAGGTTGACGCCCGGCTCGTGCTTCTCGGTCGCCTTCCACGTCGTCAGGTACGACTCCGCGCCGCCGGACAGCTCGTCCACGACGCCCTGGCCGCCGCTGAGCCGGATCTGCTCGATCCAGTCCGGGACCATGCCGTTGTGCGCGGCGCCGTCGGTGTTGAGGTCCCAGGTCCGCTCGCCCGTGACCTGACGGTCGATCACCGCTCCGCCGTCGGCGCTGCGGAAGGGGTACTTCACGGCGTTCGGGGCGTCCGCGCCGACCGGACCCGGCCAGCCGCCGACACCGTTCATGTCCGTGCCGTAGCCGAGACCGACCCCGTACTTCTTACGGAGCTCCGCCTTCTGCCCCGCCTCGCCGATGAAGCCCTCCGCGCCGTGCATGTACTGGGCGACGAAGCCGCCGAGGCGGTAGAGCCGATCGGTCCAGTCCAGGTCCATCCAGCTGTGGGTGGACAGGACGCCCGGGTACTCCTCGGACTCCAGGATGTCGAGCGCCCGGCCGGCGGCCTTGACGCTCATGTGGTCGAGCTCCAGCATCATGCCGCGGTCGATCATGCCCCGCAGGGCGTGCTCGCCGAGTCGGCTGAGACCCCGGGTGTTGCACTTGGCGTCCGAGGCGTACGACGGCACGCTCACCCCGGCCGGCAGCTTCGAGGCCATCACCGGCGCGGCGGCCAGACCGATCGGGTTGTCGTGCTGCGGGCCCGCGCACCGCTCCGTGGCCCAGAAGGTGCCGGTGGACAGGAACTGGCCGATGTTGACGGCCGTGCCGATCGCGCCCTGGTCGAACCGCACGCCGCACAGCGCGTTGTCGAACTTGTGGCACAGGAACATGCTGCGCACGCCGAGGCCGTACAGCTCGTCGAGACCGCGGTCGATGTCGGCCTTGTCGCACTGGGCGACGTCGAGGATCTGCTTGCAGCCGAACGGTTCCGACGTCTCGACGCCGAGGACCACCGCGAGCTTGCCCTGCTCGACCACCGAGCGGGCCTGGGCGGAGCTGGTGACGATCCGGAACCAGCCCTTTCCGGGGCCTCCGTACATGCCGTCGACGTAGTCCTGGAGCTCGTACGTCTTCCTGGCCTGGAGGCGGATCGACTCCATCTCGTCACAGCCGCGGTCCCGGGGCAGGATCGAGCAGATCAGACCGTTCGTCACCAGGTCGTTGACGAGCACGCGCTGCCCGCCGCGCCAGGCGCGCTCGACCCAGGCGTAGTAGTTCTGCTGGTGCGTCAGGGAGTTGTGGGCGGGCCAGTCCTTGAACGTGGGCCAGCCGACCGGGTCGTGAGTGCCGTCCGCACCGCCGGTGATGTTCTCGAACAGCGCGCCCCTGCCGTCCGGGTAGTGCTCGGGACAGTCCTTGAGCGCGTCGGCGGCGCCCGCCGCGGAGAACGTCTGACCGCAGATGAGCCGGCCGCCGAAGCCCTCGTTGGACATGAGGTGGTTGTGCGCGTCGACGAAGCCGCGCACCTTCCCCTGGGCGTCGGTGCCGCTGAACGGCGCTCCGGTGACGTTGATCCCGGAGTCCGGGGCGGGCCGGGAGGTCGGCTCCCACCACGCGCCGGTCGCGGCTCCGGCGGCGGCCGCGGGGACCGGACCAGAGCCGAACAGGAGGGCGGCGAGGGCGAGGAACAGGGCGAAGAAGGCGGATCTGCCGCCGGTCCTTCGCGGTGAGGGTCGAGTCATGGTCGGCGAGGCCTCCGGTCGGATGGGGGTGTGCCGGGCGCCCCGAGAATCGCGGTGTCTCGCCAGTGAGTCAAGAGTCCGGGACAAACGACCTGTTGGCGAAGTGACCGACGAGTAGACCGACCGGTAGGCTGTCACCCCTCGATCAGCACCGCCAGCTGATCGGCCGTCATGTCCAGGTGCCCGTCCGCCACTTGCTCGTCCCCCAGCACCAGGAACTGGAGCGTGAGCCCGTCGATCGCCGCCGCCAGATACCGCGCGAGCACCTCCACCGGCACCCGCGGCTCCACACCGAGCACGGCCCGCACCTGGTCGAGCAGGGCCGCCGCAGACGCCACGTACTGCCCGTACTGGGCACGCGCCAGATGCTCGAACCCCGGCTCCCGCAGCGCGTACTGGGTGAGGTCGTACGTCAGCATGTGCTCACCGGGGTGCGCCGTGACGTGGTCCCAGTACGTCTGCAGCCCCGCCCGCACGGTCTCGCGGATCGTGGCCCTCGGCTCGACCGCCGACTTCACCCGGGCGACGTAGTTGCCGGTGATCGTCTCGATCGCGGCTTCGAGCAGCGCCTGCTTCGAGTCGAAGCAGTAGTGGAAGACGCTCAGCGAGACACCCGCCTCGGCGCAGATCGACCGCGTGGTCGTCCGCGCGACACCGTCCCTGGTCATCGCCCTGATCGCCGCCTCGACGAGCTGCGTACGTCGTTCGGCCGACGGCATCCGCGCCATGGTTCCTCCTCGCGTCCGGCGACAGGGTAGCCGGAGCCGTTCGGCCGGTACCGGTGGCCATAATGAGACGCCCCCCGTTCTCTCTCCCCCCCGAAGAGCGCACCTGTGATCGACAGCACCACCCCACTCCGCGAACCCCGGCAGGCCGAGATACGCGCCGAACGGCGACGGATCGTCGGCTCGGTCCACGCCCATCGCCGACTCCTCGCGGCGCGGCGACCGTTCGAGGTCGCCGACCAGCGGCGGCTCCACCGAGAGGCCAGGGAACGGGACCGCGCCGCGGCACGCCTGGGCAAGGCCCTGCACCGCATTCAGGAGAAGCGGGTCAGGAAGGAGCGGTCGCTCACGAGCGAGCTCGACGGCCTGGACGGGAAGCGGGCCGGCCGCGAACGGCGGGCGCTCGCCGTGCTGCGGCGCGAGTCGATCGAACGGTCGCTGCGCGGGACGTCCTTGAGCGCGAGCCAGGTGAACGGCATCGGCAGGGGTCTTGTCCGTGACCTCGCCGCGCAGGGGATCAGAACGGCCGCCGACTTCCGGCGCGTCAGCTGGGGCAAGGCGCCCAACGGCCGCGGCGGCGAGGTGCTGTACATCCACCGCACGGAGGGCCGCAAGGTCCACATCAACGGCATCGGGGAACACCGCGGCCGCCCGCTCATGGAGTGGCGGAAGGCGGCCGTCGCCCGGGCGGAGGCCCGTGCTCCGCACGAGCTGCCGGCGGACGAGCGGCACCGCATCGAGGAGATCATCGAGAACGAGCGGATCCGGCTCCAGGGAGAGCTGGCCGAGGTTCCCCGAACCGCAGAGGCCGCCGGAGCCGAAGCCGAACAGCTCCACGCGGAGCGCCTGGTGACGCTGTCCGCCGCCGAGACGACGTCCCAGGAAGAGGCCGAGCGGCGCAGGGCCGAGTTCGACGAGATGGCGGAGCGACTGCTCGTTCTGCAGGCGGAGCTGGCCGCCCATGTCGACCTCTACGGCGATCTGGGGCTGCGGGACCGCCGGGCGCGCTCCCGCGCCCTCCGCCCCGTACCGGCCGCGCCGCGACCGATTCCGGCCCCGCGCTCCCCGGAGTCGACGGTGTCCTCGGCAAAGGAAACGAAGGGGACGAGGGAAACGAAGGGGACGAGGGAGACGGAGGCAACGGAGGAGACGGAGGCAACGGGTCTCCCGGTCGCTCCGGTCGCTCCGTTCACTCCGGGTGTTCCGGGTGTTCCGGGCGTTGCGGGTGTGCGCGCGGGCCTCGGCTGGCTCGTGCCGGTGGCGCTCTTCGCCATGACCACGGTCCTGGGTGCGGGAGAGACCGACACCACCCCGCTGTGGTGGAGCGTCACGGCCCGGCTGGTGTCCCTCGCCGTGGCCGCGGACCTGCTGCGCCTCTGGATCCCGCGCAGGAACTGGCGGACGGCCGGGCCCATGCCCGCCGGGACCGGGCTCCTGGCCTCGGGCGCGTTCCTGGGGCTCGCCGCCGTGAGCATGTTCACCGACCCGCTGAACGCGACCGGCGGCGCCCCCTGGGCCCTGGCCGCGGTGTCGGCGGCCCTGCTCCTGGGAGGCGCCGTCCGTCGTGCCGGCGGGCAGGCAGTCGACTGACCGGGCGTCAGCCCCGGTCCAGGTCCAGGACCTCGCGGAGCGCCGCCACCGCGTGCGCGCGGTGCTCGTCGAGCCATCGCACGGCGGCGTCCTCGTCGCCGTGGAGCAGCGCCGAGAGCACGGCGCGGTGCTCGTGGACGGCCTGCTCGCGGTGCGGGGTCTCCGTGTAGTAGAGCGAGCGGTACGCGTCGGTGGAGTCCCACAGGGTCGCGATGAGACGGACGAGCCGCGGCATCCCCGACGCCTCGATCAGGGTGAAGTGGAAGCGCCGGTTCGCCGCCGCCATCCCCGGGACGTCGCCGTCCTCGGCCGCCCGCTCCACCTCGCGCTGGATGCCTTCGAGCGCGTCGACCGTGCCGTCCGGCATGCGCCGCACGGCCTTGCGCACCGCCTCCGTCTCCAGGAGCTCCCGGATGCGGTAGATCTCCTCCAGGTCGGCGAGCGAGAGCTCCGCGACGAAGTACCCCCGGTGTATGTGGTGCACGACCAGGCCCTCGGCCTCCAGGGCCTGGAGCGCCTCGCGGAGCGGCACGCGGCTCACGTCGAGCCGCGCCGCGAGCGCGTCCTGGCGGATCTGGTCGCCGGGCCGGAGCTCCCCGCTGGTGATGGCGCGCCGCAGTTCCTCCAGGACGAACTGCTGGGCGGTCTGCGGCCGCCGTCTCTGCACCGCGCTGCTCATCGCCTGTGACCTTCCGTTCCTCACGTCGCCCACCTGCGGCTTCCGCCGCCGGTGACGACCATCTTCCTATGGATCAGGGGGTGCGCGCGGGCCGTCCCAGCGCGGTGAGCAGCCCGTCGGTGTGCTCGCCCAGGCGCGGGGGAGCGCTGCGGTACGAGGGAGGGGTGGCGCCGAGCCGGATCGGGTTGACGACCTGACCGGGGCCGGCCGCCGATTCGGGGACCTGCGGGGCGAGCCCCAGCCGGTCGGCGAGGTCGAAGGCGGCGGCCAGGTCGTTGATGGGGCCGCAGGGCACCCCGGCGGCGGTGAGCTCCTCGAACCAGCTGTCGGCCGTACGCGTGCCGAGCGGCCCCGACAGCGTCGCCACCAGCTCCTCGCGGTGGGCGACCCGGGCCGTGTTGGTCGCGAAACGCGGGTCCTCCGCCAGCTCCCGCCGCCCGAGCCGCTCGCACAGCGTGCGGAACTGCCGGTCGGTGCCGACCGCGAGGACCAGCGGCCGGTCCTGGGCCTCGAAGACCTCGTACGGCGCGATGCTCGGGTGCCTGTTGCCCATCGCGCGCGGGACGACCCCCGCCCCGAGGTGGGCGGCGGCCTGGTTGGTGAGCGCGGAGAGGAGCGAGGTGAGCAGCGAGACCTCGACGTGCTGGCCCTCGCCGGTGCGCTCGCGGTGCCGGAGCGCGGCGAGGATCCCGAGGCCCGCGTGGAGGCCGGTGATGACGTCGACGAGGGCGACCCCCGTCTTGGTCCCCGGTCCTTCCGGTTCGCCCGTCACGCTCATCAGGCCGCCCATGGCCTGCACGAGCAGGTCGTAGCCCGGCAGCCGGGCCCCTTCGGCGGTGCCGAAGCCGGTCACCGAGCAGTAGACGAGCCCGGGATTGCCGGTGCGCACGTCCTCGTACCCGAGGCCCAGCTTCTCCATCGTGCCGGGCCGGAAGTTCTCCACCAGGACGTCCGCGCGGTCGACGATCGCGCGCGCCGTCGCCAGGTCTTCGGGGTCCGTCAGATCGAGGGCGACAGAGCGCTTGTTCCGGTTCACCCCGAGGAAGTACGTGGCCTCGCCGTCGGCGAACGGCGGCCCCCACGCGCGCGTGTCGTCCCCGGAGCCAGGCCGCTCGATCTTGATGACGTCCGCGCCCAGGTCGGCGAGGAGCATCGTCATGTACGGCCCCGCGAGCACCCGGCCGAAGTCGGCGACGACGATCCCGGTCAGGGCGCCGGCCGCGGACGTGTCCGGGGTGCCCTCTTGGTCTGCGCGCATTCCGCTTCTCCCTCGCCGGCGATGCCGGCCGTCGGATCCCGCCGGATGACCGAGACGGTACGGCTTCACGATCGGATTTTCCATACTGGATCCAATATCCGATAGGGCGCTAGGCTGCGGCTCGCCGAGATGCACAGCGCCCGTCGTCAGCTGTCAGCCGTCAGTTGCCCGTCACAGGAGGCCGTCCGTGAAGTCGCCGTCCACCCCCGTACACCCCTTCGACCTGCTCGCCGTCGACGGACTGCTCACCGACGAGGAGCGCGAGATCCGCCGGACCGTGCGCGCCGTCGCCGACCGCGAACTGCGGCCGCACGTCGCCGGCTGGTTCGAGAAGGGCGAGATCCCGGCCCGCGAGCTCGCCCGTACCCTCGGCGGCATCGGCGTGCTCGGCATGCACCTGGAGGGGTACGGCTGCGCCGGCACCAACTCCGTCGCGTACGGCCTCGCCTGCCTCGAGCTGGAGGCCGTCGACTCCGGATTGCGCTCCCTCGTCTCCGTCCAGGGCTCACTCGCCATGTACGCGATCTGGAAGTACGGCTCCGAGGAGCAGAAGCAGCGCTGGCTGCCGAAGATGGCCGCCGGCGAGTACATCGGCTGCTTCGGCCTCACCGAGCCCGACGCGGGCTCCGACCCCGGCGCCATGCGCACCCACGCCAAGCGCGACGGCTCCGACTGGATCCTCAACGGCACCAAGATGTGGATCACCAACGGCTCCGTGGCCGACGTCGCCGTCGTCTGGGCCCGGACCGAGGACGGCGTCCGCGGCTTCCTCGTCCCGGCCGGCACCCCCGGGTTCAGCGCCCCCGAGATCAAGATGAAGCTGTCCCTGCGGGCGAGCGTCACCAGCGAACTGGTCCTGGAGGACGTGCGCCTCCCGGCCGACGCCATGCTCCCCGAGGCCCGCGGCCTCTCCGGCCCGCTCGGCTGTCTCAACGAGGCCCGCTTCGGCATCGTCTTCGGCGCCCTCGGCGCCGCCCGCGACTGCCTGGAGACGGCCATCTCCTACGCCCGCGACCGGACCGTCTTCGCGCGCCCGCTCGCCTCCTACCAGCTGACCCAGCAGAAGCTCGCCGACATGGCCGTCGAGCTCGGCAAGGGCATGCTGCTCGCCCTCCACCTCGGCCGCCTCAAGGACGCGGGCGCGATCACCGCCGAGCAGATCAGCGTGGGCAAGCTGAACAACGTAAGGGAGGCGATCGCGATCGCCCGCGAGTGCCGCACGATCCTCGGCGCCAACGGCATCACGCTGGAGTACCCGGTGCTGCGCCACGCCAACAACCTGGAGTCGGTGCTCACCTACGAGGGCACGAGCGAGGTCCACTCCCTGGTCATCGGCAAGGCGCTCACCGGCGAGCAGGCCTTCCGCTGAGGCCTTCCGCCGAGGCCTTCGGGCGACCGGGCGGCGGCGGTGGTCAGGCTGCCGTCACCCGGGCGACGAAGGCGTCGAGGTTGGCCGTCGTCCGGGCGATCCGCTCGTCGACGGTGATCGACTCCTCGTGGCGCCCCGCGCGCAGCTTCGGCTGCCGCTTGCCCCGGATGTAGAGCGAGCAGGCGAGGTCGGCGCAGAGGTAGATGCCAACCGTGTTCCCCTCGCGGCCGCGGCTCCCCGCGAGGGGCGCCACGAGCAGGGTGACGCCCGAGGAGGCGTGCCCGGTCAGACAGACCTGGCACATGCTCGACTTCACGGCGCTGGTCCGGCCGGCGGCCGGGACCCGCAGGGTCACCCCGAGCGGCCCGTCCTCGCGGGGGACGACCAGGTGTGCGCGCAGCGGCGCGCCCGGGTCGATCCAGCCGAGGAAGTCCAGGTCCTTCCAGGGGAGTTCGGCGAAGTCGAGCGGCAGCTTGAGTCGTGCCGCCTCACCCTTCGTACAGTTCACGAAGGACGAGCGGATCTCTTTGTCGGTCAGTGGGTCCACTCGTTGGACCGTACACGGACCACCGGTCGCGGGCACCCGAATATGCGCCGGCCAAGGCCAGCCCAAGGCCAAGCCCACGCCCAAGGCCAAGCCCAAGCCCACGCCTCCGGCGGCCTCAGGCCACCCAGTCCGGCAGGGCCGGGTCGGTGAAACTCCCCGGAGCGCCGTCGAGGGCCGCCGCGAGCCGCTCGGCCACCGGCTCGTACACGTCCTCCGGCAGCGTGTAGGGGATCCGCAGCCGGTGCTCGTGCGTGCCCGGGTCCACCCCGAACCGGGCGCCGCCCTCCACCCGCACCCCGTGCCGCAGGGCGCGGGCCGCGACGGAGGAGGCCGCCGGGCGGCCCAGGTCGATCCACAGGCACATCCCGCCGGGCGGCACGGTCCAGCGCCACTCGGGCACGTGCCGGGCCAGCGCCGTCGTCAGCGCCTCCCGGCGCCGCCGCAGCTCCTCCAGGCGCCGCGGCAGGATCGTGTCGAGCCGGTCGAGGAGGGCGACCGCGACCAGCTGGTCCAGGACGGACCCCGACAGGTCGGCGGTGATCCGGACCCGGGCCAGCTCGGTCACGACCCGGGACGAGGTCCGCACCCAGCCGACCCGCAGCCCGCCCCAGCAGCTCTTGCTCAGCGAACCGACGGAGACGACCTGCTCGCCGTCGCCCCCGCCGGCCGCCGCCGCGAAGGGCAGCGGGGCGGGCACGTCCAGGGCGATGTCGGCGAGCGTCTCGTCCGCCACGAGCCACGTCCCGGTGATGCGCGCGGCCCGCGCCAGCTCCCGGCGCTGCTCCTGCGGCATCAGGTGCCCGGTCGGATTGTGGAAGTCGGGGATCAGATAGGCCAGCCGCGGCGCGGTCTGCCGCAGGGCGGCGTCGACGAGGCCGGTGTCCCAGCCGGTCTCGGTCACCGGCACGGGAGTGATGCGGAGCATGCGGCCGCGCATCGCGTCGAGGGCGTTCGTGTACGAGGGGTTCTCGGCGAGCACCCGGTCGCCCGGCCGGCCGAGCAGCGTCAGGACCAGTGACAGCGCCTGCTGCGCGCCCGTGGTGACGAGGATCTGCTCGGGCCGGGTCGGCAGGCCACGGGCGGTGTACCGCTCCGCGATCGCCGCGCGCAGCACGGGCAGCCCGTACGGGTGGTAGCCCTGCGAGCCGGCGTACCGGGGGAGTTCGGCGGCGGCCGACGCCAGCGCCGCGGTGAGCTCGTCCGGGGCCTGCGGCGCGGCCAGGGCGAGGTCGATGGTGGACCCGGCGTCGTCCTGGAAGGCGCCCAGCGGGGTCGGCGCCTGACCGTCCGGCAACGCGGTCCACGTGCCGGCGCCGCGGCGGCTGTGCGCGTAACCGCTCTCCCGCAGCAGGTCGTACGCCCCGGTCACGGTCGTCCGGCTCACCGCGAGCACCGTCGCGAGCTCGCGCTCGGCCGGCAGGCGCAGACGCAGCGCCACCCGCCCGTCGAGCAGGGCCTCGCGGACCGCCCGCGCGAGCTCCCGGTAGCCGAACCGGCCCTCGGCGGGCGGGGTGAGAAGCGACGCCAGCTGGCGGCCCGTCAGGGTCCGGTCCGCTGTGTGGACCACGCGGGCCACGGCCATGCCAATCACTCCTTATTGGCTCTGCTGTCCAGGCCAATAAGAGTACAGAGTTCTGTCCAGTGGCCTGGTGGCCATCACCCCACGGGAAAGGAGACGACCGATGTCCGGACACTTCACCGACCGCGACGAACGGATGTGGCAGCTGCGCGCCGAGGAGCGCAAGGTCCGGCCCCTGGCGATCGGAGCCTGGCTCCGTGGCCTGCGCGCGGCGATACGGGGTGACGCTTCGTGAGCGATGCGGGGGACGAGAGGGGCATGGCGGGCGAGGGGGCCGTGCGACGTGTCGTCGTCGGCGTAAGCGGCTCCCTCGCCTCGCTCGCGGCCCTGCGGTACGCGACGGCCCTCGCCCGCCGCGAGTCCGTACCGCTGCTCGCGGTGCTCGCCTGGCAGCCGCCGGAAGGCGAGGGGCTGTACGCCCGGAGGCCCGACCGGGACTGGGCGCGCCACTGGGGCGAGGACGCCCGGAACCGTCTGCGGAGTGCCTTCTCCGACGCCCTCGGGGCCACTCCCGCGGACCTCGCGGTGGAGCGG
The DNA here is from genome assembly GCF_042268445.1 of Streptomyces sp. NPDC056169. Taxonomy (NCBI): domain Bacteria; kingdom Bacillati; phylum Actinomycetota; class Actinomycetes; order Kitasatosporales; family Streptomycetaceae; genus Streptomyces; species Streptomyces sp. NPDC056169. The sequence goes on along the minus strand of NZ_JBHJUO010000010.1, from coordinate 284,672 downwards.
CGGATCGTCAGGGACGCCCCCGCCGCCGCCCTCCGCACGGCGGCCGACCGCCCCGGCGACCTCCTCGTCGTCGGCGCCACGCCGCGCCGGGGCCGCCTCGCGGGGCTGCGCCGCCGCCCGGTCCTGCGCGCGGTCCAGGGCCGTACGGCCTGCCCGGTGCTGACCGTGCCGGGGCCGGTGCTGCGCCCGGGGGAGGCCCGCGTCCTGCGCAGGAACGCGCGTACCTCCGTACCGGAAGGATCCGGGACGGAGGCACGCGCGGACGGGGACCGACGGGCCGAGGAGCCGGCCGAGGGGTCAGGCGACGGGCACGGCACCCGGACCGGGCGCCGGGACTGAGGGACCGGGGGAGAGCAGCGCCGCCGACTGGTCCGCCGACGTGGTCGCCGCCGACTCCGTGACCTCGCTGGCCGGCCCGGACTGCGGAGCGGGCGACTCGTCGGGCGGCGACGACTCCGGCGACGACTCCGGCGGCGACGAATCGGTCGACGGAGACTCGGGCGGCGACGACTCGGAGGACGGACTCGTCGAACCGGTCGGCGAGGACGTCGACTCCGACGGCGTCAGCGTCGAGGGGCACGGCGACGGCGTGACCCCGTCGCTGGGGGTCGGGGTCTCCGTGCCCGTCACCGTCACGCACGGCACCGGCGAGGACGACGACTCCGACGGGGACGTGGAGGCCGAGGTGGACGCCGACGTGGAGTGCGACGGCGGCGGAGGCGGCGGCGGCGGGGTGGGCTTGTCCTGCTTGCCGGTGTCGCCGTGCTGCCGCGCGAACCAGCCGTCGTCCTCGGAGTCGTACACGACGAAGACGTTCACGACCGTCACGGACGGGGCCACGACGACGACCTGGGACGAGTTGTACCCCTGCCACGGCGTGCCCGTCGTCCGCGGTGCCTTCTGCGCCACCGGGCCGGTCAGCGGATTGCCGCACGCGCAGCGGACCCGCGGCACGCCGTGGCCGTCGACCAGGACCGCGGTCCCGCTCTGGAGGACCGACTGGTACGTGGTCGCGGAGCCGCTTCGGAAGCCGTGGTTCGTCACCCGGGTGTCGACCCGGAGCTGAAGCGGGGTCAGCGAGCGGAGATAGCCCGGGACCTGGTTCGCCTCGATGCCCAGGACCGAGGCGAAGGCCGCGTTCTTCGCCGGCTCGGCGGAGAGGAAGCGCACCTGCTGCTCGACGTCGCAGCTCGCGACCGACTGCGTCCCGCCGTAGAGGCCGGGCGTCGAGCCCGACACCCGCGGCGTGGCGGCCGAGGCCGACGCGGTACGGGGTGGCAGGGAAGCCGGCGAGGCGGAACCGGTGCCGGTGCGGGCCGTCGACCGGGTGAACGGGTCGGGGCCGGTCGCCGCGGCGTTCTGGAGGAAGACCTCGCCGCCGCCGGATCCGCCCGTGTCGCTCTTGTCGTCGGGCTGGTTGGTCAGGACGACGGCCAGGGCCGCGCCCGCCACGAGCACGGCGGTGACCGACGCGACCTTCGGGACGGACCGCCACCACGGGCGGCCGCCGCCCTTGCCGGAGCCGCCGCCGGCCGGACCTCCACCGGACGCGTCGCCTCCGCCGGACGAGTCACCGCCGCCGGAGCCGCCGCCGGAGCCGCCGCCGGGACCGCCCCCGGAACTGTCTCCGGGACCGCCCCCGGAGCCGCCGCCCGAACCGCCGCCGTAGGCGCCGCCCGAGGGCGGTCCGGGCGGTGGCGGGGGACCGACGGAGCCCGGCCGGGCGCCCGGCCCCGAGAGGGGCCCGGAGGGCGGGCCTGACGGCGGGACCGACGGAGGGCCGGACGGAGGGCCTGACGGCGGGTGGGAAGTCACGTTGTTCCCTTTCTTCCGTTCCGCGCCCATTGTGTGCGCCGAACCGCGCCCACCCGCAAGCGGAGGAACGCCCGTCCACAAGCGGGCGACCGTCACCGGGTCTAGCGTGGACAGGGTGAGCAGTCGGCTCTCCACCTCAGCGAGCCCCGCGACCCCGACCGGGCTCTTCGTACGCGTCGGCGTCCAGGCCCTGGCAGCGGTGCTCGCCGGGTACGTCGCCATGGGCGTCGTCGCCGGGCTCGGCCTCTGGGCCGCGGGCGCGGCCGACCTGCCCGGCGGCTTCGTCGCCGTCCTCGCCGCGGTCGTCGTCATGGCCGCGGGAGGCAAGGTCGACCTCTCCGGCGACGCCGGCGCCCTCGCGGGAACCCAGGCCGACCTGACCGCGATGCCCCTCACCGTCACCCTGGTGGGCGCACTCGTCACCGGCTACTGCTTCCTCCGCCCCCTGCGCCACCACGCGGTCGCCGGCACGCGCGAACTCCTGCTCCGCGCCGCGACCACCGTCGTCCTCTGGCTGGTCGCCCTCGCGTGCCTCTCCGCCGTCGCCCGGCACGACTTCCCGCTCACGATCGGCGGAGACACCTCGGCGGACACCTCCCAGGACTCCCTCGCGGACCTCTTCGGCGAGCTCGTCGACGCGGTCAACCCCACCGTCGGCTTCCGTACCGACGTCGGCCCCACCCTCTTCTACGGCCTCCTGTGGATCCTCGGCGTCCTCGCCGTCGCCCTCCTGGTCTCCCGCAGGACCCCGCTCCCGCCCCGACTCGTCCGCTACCACGAGCCCGTCCGGCCCGCCGCCCACGCGATGCTCCTGCTCCTCCTCGCGTACGTGGCCGTGGGCCTGGTCATCGGCATCGTCGTCGCGGCGACCAAGGGCCATGTGGCGGAGACCCTCGCCGTCCTCCTGCTCGGCCTGCCCAACGTGTCCTGGCTCGCGCTCGGCGTGGGTATCGGCGGCTCGTGGGAGGGCAAGGCCGAGGGACCGTTCGGCCTCCCCATGCCGCAGGTCCTCGACGCCGTCCTCCGCGAGGGCAAGGGCACGGACCTGTCCACGGTCGACCTGTCCTCGCTCGCGGCCGAGGACGCGCGGGCCTGGTGGCTGCTCCCCGTCGCGGCCGTACTGGTGCTCGGCGCGGCCTTCGCGGCGGCGGTCCGCTCCCCGGCCAGGACACGGCTCTGGCAGCACTCCCTGCACCTCGGCATCGCCTTCGCCCTGACGATGCTGGTCGTCACCCCCCTCACCCTCGTCGAGGCCCGCTTCGGCCTCTCGATCCTCGGCATCGGCGACCTCGACGCCCTGGGCGGGCAGGTGGTGTTGCGCCCGAACGTCTGGCGGACGGTCGGCTTCGCCCTGCTCTGGGGCCTGGTCTTCGGATTCCTCGGCGGCCTCCTCGCCTCCCGCGTCCACCGCAAGGGCGAGGTCGAGCAGGAGAAGACCGGGCCCGTACAGCCGCCAGGGCCCGCACAGAATCCGTGACGTATCCGGCGTTGACCTCTCTCCCGGGCTCGTCGAGCGGGGCCACCGCTCGCAGGTGGTGCAGCTGCTGGCCCGCAAGCGGTAGCGTTCACAGCCACTCGTCGATGGCCGCGAACAGCGCCGTGGCCGCGTAACGAACGGAAACTAAAGCTCCCGGAAGGCCGGTCGTGCCCAGGCCGGTGGGGCCGGTGGCGGCCGCAGCGCCCGGTGGCGCGAGGTCCCCGTGACGGGTGCCGTGCCCGGGGCGGTCAGGGCCGACCTGAGTTCCGCGACGAACTCCAGGCACGTCCCGTAGCGCTCCTCGGGGGTCTTCGCCAGCGCCCTCGCGAAGACCGCGTCCGCCGCCTCCGGCAGCCCGGGGCGCACTTCGGAGAGTGGCGGCGGCGGATCGTACTGCTGCGCCCACAGCACCGCCCAGTCCGTGTCGCGCCGGAAGGGCGGCGCGCCGACCAGGGTCTCGAACACCACGCACGCCAGGCCGTAGACGTCGCACCGGCCGTCCACCGGCTTCCCCGAGATCTGCTCCGGTGCCACGTAGTCCAGCGTGCCGACGAACTCGCCCACCGTCGTGAACCCGGTCAGCGACAGGGACTTCTTCGTCAGCCCGAAGTCGGTGAGGTAGATGTGCTCGGGGTGGTCGTGGTCGGTGCCCTCGGCGACCAGGATGTTGCCGGGCTTCACGTCCCGGTGCACCAGGTCGTGCGCGTGCGCCGCGTCCAGGGCGGAGGCCACCTGTACGGCGATGCGCCCCGCCTTCTCCGGCGGCAGCGGCCCCTCGCGGTCGAGCAGCGCCGCCAGGTCCTGCCCCGCCACGTACTGCATCGCGATGTACAGGATCCCCTCCGTCTCACCGGCGGCGAAGACCGGCACGATGTGGGGGTGGTCGATCGAGGCGGCGACCCGCGACTCGTGCGCGAAGCGTTTGCGGAAGGTGTCGTTGCGCGCCAGCTCGGGCGCGAGGAGCTTCAGGGCCACCGTCCGGTCCAGCCGCAGGTCGAGCGCCCGGTACACGACGGCCATGCCTCCGCGGCCGATCTCGCTCTCCACGCGGTAGCCCGCGATCTCCTTGCCGAGGAGCCCGGAGGGCCGGCCCGCCGGCAGGTCCGTGTCCCGCTCGCCGCCCGCCATCAGTCCTCACCGTCCCCGCCCGGCGGCCGCTCCACGATCTGCGTCGGCGGCGGCCCGGCCACCACCGTCGGATCGACCTGCGGCACCACCTGCGTCGGTTCGTGTACGGGAGGCCCGGCCGGCGACCGGTCGCCCGCGGCGGCCCCGGCGGACACCGGGACCTGGTCCGGCCCGGGCTGCTGTGGCGCGTCCGGAAGCGACGCGTCCGGAGGCGGCTCGTCGGACACCGGGGCGCCGACGGCCGCCTGCGCGGCGGCCGACGGGGCCGCGGACGCCGCGTACGTGATCAGCCCGAGGCCGTCGCAGAACACCCAGCGCTCGTGCTCCGCGTCGTACAGCCACACCGACTCGCCGTCGACGACCATCCCCACCCGCAGGCCGCGGGTCCGCAGCCGGAAGGCCTCGCCGTCCAGCCGGCCCGCGCCCAGCTCCTCGGCCGCCCGCCGGTACCGCCCCAGCGCGTCCTCGGCGCGGGCGATCAGGGGCCGCGGATCGGCCGTCCTGGTGAGCGGCCGGCCCGCCGCCGGAGGATCGTCCGGCACCGCCACGAGCAGCCGCGCGTCCACCCAGGCCGACCAGCCGTTGGAGCACAGCACCCGCCCCCAGTCCCCGGCCCGCTCCGTCAGCCGCACCGGCAGGAACGCGTCGAGGGACGCCGTCGGCAGCCCCGGATCCGGGGTCTCCCAGGCGGCGAGACCCTCGCGCGGTACGACGTGGGTGGGCCGGAAGTCCGGCACGTAGTCGGTTACGGGAACGCTCACGGCCCTACCTCCGCATCACGACCGGCTCGTGGCGGCGCAGCAGCCGCGCGACGACGACACCGAGGGCGAGACAGATCACGACCAGCATGCCCATGTCGAACAGCCAGGCGTCCAGCGTGTGGCGCATCAGCGGGTCGTCGGTCTTGTCGGTCGGCGCGGTCTCCCCGATGTCGATCGTCGCGCCCATCGCGGCGAACGCCCAGCGCGAGGGCACCAGCCAGGCCAGCTGCGCCAGGACGGGCGTACCGCGCACCGTGAGCAGCGCGCCGCAGAAGACCACCTGCACGATGGCGAGGAGGACGAGCAGCGGCATCGTCACCTCCTCCTTGCGGACCACGGCCGACACGAGGAGGCCGAGCATCATCGCGGTGAAGGCGAGGAGCGCGACGGCGAGCGTGATCTCGACGAGCGGGGGCAGCAGGACGCCCTTGCCGCCGGGCACGTTCAGCGGGACGCCGATCAGGGCCACCAGGGTCAGGACCACGGCCTGCACGACCGTGATCACGCCGAGGACCACCACCTTGGAGGCGAGGTAGGCCGAGCGGGACAGGCCGACGGCTCTCTCGCGCCGGTAGATCGTGCGCTCCTTGACCAGCTCGCGCACGGCGTTCGCCGCACCCGTGAGGACCCCGCCCACACAGAGGATGAGCAGGACGTTCAGGGTCGATTCCGGGTTGAGCTCGCCCTCGGACAGGGCGCGGGCCATCGCGCCCATCACGAACGGCAGGGCGATCATGATCGCGAGGAACGTGCGGTCGGCGGAGAGGGCGGCGGCGTACCGGCGTACGAGCGTCCGCAGCTGGGAACCCCAGCTCTGCGCCTTCGGCGGCGGAGCCGGCTCCGGTACGGCCCGCACGGCCGCGCCGGAATCGCCGGGGCCGCCGGCGGCCCCGCCGCCCGCACCGCCCTCGCCGCCGGTGGGCAGGAAGGGGCGTGCCGTCGCGTCCACGACGTACCGGCGGTGGAAGCGGGAGGACCGGTACTGTCCGGCCCAGTCGCGGTCCCGGTCGTTCTCGAAGGCCTCGAAGGCCTCCGGCCACTGCGTGTAGCCGAAGAAGTCGAGGGTGTCGGCGGGCGGTCCGTAGTAGGCCACCCGGCCACCGGGGGCGAGGACGAGCAGCCGGTCGCAGACGTCGAGGCTGAGGACGCTGTGCGTGACGACCACGACCGTGCGCCCGTCGTCCGCGAGCCCGCGCAGCATGTGCATCACGGACCGGTCCATCCCCGGGTCGAGGCCGGAGGTCGGCTCGTCGAGGAAGAGCAGCGACGGCTTGGTGAGCAGTTCGAGGGCGACGCTCACCCGCTTGCGCTGGCCGCCGGAGAGACTGTGGATGGGCTGCTCGGCCCGCTCCACGAGACCGAGCTCGCGGATCACCTCGTCCACCCGGGCCCGGCGCTCGGCCGGCGCCGTGTCCTCGGGGAAACGCAGCTCGGCGGCGTATCCGAGGGCCCGCCGGACGGTGAGCTGGAGGTGCAGGATGTCGTCCTGCGGTACGAGCCCGATGCGCTGGCGCAGCTCGGCGTAGTCCCGGTACAGGTCACGGCCGTCGTAGAGCACGGTGCCGCGGTCGGCGGGGCGCTGGCCGGTCAGCGCGCCCAGGAGCGTCGACTTCCCGGCGCCGGACGGCCCGACGACCGCCAGCAGGCACTTCTGGCCCACCGGGAACGACACCGCGTCGAGGAGCGTCTTGCGGCCGTGGTCGACGGTGACGGCGAGCTCCTGGACGTCGAGGGAGATCTCGCCGGTGTCGGTGAACTCGACGAGCTGCCCGCCGATCAGGCAGAACGCGCAACGGCCGATGCCGACGATGTCCTCCGGCGTCACGCGCGCGTCGACGACCCGCCGGCCGTTGAGGAAGGTGCCGTTGTGGCTGCCGAGGTCGTGGATCCAGTACGTGCCGTCGGGCCGGGCCTGGAGTTCGGCGTGGCGCCGGGAGACGACGAGGTCGTCGACCACGACGTCGTTGTCGGGCGCGCGCCCGATCCGGATGCTGTGGACGGGCAGCGGCCGCACGGACGTCGGCTGCCGGAACGTGCCGGTGGCGGCGGGGTACGAGACGGAGGAGGGGCGGAGCGGCCCGGCGGGGACGGGGACAGGGGTGGGGGTGGAGGCGGGGGCGGGCGCCGGCGGCTCCGGGAGCGGGGCCGCGGGGGCGGCGGGCGACGGCGCGGCCGGCGGGGGCTCGGCAGCCGGGGGCCCCGGGACCGGCGGTGCGGGCGACGGGGTCGGCGGGGGCTCGGGGGTCGGCGGCGCCGGGGGAGGGGGCGCGGGCGTCGAGGGCGCGGAGACCGGCGGCGCGGGCGTCGGAGGGGTGGGCGCCGGGGGCATGGGGGCGGACGGCTCCGAGGCCGGCGGTGCGGGCGCCGGGGGTGCCGGTGGGTGGGCTCGGGGCGGTGTCGCGAGCACGGCGCGCGGGCCGTCTTCCGGATGCCCGAACCGTACGACCGTCCCGGCCCCGACCTCCCGCGCCCCCGCCACCCGCAACCCGTCCGCGAAGGTTCCGTTCGTGCTGCCCTCGTCCGTCAGGTCCCAGTGGCCGTCGACGGCGCGCAGCAGTGCGTGGTGCCAGGACGCCCGGGCGTCCGAGAGCACGACATCGCTGGTCGGGTCGCGCCCGATGCGATAGACGCGGCTCGGGTTCATGAGCGTCGCGTCCCCGTCGATCTCGAGGACCAGGGCGGGTGCGGCGGGCACGACGGGCCGCTGTCCCATGCGTGAATCCTATCCGCCGACGCCGAACCGTGCCCGGGATGAAGGCGCCGGTAGGGTGGGCGCTTCCGCTGCCGGACGCGGCGCCCGACGAAGGAGGCCCACCCGTGCCGAAAGGTGTCACCAGGCGACGGCCCCGCACGCGTGCGGCGCTTCTGCAGGCCGCCCTGGAGGCCTTCGCCGAGCACGGTTTCCACGCGACGACGATCGAGCGGATCTGCGAGCGCGCGGGCTACACGCGGGGCGCGTACTACTCGAACTTCGCCAGCAAGGAAGAGCTCTTCCTCGCCCTCTTCGACGAGCACGGCGACCGGACCGTGCGACGGCTCGCCGACGCGATCGACGCGCTGACCGCCGAGGAGTACACGCTGGCGCGGCTGGCCGAGGTCGCCTCCCGGATCGAACCGGACGAGCGGGACTGGTACCTGGTCACCACCGAGTTCACCCTGCACGCCATTCGCGACCGGCAGGCCGCCTGGGTGCTCGCCCGCCACGACGAGCGGCTGCGCGCCGAGATCGCGCGCGGCCTCACGCTCGTCCTGCGCCGGGCCGGACGCGAACTGACCGTCGACGCCGACCGGTTCGCCCGGCTCATCGTCGCCCTGCGCGAGGGCGGTCTCGCCCAGAGCTACGTCGAACCGGCCGCCCTGCCGCCCGGCAGCCTCGAACGCGAGTTCCTCGCACCGCTCCTGGAGGTCTCGACGCGCGAACTCCCCGCCTCCGAAGGTCAGTCGAACAGGTCGGGGTCGGACGCGGTGATCTGATCCCACAGGGGCCGCGCCTGGAACCAGCCCGCGAGGTGACCGCCGACCTGGCCGCGGGTGAGGAGTGCCGTCTCCCGGTCGATCAGCTGCGGAGTGCCGGCGGCCATGGCGAGGAGCTGCGCCTGGCAGGAGCGCTCCATGGTCACGAACCACCACACGGCCTCCGCGACCGAGTGACCGACCGTCAGGAGCCCGTGGTTCTTGAGGATGACGGCCTTGTGCTCGCCGAGGGCCTTCGCGACCCGCTCGCCCTCCTCGGTCTCGTTCACCACGCCCCGGTAGTCGTCGTAGATCCCGTGGTCCTCGAAGAAGGCGCACGCGTCCTGCGTGATCGGGTCCAGCGGGATGCCGAGACTGGAGAACGCCTTGCCGTGCAGGGAGTGCGAGTGCGCGGCGGCGACGGCGTCGGGCCGCGCGGCGTGCACGCGCGAGTGGATGACGAACGCGGCCCGGTTCACGGGCCTGCGCCCTTCGAGGACGGTCCCCTCGTGGTCCACGAGGATCAGGTCCGAGGCCTTGATCTGGTTGAAGCTCATGCCGAACGGGTTGACCCAGAAGGCGTTCGGATCGCCGGGATCGCGGACGGTGATGTGCCCGGCGACCCCCTCGGAGAAGCCGAACCTCCCGAAGATCCGGAACCCGGCGGCGAGCTGCTCCTTGCGGTACCGGCGCTCCTCCTCGACGGTGTCGAAGACGGGCGGCAACGGCAGGACGACTCCGTCGGGCAGCGGCCCGACGGCGGCGGCGAGTGCGGGCGGCACGGTGCTCATGGCGGCTCCTCGGTGATCGGGTGGGGCACGGCGCGCCAAAAGATACAGAGATGTATCCGATACGACAATGGATCGGATACGGACCCGCTCAGACGACCGGCGCGCCGAAGCGGGCCAGGTAGTGCCACACCTTCTTCACGTCCTGGGGGGCGTGGTCCCCGGAACCGGCCGCCTCCTGCACGATCCGCGGGTCCAGAACCCCGTCGACGGCGATCCGGGCGCCCAGCTCGACGTACTCCGGACCCCGGAACCCGGGGTGGCGGCGCAGCTCCTCGACGGACAGCCGGAACCCGCCGTGCCACTCGACGGCGCACGGCAGTCGCCGGGCCGCCGCCTCGACCTCCGTGCCCCGGTGGCTCGGGTCCAGGACCAGCGCCTCCACGTCGCGCCCGATCACGACGGGCCCGTGGATCTGCGCCTCGACGTAGTCGTCGAGCGGGTCCTTCCCGTCGGCCTGGGCGAGGGTGACGAGGCGCATCCGGGAGGCGACGCCGAAGTCCGTGGGCTCCAGGAAGCTGTCCGGATAGCAGAAGGACGCCCGCTCCACGGCGGACGCCGTCAGCCGCAGATGGGCGGAGCCGAAGCGGGGAGCGGCCCCGAAGGGGCGGCCGCGGAAGTCCAGGGCGCCGTAGACCGGCCGCAGGTGCGCGGGTGCCGCGTCGTACGCCCCGCCGAAGATCCGGCTCTCCCAGCGCCACCTGTCCCCGCCGGGCCGGGCGGTGAGGCCGCCGTTGCTCGTGCCGGTCACGAACTGGGAGCGGTAGACCCCGTCGCCGGCGAGCCGGTCGAGGAAGTGCGGGTGGAAGTTGAGCGTGACCCGCAGGGCCGGGTCGAGCGGATCGCCCGTGGAGCGGCCGGCGACATGGGCGAGCGCCCGGCGTGCGGGATCGTGGAGGGGCGGCATCGGGGCAGTCTGCCCGGGCGGCGGGGCTTGCGGCGAGGGGTTTGTGCTGGCTACGGTCGGGGTGGGGATGACAGAAAGCGCTTTCTGAAGGTCGAGGCAGGCCTCGGCATCCCCATCCCTCCGCCGAGCCCTGCTCCACCGAGCCTCACCCCCGGGAGTTCACCGCGTGCCCACCGCCGACGTGCTGATCTACACCCGCACCACCGGGTACCGCCACGACTCGATCCCCGACGGGGCCGCCGCCCTCGCCGGGATCGCCCGCGAGCAGGGGTGGGGAGCCGAGATCACCGAGGATCCGGAGGCCTTCACGCCCGAGCGGCTCGCCCGGTGCGCCGCCGTCGTGCTGCTGTCCACCACCGGCACCGTCCTGACACCCGAGGGGCGCGACGCCTTCGCCGCGTACCTCCGGGGCGGCGGCGCCCTCCTCGCCGTCCACGCCGCGGCCAACGCCGAACCGGACTGGCCCTTCTACGGCGAGCTCCTCGGCACCCGCTTCGACGGCCACCCGGAGATCCAGCCGGGCACCGTCCTCGTGGAGGACCCCGCCCATCCGGCGACGGCTCCGCTCCCGGCCCGCTGGGCCTGGACGGACGAGTGGTACAACTTCACGGCCAACCCGCGCGGGACGGGCGTACGGGTCCTGGCGCGGGCCGACGAGACCTCGTACAGCGGCGGCACCCTCGGCGAGGACCACCCGCTGGTGTGGTGCCGGGAGGTGGACCGGGGGCGCGTCTTCTTCACCGCGCTGGGGCATTCCTCGGAGGCGTACGACGACCCGGCCTTCCGCGCACACCTCACGGGCGCGCTGACCTGGCTGACCGCCTGACCGCCGGACTGCCTGAGCACCGGGCCGCCGGACTGCCTGACTGCCGGGGCGGCGGACTGCCTGACCGCCTGACCGCATGGCCTCCCCCTCCCACCCCCTCCCGGGTGCATCGGTCACCCCACCGCCCCGCCCCTGTTGCGCAGCCGCCTCCGGCGCGGGAGGTTGCCGGTGGGGGCCGATGGCAGGAGGAGAGACGTCATGGGCATCGCCACGGTGAACCCCGCGACGGGCGAGACGCTGCGGACCTACGAGGCCCACGGGCCCGAGGAGGTCGAGCGGCGCATCGCCGCCGCGCACGAGGCGTTCCGCCAGTACCGCACCACGTCCTTCGCCGAGCGCGCCCGCCTGATGCGGGCCGCCGCGACCCTCCTCGACGAGGACGGCGAGGACATCGCCCGGACCATGACGGTCGAGATGGGCAAGCCGATCGCCGCCGCCCGCGCCGAGGCCGCCAAGTGCGCGAAGGCCATGCGCTGGTACGCGAGCAACGCCGAGGCGCTGCTGGCCGACGAGCATCCGGCCGAGAGCGACGTCCAGGACTCCGGCGCCGACCTGGCCCGCGTCCACTACCGGCCCCTCGGCCCGGTCCTCGCCGTCATGCCGTGGAACTTCCCGCTCTGGCAGGTGATCCGCTTCGCCGCGCCCGCGCTCATGGCGGGCAACACCGGCCTCCTCAAGCACGCCTCGAACGTGCCGAGGACCGCCCTCTACCTCGGCGACCTGTTCCGTCGCGCCGGCTACCCGGACGGCTGCTTCCAGACGCTCCTCATCGGCGCCCGGGACGTCGAGGCCGTCCTCCGGGACCCCCGGGTCGTGGCCGCGACCCTCACCGGCAGCGAACCCGCCGGCCGGGCCGTCGCCGCCGTCGCGGGCGACGAGGTCAAGAAGACCGTTCTGGAGCTGGGCGGCAGCGACCCGTTCATCGTCATGCCGTCCGCCGACATCGTGCGGGCGGTGAAGACCGCCGTCACCGCGCGCGTGCAGAACAACGGCCAGTCCTGCATCGCCGCCAAGCGGTTCATCGTCCACCAGGACGTCTACGACGACTTCGCCGAACGCTTCGCCGCCGCCATGAACGCCCTCACCGTGGGCGATCCCCTCGACGAGGCCACCGACGTCGGCCCCCTCGCCACCGAGCAGGGCCGCACCGACCTGGAGGAGCTCGTCGACGACGCCGTGCACCGGGGCGCGGTCGTCCTGTGCGGCGGCGGCCGCCCGGAGGCCGAGGGGCTGCGGCGGGGCTGGTACTACCGGCCGACCGTGCTCACCGGGATCACGCCCGTGATGCGGATCCACCAGGAGGAGACGTTCGGTCCCGTCGCCACCGTCTACCCGGTGCGGGACATCGAGGAGGCGGTGACCGTCGCCAACGACTCCCCGTTCGGGCTCAGTTCGAACGTCTGGACCCGCAAGGAGGAGGACGTCGCCTTCTTCGTCCGCGACCTGGAGGCCGGGGGCGTCTTCGTCAACGGCATGACGGCCTCGCACCCCGCCCTCCCCTTCGGCGGCATCAAGCGCTCCGGCTACGGCCGCGAACTCTCCGGCCACGGCATCCGCGAGTTCTGCAACGCGACCACGGTCTGGCAGCGCGCCTGACCGCGTGACGCGGCGCGGGCCGCGACGCCCGTGTGCGAGAGCCCGTCCCAACGCCGCGGATGCCCCGCGCCGGATCGTGCCGCTATGCGAGCAGCACCGCGTTCCAGGCTGCCCAGATCAGGGTCAGTGGGAGGAAGACGGGGAGGAAGACCCCGCCGACGATCCGGAAGGGCGGCTTGCCGTGGCCCTTCCATCGGTAGAACATCGCGGCCGTTCCGAAGAACACGGCGACCAGGACGGAGGCGATGGGGGAGACGGCGAAGGCCACTGCGTCGCCTCCATTGCGGATGAACATGCTGCAGCCGAATACGACGATGCCAAGTCCGATCACGAGGAAGCAGCTCCCCGTGATCAGACGCCCTGCACGCGCCATCGGGGACACCGGCGCCACGGTTTCGGTCGATGCGGAGGGAACGGATTCGGTCGATGCAGCGGGCACGGTCGATGGCCGGGGCGCGCGCGGCGGCATGGGCGTCGATGCGGTGATCGTGGGGGCACCGGCGCGCAGGATGCCCAGGGTGCTGTCAACGGTCGGACGCTCTTCGGGGTTCTTCGCGAGGAGGGCGGTGATGAGGGAGGCGAGGACGGGGTCGGCGCGCTGCATCGGCGGGGGCTCGTGGAGGGCGACCGCGGCCATGGTGGCCGTGGAGGTCTCGCGTCGGAACGGGGAGATGCCCTCGACCGCCTCGTAGAGGGTCGCCCCCAGCGAGAACAGGTCGCCGGCGGCCTGGTCCTGGGTGCCCTGGAGGCGTTCGGGTGCCATGTACTCGGCGGAGCCGATGACGCCTCCGGTGACGGTGAGTCTGGTGTCGGTCTCGTGGACGGCGATACCGAAGTCGGTGAGCAGTACCTGGCCGTCGTCAGTGAGCATCACGTTGGCCGGTTTGAGGTCGCGGTGCACGATTCCGGCGGCGTGGGCGGCCTTCAGCGCCTTGAGCAGCGCGGCCGCGACGTCGGCCGCGCGCGGGGCGGGCAGCGGCCCGTCCACACGCAGACACTCTTCCAGGGACCGCCCCTCGACCAGGCGCATCACAATCCAGGGAGTACCGTCCTCAACGACCACGTCATGGACGGCGACGACGTGCGGATGATCGCGCAACTTGGCGGCGTTGCGGGCTTCACGCGCGGCCCGCACCACCCGCTCATGATGCGCGGCACCGGAAGTGGCGGCGGCCTGCTGCGGCAGCCGCACCTCTTTGACGGCCACGTCGACGTCCAACATTTCGTCGTACGCCCTCCACACCCGACCGAACCCGCCTGAGCCGAGTTCTCCGACAAGTCGGTACCGTCCGCCGACGACCCGCTCCGGCCCCTCCTGAGATCCCAACGCCCCACCTCTCAGCGAGTTCACCACCCCGGACGGTTCCGACCGGAGCGTACGTGTCGCGTATCAGGCTTTCACAGGCGCGGGTGCTCGACGAGTCCTTTGGGCCCCGAGGGGGACGTCAGGCCCGTGTCCAGGCCAACAGCCGCTCCGCAGGCCAGGTGTTGATCACCCGGTCCTCCGGTACGCCGCACTCCTCGGCCCGTGCGCAGCCGAGGATCTGCCACTCCAGCTGGCCCGGTGCGTGTGCGTCCGTGTCGATCGCGAAGTACGCCCCCGCCTCCACCGCGATCCGCAGCAGCGCGCGCGGCGGATCGAGGCGCTCCGGGCGGCTGTTGATCTCGACCGCCGTCCCGGCCTCGACGCATGCCGCGAAGACCCGTTCCGCGTCGAACTCCGAAGCGGGGCGCAGTCGTCCGCCCGCCACGAGTCGTCCCGTGCAGTGCCCGAGCACGTCCACGAGCGGGTCGCGGACGGCCCGTTCGAGCCGGCGGGTCATCGTGCGCGCGTCCATCCGCAGCTTCGAGTGCACCGACGCGACCACCACGTCGAGCCGTTCGAGCAGCTCCGGTTCCTGGTCGAGTGAGCCGTCCTCCAGGATGTCGCACTCGATTCCGGTGAGGAGCCGGAAGGGCTCCCATTCCTCGTTCAGCCGCGCCACCACGTCCAGTTGCTCCCGCAGCCGCTCGGGCGACAGGCCCCGCGCGACCGTCAGCCGCGGCGAGTGATCCGTGAGGACCGCCCACGCGTGGCCGAGCCCCGCCGCCGCACGGCCCATGGACTCGATCGTCGCGCCGCCGTCGGACCAGTCGGAGTGGAGGTGGCAGTCGCCGCGCAGGGCCGCCCGCAGCGCCTCACCCGCGCCGTCCGCGGGAGCCGAGGTGCGCAGGCCCTCCTCCAGCTCCGCCTCCAGACCCGCCAGGTACTCCGGCACCCGGCCCTCCAGCGCCTCGCGCACGACCGCCGCCGTCTTGGGCCCCAGCCCCTTCACGGACTCCAGGGTGCCCGCCGCCGCGCGCCGGGCCGCCTCGCCCTCCGGCAGGGCGTCGACGGCCGCGGAGGCCGTGCGGAAGGCCCGCGCCCGGTATCCCGGCGCCTGGGCGCGCTCCAGCAGGAACGCGATCCGGTTCAGGGCGGCCACGGGGTCCACGGCGTGCTCCTCACCCACCGCCCGGAGCGGTGGGCGCCGCCACCGGAGCCGGCTCGATCTCGCACCAGACCGCCTTGCCCTCGCCGCGCGGCTCGACCCCCCACCGGGACGCGAGCGCGTCGAGCAGGAGCAGGCCCCGCCCCGAGGTTGCCGCCTCGCCGGGGGTGCGCCGCCGGGGCCAGGCGCTCGACCGGTCCTGCACCGAGAGCCGTACCCGCCGCACCGGCTCGGGCAGCACCTCCAGGGTCAGCACCGCGCCGCCCTCGGTGTGCAGCAGGACGTTGACGAGCAGCTCGCCGGTCAACAACTCGGCGTCGTCGGCCAGCTCCGGCAGACCCCAGTCGCGCAGCGCCTGCGTCACCGCCGCCCGCGCGTCCGAGAGCCCCTGCGGATCGGCCTGGTGGATGTACTGGTGGATCCGCGGCGCCCGGGGCGTGCCCGGGTCCGGGCTCCGCCGCAGCACGAGCAGCGCCACGTCGTCGCCGGAGCCCCACCGCTCCCACAGCCGCTCCGAGAGGTGGTCGGCGAGCGCCTCCGCCTGCGGCGGGCCGCTGGCGATCGCCTCGGACAGCGCGTCGAGACCCGTATCGATGTCGGAGCCGGGCTGCTCCACGAGCCCGTCGGTGCAGAGTACGAGCGTCTCCCCGGGCACCAGGTCGAGCCGTGTCTCCGGGAACTCCTCGTCGCCGAACACGGTCGCGAGGCCCAGCGGCAGCCCGCCCCGCAGGTTGGGCTGGCCGACCCGCCCGTCGGTGTGCCGGATCAGCGGTCCGAGATGCCCGGCCCGTACGGCACGCAGGGTGCCGCTCGCCAGGTCCACCTGCGCGTAGGTGCAGGTCGCGAAGCGGTTGGTGTCCAGTTCGGCGAGGAAACGCGACGCCCGGGCGAGCACCGTCGACGGGGCGTGGCCCTCGCCCGCGTAGGCCCGCAGCGCGATCCGCAGCTGGCCCATGATGGCGGCCGCGTGCGTGTCGTGCCCCTGCACGTCGCCGACGACGATCCCGACCCGGCCCCGGGGCAGCGGGATCACGTCGTACCAGTCGCCGCCGACCTGCCGTCCGCTCCAGGCCGCGTGGTAGCGCACGGCGATCTCGCCACCGGTGATCGCCGGGATCCGGCGCGGCAGCATCGTCGCCTGGAGCCCCGTCGCGAGCTCCCGCTCCTCGTCGAAGAGGATGGCCCGCTGGAGCGACTGGGCGACGATCGCCGCGAGACCGAGCGCGAGGTTCCGCTCGTCGGCGTTGAAGGACGACCGGCCCCGGTAGAACAGCGCCATGCCGCCCAGCGAGCGGGCCTGCGCCACCAGGGGCAGGTAGCAGGCGGACCGGAACTCCAGACGCGAGAGGTACGGAGCGAGCTCGGGGAAGTCCCGGCCCAGCGACTGGAACGAGGAGACGAAGCGCGGCCGGCCGCTCAGCACCGCCTCGGCCAGCGGCAGCCCCCGGTCGAGCCGCCGGGTGCGGAAGTCGTTCAGCGCGTCGAGGGACTCGCCGCTGAGCGCGATCACGTTCAGCGAACCGTTCTCGACGAGCCCGAGCGCCAGCCCCTCCGCACCGAGCCGGGCGAGCCCGCCGGGCCCCGTCAGGGCGGCCGTCACGTCGTCCACGGTCACCGCGCGCGACAGCGCGTTCGTGGTCCGCTCGACGATGCTGGTCTGCACCTCGCGCCGCTTCTCCAGCTCCTGCACGAAAGCGGAGTGCGTGACCTCGGCGGTCGTGTCCCGCACGACCCCGACGATCCGCTGGGCGCGGCCGTTCGGCTTGCGCAGGATTCGTGCCTGTACGTGCGTCCAGTGGGGTGCACCCTCGTCCTGCGGGATCGGGAAGTGCGCGGTGTACGACACCGAGCCGCTCTTCACCGCCGCCCGCACGATGTCCTCGAGCCGGGTCCGCTCCTCGGGCGCCAGTCGCGCGACAAGGGTCGCCGGGCGCCCGTCGTAGGTGTCCGGGGCCAGCCCGAAGACGAGCAGCCCGGACTCGTCGACATCGATCGTGCCCGTGTCGAGATCCCAGTCGAAGCTGCCGGTCCGGTTCATGGCGAGCCGCTCGGCGGGCCCGATCTCGCCATTGCGCGTACGGCGGTCGTCATCGGTCATCCTCCCCATTGTCGAACCCGCACCCCGCGGACGCCATGGCGGTGACACGGCGTGGCGAAAGTTCGCCTCGACGGCCGGGCGTTCCGGCCCCCGCCACCGGCGGGGCAGAATGGGCCGGTGCAGCCGCCCTACCGTGTTCTCGGTCCTTGCCAGGCGCTCCGTACCGACGACGGTACGGAGGCCGCGCTGAGCGGTGCCAGGCTCCGGGCCCTGCTCACCGCACTCGCCGCCGGTGCTGCCGGTGCCGGGGGAGCCGGAGGACCCGGGGGACCTGGTGGATCCGGTGGCGCCGGGGGAGTCGGGCGGTCGGTGAGCGCCGACGCGCTGATCGCCCAGGTGTGGGCCGACGACGACCCGGCCGCCGGCCAGGACCGGACGGCCGCGCTCCAGGCCCTCGTGGGCCGCCTGCGCCGGACCCTCGGCCACGAGGCGATCGCCTCCGCGCCCGGCGGCGGCTACCGGCTGGCCGCCGACCCTGACGCCGTCGACCTGCACCGTTTCGAACGGCTCGCCGCCGAGGGCTCGGCCGCCCTCTCCGCAGGGGACGCCGTACGGGCCGCCGCCCTCCTCGACGAGGCCCTCGGCCTGTGGCGCGGGCCCGCCCTCGCGGACCTCCCCGGCCGGGACACCGACCCCCTCGTCGTACGGCTCGACCAGCGGCACACCCGAGCGCGCCGCGACCGGTTCGCCGCCGACCTGGCCCTGGGGCGGGCCGCGGACGTCCTCGCGCCGCTCGCCGCCCTCGCCGCCGGACACCCGCTCGACGAGCCCGTCCAGGCCCTGCGGATCCGCGCCCTGCGGGCCGCCGGGCGCTCCGCCGAGGCCCTCGCGGCGTACGAGGAGGTCCGCGCGGACCTCGCCGACCGGCTGGGCACGGACCCTGGCCCCGAACTGCGCGCCCTGCACGCCGAACTCCTCGGCACGCCCAGGCCCGCACCGGGTCGTGCGGCGGACCGGAGCGGGCGCCCGCCGGCCCGGCTGACCTCCTTCATCGGCCGGGACGGTGAACTGGGCGCGCTCGCCGCCGGGTGGGCCGACCGGCGGCTCGTCACCCTCACCGGACCCGGCGGCGTCGGCAAGACCCGGCTCGCCCTGGAGGCGGCCGAGACCTTCGAGGGCGGAGCGGTCCACGTCGCCGAACTCGCCTCCGTACGGGAGGAGTCGTCGGTCGCCGCCGCCGTCCTCAGCGCGCTGGGGGCCCGCGAGACCCAGCTCTGGAACGGTCCGGCCGTCGCCGAAGCGGCGGCCGGACCGAGGGGCTCGCTCGCCCACCTCGTCGAGTACTGCGCCGGACGGCGCATGCTCCTCGTCCTCGACAACTGCGAGCACGTGATCGGCGCGGCGGCGGAGCTCGCGCAGACGCTCCTCACGCGGTGCCCCGGCGTGACCGTCCTGGCGACGAGCCGGGAGCCGTTGGGGGTGCCGGGGGAGGTGCTGAGTCCGTTGGGGCCGTTGCCGGTGGAGATGGCGTTGCGGCTGCTCGGCGAGCGGGGTGCGGCGGCGCGGCCGGGGTTCCGGGTCGGGGACGACGCGGGGGCGGCGGAGGAGGTGTGCCGTCGGCTCGACGGGCTGCCGTTGGCGATCGAGCTGGCGGCGGCGCGGCTGCGGATGCTGTCGGTGCGGCAGATCGCGGACCGACTCGACGATCGTTTCCGGTTGTTGACGTCGGGGGCGCGGACCGTGCTGCCGCGTCAGCAGACCTTGCGGGCGGTCGTGGACTGGTCGTGGGAGTTGCTCGACGGGGCGGAGCGGGCGGTGCTGCGGCGGCTCGCGGTGTTCACGGGCGGGTGCGATCTGGCGGCGGCGGAGACGGTCTGCGCCGAAGCGCCGGAGGCCGACGCCCTGGAGGCCCTGGAGGCCCGGGACGTACTGGATGCCCCTGACGTACTGAACGTACTGGACGTCCTCGGCGCTCTTGTCGACAAGTCGCTCGTCGTGGCGGCGCCGGGTCCCGATGACGACGGGATGCGGTTCCGGCTGCTTGAGACGGTGGCGGAGTACGCGGGGGAGCGGCTGGACGAGGCCGGGGAGCGGGCGGCGACCGAGCGGCGGCACCTCGTGCACTACCGCGAGCTGGCCCGCCGTACCGACCCGCGGCTCCGCGGCTCCGGGCAGGTCGCCGCCATCACCGTCCTGGAGCGCGAACACGGCAACCTCCGGACCGCGCTCCGGACCGCCGTGGCCCTCGGCGACGAGCAGGAGGCGCTCTGCCTCGTCCACTCCCTGAGCTGGTTCTGGCAGCTGCGGAACCACCAGACGGACTCCCGGACATGGGCGGCGGCGGCCGCGCGGCTCGGCCCCGACCCGTTCCAGGAGCCCGTCCGCCCCGCCGAACCGTTCGACGGCCGCTGCGTCGACGTCCCGCCGCCGTGGACCGGCGAGCGTCTCTGGGAGGCCCGCCGCGGAGGACGCCTGTACGCGCTCGCGACCGAGGGCGGCGAGGGCGCCACCGTCCTCGAACGCCCCGAGACCCGCGCCCGGCTCACCGCCCTCGTCGCCGCGTACCGCCCGGGTCTCCCGCAGACCTGCCGCCAGCCGGGGACGATGTGGTTCTTCGCCCGGCTGATGACGGGCGAGCTGACCGGCCTCGACGAGACCCTGGCGCTGACCGTCGAGGCCTGCCGCGCCCACGGGACCGGCTGGGACCTCGGCTTCGCCCTCCTCATGCGGGGCAAGCTCCTCGGCCACGGCCCCGCGGACGCCGACGAGGCACTCGCCCTCTTCGAGGCCGCCGAGGACGCCTGGGGCATCGCGGAGTCCCTCTCGGCGCGGGGCGAGGCGTACGAGCGCGCCGGGCGGCTCACCGAGGCCGCCGCCGACTTCGAGCGGGCCACCCACGCCGCCGCGTTCGTGGGCGCCCGCTCCCAGGTGCCGCTCGTCACGGCGCGCCTGGCCGCCGTACGCCTCCGGCTCCGCCCGGAAGGGGACGAGGCGGCCGAACGGCTCCTGGCCGAAGCGGCCGACGCGGCGGGCGAGTGGGGAGCCGAGGCCGCCGGCACCGGTCGGCTGCTGCTCGCGCAGCACTACGCCCACACCGGTCGTACGGGCCTGGCCCGCGCGCAGCTCACCCGGCTGGAGGGCGAGTTCGGCGAGAACACCCCGGCGCTCTTCTGGGGCCTCGTCGGAGGGACGTGGGCGTGGCTCGACTGCCTGGACGGCGCCCACGACCGGGCCCTGGAGCGCCTGGCCCGCGCCGTCGCCGACCTGGAGACCCTCGCCCACCTGGTCGCGCCCTACCTCGTCGTCGCCCAGTTCGCGACGGCCGCCTGGGCCCGGGGCGGTCGGGGTGGACGAGGCGACTCGGGCGACTCGGACGGCTCAGACGGCTCGGACGGCCAGGGCGACGCCGAGATCGGCGCCGCGCTCCTCGGTGCGTACGACACCCACATCAGCCCCGTGACCGGCGGCGGCTTCCGCCCGTTCACCCCGCAGACGGAGGCCTCGATCCGCACCCGCGCAGAGGAGACCCTCCGCGCGCACCTCTCCCCGGCGACGTACACCCGTCACTACGAGACGGGCACGAAGCTCTCCCTCACCGCCGCCGTGACCCTGGTCCGCCACCCGGAGAAGACCCCGGATGCCTGACCGCTGTCCGTACCGCGTGACGTCCCGACGGGGGACCTGGTCCTGATCCCGGCAGGACGGGCCTCCGCTCAGCCCGTCGCGAGGCGCTCCCGGGCCTCGGTGAGGTCCTCGGGGGTCGGGGCGTCGTCCTGGGACAGGCGGCGGCGCCAGTAGCCGGTGAAGTGGACCGCGCGGCGGTCCACGCCGCGCTCCTCCACCAGGTGCCGACGCAGGCCGCGTACCGCCGAGGCCTCGCCCGCGAGCCAGCCGGAGGGACTGCCCGGCGGCAGCGTCCCGGCGCGGACGGCGTCGGCGGGCGGCGCGTCGTGGGGCAGCAGCCGCACGGTGAGGTCCCCGGCCGTCGTCAGGGGCTGTACGTCGGCCGGGTCGTCGACCTGGACGTACGCGAGGGCCCGCCGCCCCGCCGGGAGCGCGGCGACGACCGTGGCGAGGGCGGGCACCGCGCAGGCGTCGGCGTACAGGAGCGTCCAGTCGCCCGCGCCCGGATCGAAGGGCACCGCGAAGGCGGCGGACGGCCCGAACACGCCCAGCGGATCACCGGGCCGCGCGCGCCGCGCCCACCGGGTCGCCGGACCCTCGCCGTCCTCCGCGCCGGCCGCCCCGGCGCCCCCGCCGTGCAGGTGGAAGTCGATGTCGACGGTCTCCGCCACCGGGTCGTGCGCTCGGACGGTGTAGCTCCGCATCCAGGGCCGCTCCGCCTCCGGGAGCGCCGCGTAGGCCGCGTACCACCGCATCACGTCACCGTCCGCTCCGACGGCGGGCAGTACCGGCTCCGTGCCGGGCGTCCGGGGGAAGAACAGCTTCACCTGCTGGTCGGGCCCGGCGAGCGTGAACCCGACCAGCGACGGGCCGCCGAGGGTGACGCGGAGCGTACGCGGGGTGACCGGGCGGGTGGCGGTCACGCGCAGGCGCCGCAGGGGGAAGGGGAAGGCCGGGGGCTGGGACATCGCTGACTCCTCGGGGGGTCGGGTGGGCTCGGCCCACCCTCCCGGGGCGCGTCGACACGCCGCCGACACCCCGCCGACACGGGAGGACGTGTCCTGCGGCCCCGCACAGCACCCCGGACACCGCCCCGTGCCACCGTCCCGGATGCGCTCCGGTCGGCAGGACACGAGAATGGCGAGTGCCGGAAGAACACGTAGGAGGCGGCATGAACGCTGAGCCCGACAAGACGTCCGTGGGGGATCTCCCGACGCCCGACCGGTTGCTCCACGCCGGTTCGGAGGGCGAGTTCACGGCGGAGGACCTGGTCCTGGCATCCGGCCGTGACGTGAATCCGAAGAGCATCGCCTGGGCCGAACGCCGTATGGCGGAGAAGGGGCGCGCGTCCATGGACGAGCTCCTGCCCTAGGCCTCCTTTCCAGCTCCTTTCCAGCTCCTGCCCCGTCGGCCCCGGATCGGCTCGCCCGAACCGGGGCCGCGGCCTTCCACATTTGTGAAACACGTTCTACCGTGGCCGCCGTCGCACGAGCGCGCCGCCACGGGAGGCCCCCATGCACCTCGAGTACACGCCCGCCCAGAACAGCCTGCGCGCCGAGCTGCGTGCGTACTTCGCCGAGCTCGTCCCGGACGACTTCCACTCCCGGTACGCGGACCCCGCCGCGCAGAAGCGCTTCTACCGGGAGACCGTGCGCAGGCTCGGCACGGACGGCTGGCTCGGTGTCGGCTGGCCCGCCGAGTACGGCGGGCGCGGACTCTCCCCGATGGAGCAGTTCATCTTCTTCGACGAGGCAGCCCAGGCCGGCGTGCCCCTGCCGCTGATGGCCCTGAACACCGTCGGGCCGACGATCATGCGGTACGGCACCGACGAGCAGAAGGCGTACTTCCTGCCCCGGATCCTCTCCGGCGAGATCGACTTCGCCATCGGCTACAGCGAGCCCGACGCGGGCACCGACCTGGCCGCCCTCAAGACCCGTGCGGTCCGGGAGGGCGACGAGACCACCGGCCACTACACCGTCAACGGCCAGAAGATCTGGACCACCAACGGCGACACCGCCGACTGGGTCTGGCTCGCCGTCCGCACCGACGTCGACGCCCCGCCCCACAAGGGCATCACCATGCTCCTCGTGCCGACGAGCGACCCCGGCTACTCCTGCACGATCATCAACACCCTCGCCTCGCACGACACGACCGCCAGCTACTACGACAACGTCCGGGTCCCTGCCTCGCGGCGCGTCGGCGAGGAGAACAAGGGCTGGCGCCTCATCACCAACCAGCTCAACCACGAGCGGGTGACGCTCGCCGCCCACGGGACGATGGCGATCCGCGCCCTCCACGACGTCCAGCGCTGGGCCGCCGACACGAAACTCACCGACGGCCGCCGCGTCCTGGACCTCCCGTGGGTCCGCCGCACCCTCGCCCGCACCCACGCCCGGCTGGACGCGATGAAGCTCCTCAACTGGCAGATGGTGAACGCCGTCCAGCACGGCACCCTCACCCCCCAGGACGCCTCCGCCGTCAAGGTCTACGGCTCCGAGGCCCGCCGCGACGCCTACGCGGCCCTGATGGAGGTCGTCGGCTCCGCGGGCGCCCTCAAGGAGGGCTCGGCGGGCACCGTCCTCCACGGCGAACTGGAACGCGGCTACCGCTCCGCCGTCATCTTCACCTTCGGCGGCGGCAACAACGAGATCCAGCGCGAGATCATCTCCTGGATCGGCCTCGGCATGCCCCGCGTCCGCCGCTGAGCGTGTGTGACGAAGACGGGTAGTCGGCACAAAAGAGGTCGCATGTACGGGTCCGGTGGAGCCGCTGACACCCCGGTCATGCTCCTGGGCCCGCCGTCTCGCCTACCTCGCGACGGCGGGCCCGGGTCCCAGCGGCCACGGGCTACGGAGCGAACACGTGCTCAGACCGCCGCCGGGGAAGGCTCGCAGGCGTTCGCCAGGTCGATACGGACCGTCCGGTCGCAGAGCCGTTCCACCTGTGCGGGGTCGTGAGAGACGAGCAGGACCGTCCGGTTGCCCCGCAGGGCCGCCACGGACTCCTCGACCGTGTCGCGGCTCCGCTCGTCCAGGGCGCTTGTCGGCTCGTCCAGCAGGAGGGCCGCCGGTTCGAGGGCCAAGGCCCGGGCCAGGCAGAGCCGTTGGCGCTGGCCGTTGGACAGCGTCTGGGCCGGGGTGTCCAGCCGGTCGGAGACCTCGCTCCACAGGCCGGCCTCGCGCAGTGCCTGCTCGACGCGGTCGTGCAGCTCCGTCCTGGACGCCCGCACCAGGTGACGGAGGCCGAACAGGGCGTTGTCCAGGATGCTGCCGCCGAAGACGACCGGGGTCTGGGGAACCAGGACGACCGTGCTGCGCAGGCCGGCGTCGCCCTTGCCGTACCGGACGGGACGGCCGAGGACCTCCACCTCGCCCTGACGGCGGAGCCCGTGGGGCAGCAGGTCGACCAGGGCGCGCAGCACGGTGGACTTGCCGGCGCCCGACGGACCGCACAGGCCGGTGGTGGATCCGGCGGCCAGTTCGAACGTCACCGGTCCGACCAGGCGCTTCGTGCCGTCGAGGATCTGCAGGTCACGGACCGCGATGACAGTCCTGTCGACCCTGTTGTCCATGGTCGTGGCACCGGTTGTCACATCGTCCATCGTCGTGCTCCTTCGAAGCGGTTGCGCAGGAAGACCGCCAGGCTGAGCAGGCCCGCGGTGATCAGGACCAGGACGAGGGCGCTGCCCCACGCCTGGGCGATCGCCTCGGGGGCGCCCGAGTCCTGCGACAGGGTGAAGATGTGCGTGGGCAGGGCCTGGACCGGAGCGTTGACGATGCCGGTCGGGAGGGCGGGAGCCCCGAAGAACACCGTGGCGGTGAAGATCAGGGGGGCCGTCTCGCCCGCCGCGCGGGCCAGGCCGAGCAGCAGGCCGGTGAGCGTGGCCGGCCAGGTGTACGGGACGACCACGGAGCGGACGTACTGGGAGCTGGTGAGGCCCAGTGCGAACGCCGCCTCGGTGATCTCCGCCGGCATGCTCCGGATCCGGCCCGCGGTGGTGAGGGCGACCACCGGCACCACCACGGGCACCAGGACCACGGCGCCGGCCAGCCAGGAGCGGCCCCAGCCCATGGTCGTACAGAAGAGGACGTACCCCGCGAGGCCCAGCAGGATGGTGGGCGTCCCGCCGACCGCCACGGTCAGCGTCTCCAGGACGCGGGCGGTCTTCGCGGAGGCACGCGTGCCGATCACGATGCCCGCTCCGTAGCCGAGCGGCAGCGCGATCAGCGCCGTGGTCGCGAGGAGCAGGAGCGTACCGACGATCTGATCGCGTATGCCGCCGCCCGCCGCGCCTTCGGAGGGCGAGAACCAGAAGACCGGATTGAGTGCCGCACCGCCGCGGGCCAGCAGGATGCCGAGCATGCCGACGAGCAGGGCCCCCGGCAGCAGCAGTGCCCCGAGCCGGACGACGGTGGTGAGCCGGTCCTTCGGAGTGCGCAGCCACGCGGAGGACCGACGGGCACGAGGGGCGCGCGCGGCCCGTCCCGTGGAGCCGCGGGTGCCCCACACGGTGGCGACGGCGACCAGGGCCAGCAGGATGATGCCGAGACCGCACAGCGCCGCGAAGTACGGGCCGGAGGTGCCCGCGAGCATCGGCTCGGGGCCGGCCAGCTTGGTGGTGAGCGTCTGACCGGGGCGCACGAGGGAGGAGAAGACGTCCCCCAACGATTCCGGCAGGCGTCCGTCGGCACGGCCGATGACCATGAAGACCGCGATGGCCTCACCCAGTGCGCGGGCCAGGCCGAGGAGGACCCCGGCGCGCATGCCCGACCGGGCCTGGGGCAGGACGGCGGAGCGGACGACCTCGCGGCGGGTCAGGCCGAGGGAGTACGCGGCCTCCCGGTACCGGCCGGGTACGGCGGCCAGCGCGTCCACGCTGACCGCCACGATCGTCGGCATGATCATCACGGCGAGGACGATGCCGGCGGCGAGGAGGCTGTCGCCGCCCGGCACGTCACCGAGGTCCGCCACGAACGGCCGGATCACCATGATGCCGATCAGGCCGTAGACGATGGAGGGGACCGCTGCCAGGAGTTCGATGCTCAGGCGCAGCGGCTTGGCGAGGCGGGGCGGCAGGTACTCGGACAAGGCGACGGCCGCCGCCCAGCCGACCGGGACGGCGAGCACCAGCGCCAGGACGCACACGACCGCGGAGCCGTAGATCATGGCCAGGCCGCCGAAGGCGAGGTTCCCCGGACTCCAGGTGGACGAGGTGAACAGGGCCGCCCAGTCGACGGTTCCGCTCGCGATGCCCGTGACGAGGTAGCCGAGCAGGACCGCGAGGGTGAGCAGCACGGACAGGATGCCGCTGTACGCCCATCCCCAGACCCATCTCGCCCGGCTGCCGCGGCCGCTCCCGGAGGAGGGCCGCGACACGGCGGGTCCGGGCGCCTGGATGGGGCGCTCCAGAGTGAGCCCCATCGTCAGAGGCCCATCTGCTCGCGCGTGAGGTAGCCGTGCTCGGGCAGCAGCTTCTGGCCCTCGGGCGAGAGGATGTAGTCGATGTACTGCTTGACGGTGCCCTTCGGCTTGCCGTTGGTGATCATGTACAGCGGACGGGTCATCGGGTACTTGCCGGACGACACGTTCGCCAGGGTGGGAGCGACGCCCTCCAGAGGCACCGCGACCAGGTCGGGGTGACCCTCGATGAAGCCGGTCGACAGCGGGGCGATGGAACCGCGGGTGGACTTCAGCTTGTTGCGGGTCTCCAGGTTGCCACCGACGATGGCGTAGTTCGCGGACTTGGGCGGGGCCGGCGGCTCGCCCTTGCCGTAGATGAACTTGTCGAGCACCTCACGGGTGCCGCGACCGGGCTCCTTGTCGTACACGAAGACCTGGAGGTCGGGACCGCCGACCTCCTTCCAGTTGGTGATCTTCCCCTCGAACAGGCCCGCCACCTGCGTCTTGGACAGGCCCTTGACCCCGCCGTCGGCCACTTCCTTGGTGATGATGACGCCGACGGCGTCCGCGCCGATCTGTGTGGTGACGAAGTCCGTGTCGGGGTACGCCTTGTGGTCCTTGTCGGACAAGGGCTTGGAGCTGAGGGCGATGTTGATCTGGCCGGTGCCGAGCTGGGAGATCCCGCCGGCGGAGCCGCCCTGAGTGGCGACGGTGATGTTCAGGCCCTTGCCCTTCAGCGCCTCGGCGGCGTCGGAGGCCACCGGGGCGACGGTGGTGGAGCCGCTGGCCTGGATGGCGTCCGAGCCGGCCTTCGCGGAGCCGGCGCAGCCGGTCAGGGCGGCGGCGAGGAGGAGGGCGGCGGAGGCGGCAGAGGCGCCTTGGCGGACACGCCGTCCGGTGAGGTGCGGTGCTCTACTGCGGATTTCAGCGGACATGAAAGACATGGCGGTGCCTTTGCGGTGATGGAAGGGGTGGGATTCGGGGAACGCCGGCGGCGAATCGCCGCGGCCGGGGCCCCGTTTGTGGCATGCAGGTCTGCGGTCGGGACGTGGAAGGGGTGCGGCCGTGACCGCCGGTGGCCCCTGCCGCGTGGACGAGGTGGGCGGACCCCGGGCGAGCCTGCGGGTGCTCCGGGAGGGCGGCGCGACGGACACTGGGCGTGCGGATGATGACTACTCGCGGCGTGCAGCCGATGCCCTTGCGATCCTTGTCGCGTTCCCCGTTGAACTGGGCCTGAAGCATCAAGGCATCGGTGTCCGTCCACCCGCTGACCCCGGGTGCGGACCGCGATGCCGTGGGCGAACGTTACCGCCTCCGAGTCCCCCTGGCGACACCTTGATTGACGGAAATCATCGATGATCGGCGATTGAATTTGAGTCATGCGCCGGGGTGGTGAGTGCGCGGCCTGGGGTCGGCCACGAAATCCGAAGCCGTACGGGTCGCCTGTCGGCATCTTCGCCCTGGACGGCTTCAAGCTGTGTGAACAAACGGATTCAAGCTGATGACCTCACTTCGCAACCAGCCACAGAGGAGGGCGAATCGGGGCAGCGGCACTCTGCGGCGACGGGGGTCGAAGAGACGGTCTTTCAGTCATTCATCGATCTATTGACATACATCGCTCAACGCTGGCAGGGTTCCGGCCGTCGGTCGACAGCGTCGTTACCGACCTGGGCCCTGACCCGGCCCCCTCTCGATCCGTCACGCTCCTTGATCACTCCCTGGGGGGAAGTGTGAGTAGTGCCCGTGTTCTGGTTGCCTCCGCGTTCGAGGCGGAGCTCCAGCCCTTGACGTCAGCGTGTGCGGCTGCCGCCCTGCAGCACCACGGCGCCGACGTCGTCGGCTGGGACGCGCACCTGCTTCCCGACGCCATTCCGGAAGGCCCCTTCGACCTCACGCTCGTCTCGGTCCAGCAGTTCGAGGGTCTCGAGCGGGGAATCGCCCTGGCGCGGAGGGTCTCGGAGGCGTACGGCACCACGGTCGTGACCTTCGGCCAGTACGCGCAGATGAACCACCGGGAGTTCCTCGAGGTCGCCGACGGCATCATCATGGAGGAGCCCGAGCTCATCAGCGAGGAGCTGGCTCAGCTCGCCGCCGGCACCCTCGCGCTCGACGCGGTGCCCGCCCTGATGACCCGCACGGGCATGCGGCCCAAGCCCCCGCGCCGGCGCATCTCGGTCACCAAGCCCGCCCGGGACCTGTTCCCCTCCCTCGTGCACTACCCGGCGCACCACTCGCCGTTCGGCCTGATGGGCAACATCGAGGCGTCTCGCGGCTGCCACCACAAGTGCACCTACTGCTCCGTCTACGGCGCCTACGACGGCGGTGTCGCCGCGTACGACGCCGACAGCGTCCTGGCCGACGCGTTGCAGCTGGCGGAGGAGGGCGTCCGGCACTTCTGCTTCATCGACGCCGAGTTCTTCAACTCCCGCACCATCGGCATCGGTGTGGTCGAGCGACTCGTCGAGGCCATCGGCCCGATCACGTTCGAGTTCACCACCCGCGTCGACCACGTCCTCGACTACACCAAGGAACTGGAGAAGCTCGTCTCGCTCGGGCTGCGCCGCGTCACCTGCGCACTCGAGTTCCCCTCCAACCGCATCCTGCGCATCTTCGACAAGCACATCGACGTCGACCACATGCGCGAGGCGGTCGACGAGGCCGAGCGGATCGGCTTCGAGCTCTACCCGACATTCATCCCCTTCACTCCGTGGATCGAGTACGAGGAGCTCCTCGGCTTCGAGGACTGGCTGGTCGAGACGGGCCTCGCCCGCGTCACCGACCCCACCGCCCTGCAGACCCGACTGCTGCTGTTCAAGGGCTCCCCGCTGCTCTCCTCGCCCTGGATGGAGGACATCGCCACTGTCGACCGCGGCTTCTGGGTGGAGTGGACCCACCCCGACAAGCGCGTCGAGGAGCTCTGGCAGGAGCGCCGCACCGACGCCGAGGACGCAGGCAAGATCCGCTGCTGCGTGAAGTGCTGACCCACCCGCTCACAAGAAAAGGACACTGACATGGGTGGATCACCCCGCGTCGTCATCTCCACCGGCCAGGCCCTCCCGGACATGGACTGGACCGGCGAGCTCGCCGGTCTCACCGACTCGTGGCCGTACCTCGGACCCACCTGGCTCCGCGCCACGGAGAAGGTGCTCCCCGACGTCCAGCCCTGGCACACCCTCGCCCACCGCGCCCGCGGTGAGCTGGCCCTCCTCCCCGGCTACATCCTCACCACCCCGCCGGTCGTCGACCACGAGCCGCGCACCTACCTGGGATGGCAGGCGCCCTCCGGTGAAGAGGTGTGCTGCGGCGCCGAGACCGACGCCGCGCGCAGCGCCGAAGTCGACGCCCTGGGAACCGAACCCTTCTTCCCGACGCTCCTGCTCGGCTCCCCGCTGGGCTACCGCACCGAGGTCGCCTACAACTTCTGGACCCCCACCCTGATGGGGTCCGTCATCGACAAGCTCGTGCCCGCCGCCTTCGAGGCCGGCATCCGCTGCATCGTCGCCCCCTGGATTCCCAGCCGTCGTGGCAACGACGCCCTCGTCGACGCGCTCGACGCCGCCGGCGCGTCCAGCACCTTCTGGGGCTACGAGGACTTCATGAGCCTCGACGCGCCGAACTGGGAAGGACACCTCGCCGCCCTGCCGCTGAAGAAGCGCCAGCGCATCAAGGGCGACGTCCGCCGCGCCGAAGCCGCCGGCGTGACGATCGAGCGCGTCGACGGCACCGACATCCGCCCCTACGTCGCCCGCATCGCCGAACTCACCTGTCTCAACCGGGAGAAGAACGGCGCAGGCGAGGAGCCCGAGCACATCGTCGGCATCCTCTCCGCGCTCATCGACGAGGGCGCGGACGTCCGCGCCTACCTCGGCTACAAGGACGGCGCGCTGGTCGCCACCTGCGTCACCATCCGCAAGAACCACCGCCTCTTCCCGAAGTGGGCCGGCTTCGACTACGCCGCGATCGGCGAGCGCAGCGGCATCTACTTCGCCCTCGTCCTCGACGCGCCCGTCCGCGACGCCTACTCCGAGGGCCTGCGCACCGTCGAGTTCGGCGCCGGCGCCCACCAGGCGAAGGCCCTGCGAGGCTGCACCCCGCGTGAAGTCACCACCTCGATCCTGCTGTCCGACCCGGCGCTGCGTCCGCAGGCGAACGCCTGGCTCGACGCCTTCGGGAACAGCAGGCGCGTCGCGTTCGGCGCCGCCTCCGCCCCGGCCCAGCCCGCGAACCTGCCCCTCCTGGGCGGCTCCGGCGACAGCGGCTGCTGCGGCTGACCCCGCCCGACTCCACGACAAGGACGAGAAGGACCACATGATCACCTTCATCCCCCTGACCGGATTCCTCGGGGCGGGCAAGACCACGACCATGACCGCCGCCGCGCTCGCGCTCCAGGAGCAGGGCCGCAAGGTCGCCGTCATCACCAACGACCAGGGCGTCGAACTGGTCGACACCAAGCTGGTGCGCAGCAAGCTCGACAGCGTCGCCGAGGTCACCGGCGGCTGTTTCTGCTGCAAGTTCGAGGACCTCGTCGAGGCCATCGTCGCGCTCGTCGCCTCCGACAGCGTCGACACCGTGATCGCCGAGGCCGTCGGCAGCTGCACGGACCTCCAGGCCACCGTCGTACGTCCGCTGCGTCAGTACTACGGCGACGACATGGTCGTCGCCCCGCTGACCACCGTGGTCGATCCGCTGCGGCACCTGGCGTTCGCCCGCGCCGCCGAGCGGGGCGAGCCCGAGTCGGACCTGTCGTACCTCTTCCGCCAGCAGGTCACCGAGGCCGACGTCATCGCCGTGAACAAGCTGGACACCATCAAGGCGGACCGTGCGGAGGAACTCCTCGCCTCGCTCCGTACGAGCAACCCGAAGGCGACCGTCGTCGGTTACTCGGCCACCACGGGCGCTCACCTGGAGACGCTCCTCGACGCGTGGCAGGCGCCGGCGACGAACGAGGACGTCGTCCTCGACATCGACTACGACCGGTACGCGGCCGCCGAGGCCCAGCTCGCCTGGATGAACCAGGAGCTCGACCTCACCGCCGCCGGGGACGGTTTCGACGCGACCGCCTGGGCCCGCACCGTCCTTCAGGAGCTGTCCGCCTGGGCCGCGGAGCACGACGCCGTGATCGGCCACGCCAAGATCACCGTGGAGACGGCCGACGGCGACTTCGCCAAGCTCAGCCTCACCGAGTCCGGCGCGCAGCCCACCCTCGACCGCGCCGCCGAGGCCGGCGCGCCGACCGGCCGGGCCGTGGTCAACGCCCGGGTCGCCTGCGAGCCCGACGCCCTGGACGCGGCCGTGACGGAGGCCGTCAAGGCCGCCGACCTGGCCACCGCCGTCACCTCCTCGGCGACCACCCCGGTGTCGTTCAAGCCCTCCTACCCGCGCCCCGTGCACCGCCTCGCCCCCGCCGGCGCCTGACCGAGAAGGACCACCTGTCATGAGCGACACCACCACCGCCGGCAGCCTGCAGGAAGAGGTCCGGGAGTACTACCGGGCCAAGGCCGCCGAAGCCGAGACGAGCGGCGCCTGCTGCTCGCCCGACCCGCAGACCTTCGGCCCCGCCGCGTACGACGAGATCGGCCCCGGCACCGCCCCGGACACCGCCCTCCTCGCCAGCCTCGGCTGCGGCAACCCGAGCGCCGTCGCCGAACTGCGCGAGGGCGAGACGGTCCTGGACCTCGGCTCCGGCGGCGGCCTGGACGTCATCCTCAGCGCCCGGCGCGTCGGCCCCGACGGCCGCGTCTTCGGCCTGGACTTTCTGGAGGAGATGCTCGCCCTCGCCGCCCGCAACGTCGAGGATGCCGAGATCGACAACGTCGTCCTCCTCAAGGGCACGATCGAGTCCATCCCGCTGCCCGCCGACACCATCGACGTGATCATCTCCAACTGCGTGATCAACCTGTCGCTGAACAAGCCCGCCGTCTTCGCCGAGATGGCCCGCGTTCTCACCCCCGGCGGCCGACTCGGCATCAGCGACGTCGTCGCCGAGGACCGGCTCAGCCCCGAGGAGCGAGCGGAACGCGGCGGACACAGCCAGTGCATCGCCGGCGCCCTCTCGGTCGCCGAGTACAAGGAACTCCTCGACGCGGTCGGCCTGAAGGACGCGGAGGTCGTCTTCACCCAGGAGGCGGCCGACGGCCTCCACGCCGCGATCATCCGCGCCCACAAGCCCGTCGACAGCACCGCCGGCGCGCAGGAGTGCGCGCCCGGCGGCACCTGCTGCTGACCACGTCGTCACATCCGGGCCGTGGCCGGAGCCGAAGCTCCGGCCACGGATACCTGGCTACGTCTTGCACCGTCGTGCTCGACTGCGTGCCGATTCCGGCGCGCGCAATGCTCCTGATCGCACGGCCGGTCCGCCGCTCGCCGCGGCCGGCGCGGCGGCGGTGATCCTCGTGGTCCGCTAAGGATTCCCATGTCCGATACGTCACTCGACCGGGAGACCGTCGAGGAGTACGCCCGCTGGTTCCGAGCCCTGGCCGACCCGACGCGCATCCGCATCATGCGGTTCCTGAGCGGTCGGCCGGGGACCGTGCCGGTGGGTGAGATCGTCGCTCATCTTGGACTCAACCAGTCGACCGTCTCGCACCACCTGAAGATCCTCCATACCGTCCGCTTCCTGACCAGACGCCGTGCCGGTGCCAGCATCCGGTACGCCATCAACCCCCGCTGCATCGCCGAGTTCCCCAGCGCCGCCGACATCCTCATCGGCGCCCCCGCCCACTCCTGTCAGGAACCGGGATCCAGCTGAAGCCCCTTCGGCTGCGGCCGTGCGGCACTCGTCGGGAGTGCGGCGGCCTTGTGCAGGTCGCAGGTCGCAGTCGCAGGTTCGAGCAATGAGCAAGCAGATCAGCCGGCAAGGAGACTCCTTGCCGGCTCATCGTGCTCGCTCGCGGCCGTGGAACAGAGGGAAGACCGGCCGGAGTACGACTCCCGAGGCCGACCGGAGCAGAGGGGCCAGCTCCTGCCCGTCAGGTCCGCCAACGTGACGGGCAGGAGCTGGTGTTCATGGGGAGGGTCGACGGCGTGGGCCTCGGTGTGGCCTCAGGCTGTGACGGCCACGCTCACCGCGGCCTTGCTCCTGTCGGCAAGGGCGGCGAGGTATCGCTCCGCGTCGAGCGCGGCCTGACAGCCGGAGCCCGCCGCGGTGATGGCCTGGCGGTAGGTGTGGTCGACGACGTCCCCGGCCGCGAAGACTCCTGGCAGGTTCGTGCGCGTGGAGGGCGCCTCCACCCGGATGTAGCCCTCGTCGTCGAGGTCGACCTGGCCGGTGAAGAGTTCGGTGCGCGGGTCGTGGCCGATGGCGATGAACAGGCCGGTGGCGTCGAGGTCGCGGGTCTTGCCGGTGAAGGTGTCGCGCAGGACGACGCCGGCGAGCATGCCGTTCTCGGACTTGATCTCCGCGATCTCGCTGTCGAAGGCGAAGGAGATCTTGTCGTCGGCGAAGGCGCGGTTCTGCATGACCTGGGAAGCGCGCAGGGCCGAGCGCCGGTGCACGACGGTCACGGAGCGGGCGAAGCGAGTGAGGAAGGTGGCTTCCTCCATGGCGGTGTCTCCGCCGCCGACCACGACGATGTCCCGGTCGAGGAAGAAGAAGCCGTCGCAGGTGGCGCACCATGAGACGCCGCGGCCCGAGAGCTCGTCCTCGTTCGGCAGGCCGAGCTTGCGGTAGCCGGAGCCGGTCGCGATGATCACGGCCTTGGCGCGGTGGACCGTTCCCTCGCTGTCGGTGACTTCCTTGATGTCTCCGGTCAGGTCGACGGAAACGATGTCGTCGTCGATCATCTCGGCGCCGAATCGTTCGGCCTGGGCCCGCATGTCGTCCATGAGGTCGGGGCCGTCGATGCCGGTGGGGAAGCCGGGGAAGTTCTCGACCTCGGTTGTCGTGGTCAGGGAGCCGCCGACGAAGATCGAGCTGCCGAAGAGCAGCGGCTTGAGCTGGGCGCGGGCGGTGTAGAGGGCGGCGGTGTATCCGGCGGGGCCGGAGCCTATGACGATGACCTCACGGACGTCGTCACCGGTGGTCGCGGTCGGGTCGGTCACTGCGGTCACGCCTCCCGCTTCGCGTCGATGTCGGCGATGAGGCCCTCGATCAGGCCCTTGATCTCGTCGCGGATCGGACGGACGGCCGCGACACCCTGGCCGGCCGGGTCCTCCAGGGCCCAGTCGAGGTACGTCTTGCCGGGGAAGACCGGGCAGGCGTCGCCGCAGCCCATCGTGATGACGTAGTCGGACGCCTGGACGGCCTCCGTGGTCAGCACCTTCGGCTTCTGGTCGGAGATGTCGACACCGACCTCCCGCATCGCCTCGACCGCGGCCGGGTTCACCTGGTCGCCCGGAATCGAACCGGCGGAGCGGACCTCGACGCGATCGCCGGCCAGGTGGTTCAGGAATCCGGCGGCCATCTGGGAGCGGCCCGCGTTGTGGACGCAGACGAAGAGCACGGAGGCGAGCGGAGCGGTGGTCATCGGTTCTTCCTTGCCGGCAAGAGGTCAGCCCCGGCTGGTATCAGCAGCGAGTGATGTGACAGTATCAGCACATGATGACGTCAGTCGATACTGATCTGATCCGGGTTCTGGCCGATCCCCTCAGGCTCCAGATCGTGACCCTGCTCGCCCGCGAGACCCTCTGCACCACCCACCTCGTCGAGGAGACGGGTGCCAAGCAGACCAACCTCTCCAACCACCTGCGCGTGCTGCGTGAGGCCGGTGTGGTGGAGACCGAGCCCTGCGGTCGCTTCACGTACTACCGCCTGAAGCCGGACGTCATCGCCCAGCTCGCCGCTCAGTTCGCCGACCTGGCCGAGTCCGCCCGTACCGCTGCCGAGAACAAGAGGGCCTGTCCGTGACCCGCACCCAGGCGCCCACTCCGGCGGCGGATTCCCCGGTCGTCGCGAAGCTGTCGACGCTCGACCGCTTCCTCGCCGTCTGGATCCTGCTGGCCATGGGCCTCGGCCTCGGGCTCGGACGGCTCATCCCCGGCCTGGACGACGCGCTGGCCAAGGTCGAGATCGGCGGCATCTCGCTGCCCATCGCCGTCGGCCTGCTGATCATGATGTACCCGGTCCTCGCCAAGGTCCGGTACGACAAGCTCGACGCCGTCACCGGCGACCGGAAGCTCATGGTCTCGTCGCTCGTCGTCAACTGGATCATCGGTCCGGCGCTCATGTTCGCCCTCGCCTGGATCTTCCTGCCGGACCTGCCCGAGTACCGCACCGGCCTGATCATCGTCGGCCTGGCCCGCTGTATCGCCATGGTGATCATCTGGAACGACCTGGCGTGCGGCGACCGTGAGGCCGCCGCGGTCCTCGTCGCCCTGAACTCCGTCTTCCAGGTCCTCGCGTTCGGCCTCCTGGGCTGGTTCTACCTCGACCTGCTGCCCGGCTGGCTGGGCCTCGGCGAGGGCGGGACGCTCGACATCTCGATGTGGAAGATCGCCCTGAACGTCGTCATCTTCCTCGGCATCCCCCTGGTCGCCGGCTTCCTCACCCGCCGGATCGGCGAGAAGCGGATGGGCCGGGAGTCGTACGAGACGAAGTTCCTGCCGAGGATCGGGCCGTGGGCGCTCTACGGGCTGCTCTTCACGATCGTCATCCTGTTCGCCCTGCAAGGGAAGACCATCACCTCGCAGCCGCTGGACGTCGCACGGATCGCCCTCCCGCTCCTCGTCTACTTCGCGGTGATGTGGTTCGGCACCTTCGTCCTCGGCAAGGCCATCGGTCTCACCTACGACCGCACCGCGACGCTCGCCTTCACCGCCGCCGGCAACAACTTCGAACTCGCCATCGCCGTCGCCATCGCCACCTTCGGCGTCACCTCCGGCCAGGCACTCTCCGGCGTCGTCGGCCCCCTCATCGAGGTCCCGGTCCTGGTCGCGCTCGTGTACGTCTCGCTGGCCTGGCGCAAGAAGTTCGCCCCTGCCCAGCGCTAGTCCCGCCACGCCACTCCTCGGTGCCTCGCCCCTCCGATCGGGCGAGGCGCCGTCGTACGAAGGGAAGCCGGAGAGATGAGCAGCTCACTCGACGTCGTCGTCATCGGCGGTGGCCAGGCGGGACTCGCCGCCGGGTACCACCTGCGCCGCCTCGGCGGCCTCGACTTCGCCGTCCTGGACGCTCAGCCCACACCGGGCGGAGCCTGGCAGCACACCTGGGACTCGCTCCACCTCTTCTCCCCGGCCCCGTACTCCTCCCTGCCCGGCCGCCCGATGCCGCTGCGGCAGGGGAAGACGTACCCCGACGCCGCCCACGTCGTCGGCTACCTGACCGACTACGAGCAGCGATACGAGCTCCCCGTCCACCGGCCCGTGCGCGTTCAGGCGGTCCGCCGCGACGGCGAGCGCCTTCGCGTCGAGACCGACTCCGGCACCTGGCGCGCCCGCGCCGTCGTCAGCGCCACCGGAACGTGGTCGCGGCCGTTCCTGCCCGCCGTCCCCGGCCGCGACGCGTTCCAGGGGCGACAGCTCCACACCGTCGAGTACCGCACCCCCGGCGAGTTCGCCGGAATGCGGGTCATCGTCGTCGGAGGCGGGAATTCCGGAGCGCAGGTCGCCGCCGATCTCGCGTACGGCGCCGACCTCACCTGGGTCACGCAGCGACCCGCGCGGTTCCTCGCCGACGACATCGACGGCCGTGCCCTCTTCGACCACGCCACCGCCCGCCGCCGTGCCCTCGACGAAGGCCGTACCGACGGCGGGGGAGTCGCTTCGCTCGGTGACATCGTCGCCGTACCGCCTGTACGCGAAGCCCGCGATGCGGGCCTCCTCAAGGCGCAACCGATGTTCACACGGGTGACGGGGACCGGTGTCGAGTGGGCCGACGGTACGCGGGCCGAGGCCGACGCGATCATCTGGTGCACCGGCTTCCGTCCTGCGCTCGCCCACCTCGCCCCGCTCGGGCTCCGCGGTCCTCGCGGACACATCTCCACCCGGGGAACAGAGGCTGTCGGAGAGCCCCGACTTCATCTGCTCGGGTACGGCGACTGGACCGGCCCCGCCTCGGCCACCCTTGTCGGCGTCGGCCGTCCCGCCCGCGAAGCCACGCGGGCCGTCGCGGCCCTTCTGCGATGAGGCCGCGCGGGTGAACGGTTGGTGAATGCCTGACGGATATCGACCCTCGGATTCGCCGTGCGATCTTGTCGGCTCGTATGGTGTCCGGATGGCAATTCCGTTGGCGGGCATACCGATCGAGGACCTGAGCGCGGAGCACTGTGTGCCGTGCTTCCCGGGGCTGCTGATCGACCGCGACGAAGTCGAGATGCTGACGGCCCAGTTGAAGGCGATGGCCGACCAGACCCGCCTCCAGATCGTCCACCTCATCGACCAGTCGCCGGCCGGAGAACTCTGCGTCTGCGACCTGACCAAGTCGCTCGACCTGGCCCAGCCCACGGTGAGCCGCCACCTGAAGATCCTCACCACGGCCGGGCTGCTGCGCCGCGAACAGCGAGGAACCTGGGCCTGGTTCTCGATCCGCTGGGACGCTCTTCAGGGGCTCAGGAAGCATGCCTTCCCCCGAGGCATCGACTGCTCGCCGTTCTGACCGCACTGCTTCAGCGAGCCGGCGCCGCGTCCATCTCCACGATGAGATTCTCGACCAGGCTCCTGACGGCGTCGCGGATGGGGCGCACCGCCTCCACCCCCTGCCCGGCCGGGTCGTCGAGCTTCCAGTCGAGGTAGCGCTTGCCGGGGAAGACCTCGCAGGTGTCCCCGCAGCCCATCGTGACGCACACGTCCGACTCGCCGACGGCTTCTGTGGTGAGGATCTTGGGGACCTCCGCGGACATGTCGATGCCGACTTCGCGCATCGCTTCGACCGCCGCCGGATTCACCGCCGAGGCCGGGGCGGAGCCCGCCGAACGGACCTCGATCCGGTCGCCGGCCAAGTGGCGAAGCCATGCGGCGGCCATCTGGGACCGGCCGGCGTTGTGAATGCAGACGAACAGGACAGAGGGCATCCGGGACACCTACGACTCCTCAAATGGGTTGCTATGCAAGGGCGTTCAGAATTCTGGTGGTTGACACCGGTTGTGCTCGGTGTGTCACGATCGGGCCATGCTGACGTCGGTGAACGCGGAACTGCTGAGGGCCCTGGCGGACCCTCTGCGGCTTCGCATCGTGTGCCTGCTTGCCCGTGAGTCGCTGTGTACGACTCATCTCGTCGAGGAGACGGGCGCGCGGCAGACGAACCTGTCGAACCATCTCCGGGTTCTCCGGGAAGCGGGTGTCGTGGAGACCGAGCCCTGCGGGCGTTTCACCTACTACCGGCTGCGCCCCGAGGCGCTGGCCGATCTGGCCACGTTCTTCGGTGGTCTGGCCGACGGGACGCACCGAGCCTCTGTGGCCCGGCGGCCTTGCGGTTGAAGTCCGGCCGCTTCTTCTTCGGAGCGCCCGCGCCGTCTCGACGTCCACGCGCCCGTGACTCCGCGGGCTGCGGATCGCGATCCGTGCGCGAAGGTTACTCCCTCCCCGCCGCTCTGGCGAGCTCCCATGCAGGTGGCTTGATCACACCGGCGACCACGCTGGGCAGGTTGAACCCGGAGTCATCCCCACGGCTGAATCATCGATGATTGCCGATCGGCATTTGCCCGGCCGGTTTTCGCAAGCATCAGCAGAGGTGGGCGAATCGGGGCAGTCGCGCCGCGTGGCGGTGACGTCCGGGAAAGGGGCGACTCTTCAGCCATTCATCGATCTATTGACATACATCGCTTAACGCTGGCATGGTTCCGGCCGTCGGCCGACAGTGCCGTCGCCGACCCGGGCTCTGCCCCGCTCCGTCGGCCGGGCCTCGGCCCCGACCACACGTCGACACAAAGGTTTCCACCATGGCCGCCACGCCCCACCCGCACTCGTCTACCACCGAGGCACCGGTCCTGCTCCTCATGGGCAGCGGCGACCGCCGCTACCGGGAGTACATCGTGGCGGCCGTCTCACGCCATTTCCGCCTGTGGCTCCTCGACGCCCACGAGCCGAGCTGGCAACTGCCGTACGTGGAGGGGACCTCACTCCTCGACACCAAGGACCTCGACGAACTCCTCGCCGAGGCGCAGAAGGTCATGCAACAGCTTCCCGTCGCAGGGGTCTTCACCTATGACGAGTCCCTCGTGCACGCCGCCGCCCGCCTCGCCGAAGCCCTCGGCCTGCCCGGAAGCGCGCCCGACGCCGTGCTCGCCTGCCGCGACAAGGCGGCGACTCGGGCACGGCTGACGGCTGCCGACGTGCCGCAGCCGGCCTGCACCCCGGTCTCCACGGCGGCCGAGGCGCGCCGGGCGGCCGACGCGACCGGCTACCCCGTGGTGGTCAAGGCCCGTGGACTCGCCGGCAGCCTCGGTGTCGTCCGGGCCGACCACGGCGACGCCGTCGAAGCGGCCTTCGAAGCGGCCAGCTCCGCCAATTGGCCCGGAGTACCCCGCTACGAGGCCGACGTCCTGGTCGAGGAGTACCTCACCGGACCCGAGATCAGCATCGACGCGGTCGTCGTCGACGGTGTGTGCACCCCGATGATCGTGGCGCGCAAGCAGGTCGGCATGGACCCGTACTTCGAGGAGACCGGCCACACCGTCGACGCCGCTGACCCCCTCCTCCAGGACTCCGAACTCCTGGACCAACTGCACCGCATCCACAAGGCGCTCGGCTTTGAACACGGCGCCACGCACACCGAGTTCAAGCTCACTCCCAAGGGACCCCGCCTCGTCGAGATCAACGCGCGTCTCGGCGGCGACTTCATCCCCCTCATCGGGATGCTCGCCACGGGCACCGA
Source organism: Streptomyces sp. NPDC056169 (assembly GCF_042268445.1). Classification (NCBI taxonomy): domain Bacteria; kingdom Bacillati; phylum Actinomycetota; class Actinomycetes; order Kitasatosporales; family Streptomycetaceae; genus Streptomyces; species Streptomyces sp. NPDC056169. The sequence continues at coordinate 244,641 of NZ_JBHJUO010000010.1, read as the reverse complement.
TCCCGCCGTCGCCGCCGCCCACGTAGCGGCCGGGCTCACCCCCGACACCGCGCCGAAGGCACAGAGGACCGCAGCCATCAGGTTCCTCTACCCGGAGGCCGACTGCGAGGCGGTCGAAGTGACCGTCCGCACCGACCTCTTCGGGCCCACCGTGCACGACGCGGTCGCGACGGCCGGCGCCGGCACCCGGCTGGCCCTCCCGCCCAGGGCGTACATGAACCGGTACGGCTACGTCATCGCCGTCGGCGAGGACCACGAGCAGGTGACCGCCGACGTGGAGGCCGCGCCCACCCTGGTCGAACTGCGGTCGCGTCCCCTGACGGACTGACCGACTGACCGGCCACCCTTCAGGCCCCCCAAGGAGCCGCCGCCCGTGAGCAAGACCTCCGACCAGCCGTCACTGCGCTGGGACGACCACTCGATCGTCACTCTCGACCAGCGCGCGCTGCCCCACGAGCGGCGGCTCCTGCGCCTGGACACCGTGGACGACGTCATCACCGCCATCACGACACTCGCGGTACGGGGCGCGCCCTCCATCGGTCTCGCGGGCGCCCTGGGCGTCGCGCTCTCGGCGTACGCCCACTGCTCGCCGGGCAGCACCGGCGACGGTCAGGAGACCGTGCGCGCCGACGCACAGCGGCTCGCCGCCGCCCGCCCGACGGCCGTCAACCTGGCCTGGGCCGTCGACCGGGCAGTCGGGAGGCTCGCCGACGGCCCGGACGCGGTCCTGGCCGAAGCCACCGCCATGATCGACGAGGACCGGGCGGTCAACCGGCAGATGGTCGCGCATGCGGTCCGGGCCGTACTGGACCGCTGCCCGCAGCGGTCCCTGCGACTCCTGACCCACTGCAACACCGGCCGGCTCGCTACAGCGGCCGTGGGCACCGCCCTCGGCACGATCCTCGCCCTCGCGGAGGCCGGCAAGGTCACCGAGGTCCTCGTCGACGAGACCCGTCCACTCCTGCAGGGCGCCCGGCTGACGGCCTGGGAACTGGCCGAGGCCGGCGTGCCGCATCGCGTATGCGTCGACAGCGCGGCCGCCGCGGCCATGAGCCGGGGGCTCGTCGACTGCGTCCTGGTCGGAGCCGACCGCATCACCGCGGGCGGGGACGTCGCCAACAAGATCGGCACCTACGGGCTGGCGATCGCCGCCGCCCACCACGGCATCCCGTTCATCGTCGTCGCCCCCGAATCGTCGTGGGACAGGTCCCTCGCCGACGGGCGGGACATCGTCATCGAGGAACGCGCCGCCGACGAGGTCACCTCCTACGGCGGAGTCCGCACCACACCGCGCGGTACACGCGCGTACAACCCCGCCTTCGACGTCACCCCGGCCTCCCTCATCACCGCGATCGTCTCCGAGCACGGTGTCCACCACGCATCCGAGGTGAGCGCATGAGCTACGCGCCGTCCACCGCCGCCGGCAAGCAGACCGCCCAGCAGCTGGCCGACATCTCCCGGACCCTGTACGAGCGCGGATGGATGCCGGGCACGTCCGGCAACGTCTCCATGCGACTGCCCGACGATCCCGACAGGGCGCTGATCACGGCGAGCGGCCGGGACAAGGGCGAATTGACCGCCCTGGACGTGGTGGAGGTCGACGCCCGCACCGGCCAGGCGTCCCTTCCCGGCCAGGCCCGCCCCTCGGCGGAGACCTCCATCCACGCGGCGGTCTACCGCGTCACCGGAGCCCGCGCCGTCATCCATGTCCACTCCCCGTACGCCACCGTCGTCGCCCACCGCGCCGCTGCCGTGGACGCCGTCTCCTCGGTACGAGTGGATCGCTTCGAGCTGCTCAAGGGCCTGGGGCTGAAGGACCCGACCTTCACGGACCTGCCGGTGTTCCCCAACTGGCCCCGGGTCGACCGGATCGCCGACGACGTCGCCGCCCACCTCGCGGTCGACCGGGAAGGCCCGCCCGGGCTGCTCCTGGCCGATCACGGCATCACCACATGGGGCGACTCGCTGGCCCAGGCGAGGAACCGGCTCGAATGCCTCGAGTCGCTCTGCCAACTGCTCGTGCTCTCCCACGCCGAGCCGCATGTCTCCCGTGCCGCGACGGCACCCGACCACAGGACCGCGCCATGACACTGCTCCAGATCATGCCGGAAGACGCGCCGGACACTGTCCTGCTCCGGACCCGCGACGAGGAGACCATCGCACGAGCCCTGCGCGAGAGGTCGGTCTCCCTCACCCGCTGGCCGCTGCGCACCCAGGTGACTCCGCGGACGTCGTCCGACGAGCTGCTCGACGCCTACCGCCACGAGGTCGACGAGCTCTGCGTCCGCCAAGGACTGAAGCTCGTCGATGTCGCCCGCCTCCACCCCGAGGAGGGCGCGGAATGGCAGGAGCGGGCGGCGAAGGCGCGGTCGACGTTCCTCGACGAGCACCGGCATGCCGAGGACGAGGTCCGGTTCTTCGCTCACGGCACCGGCTGCTTCTACCTGCACCTGGACGACCGCGTGTACGCCGTGGTGTGCGAGGCCGGTGACCTGCTGGCCGTCCCGGCCGGCACCCGGCACTGGTTCGACATGGGACCCGTACCGGACTTCTGCGCCGTCCGGTTCTTCGAGAAGGAGGACGGCTGGGTGGGCGACTTCACCCAGGAGTCCATCGCCGAAGGCTTCCCCCGCCTCGACGTGCTCCTGCGGGAAGGCTGATGCCGGGCAGCCGACAGGCCCGTGTTCCCGAGAACGGGCCGCGGGCCGTCGTCCTCGACATCGAGGGAACCACCGGCTCCCTCAGCCACGTCCGTGACGTCCTCTTCCCCTACGCGCGTGAGCGGCTCGCTCCCTGGCTCGCCGCTCACCGCGGCACCGCACCCTGGCGTCAGATCCTCGACGCGGTCACCGCCCACACCGGGGAGGCCCAGGACGAGGCGAGTGCTCTGGCGCTCCTGGAGCAGTGGGCCGACGCCGATGTGAAGGCGGCGCCGCTGAAGACGCTGCAGGGACGGATCTGGTCCGGGGGCTACGCGGCGGGCGAGTTGTACGGCCACGTGTACCCGGACGTACCGCCCGCACTGGAGCACTGGAAGACACAGGGCACAGGCCGCTTCATCTACTCCTCGGGCTCCGTGGCAGCCCAGCGGGACTGGTTCGGCCACACCGCCCACGGCGACCTGCGCCCGCTGCTCGACGGCTACTTCGACCTGATGACGGCCGGCCCCAAGGCGGACGCCGACTCCTACCGTGCGATCGCGGCGGACCTGGGGCACGCACCCGCCGACCTGCTGTTCGTCAGCGACGTCGGTGCCGAGCTCGACGCCGCGGCCGAAGCCGGCTGGCAGACGGTGGCCGTGCGCCGTCCCGACGACGAACGCGCGGCCGTGCCGGGTCACGAGGCCGTCGCCTCCCTCACCCCACTCGTTTCCCGACCCGGCCCGAGCCGATCGACGGCGCAGGTCGACACGCACACGCAGGAGGACCCAAGCGATGAGTGATCCGTCCGACACGGCGCCGAAGGCCGACATCGCGGTCATCGGCGGCAGCGGCTTCTACGAACTCCTGGAGTCGGTACAGCGCGTCGAGGTCACCACCCCGTACGGCGCGCCCTCCGACGCGGTGTCCGTCGGCACCGTCGGCGACCGCAGAGTCGCCTTCCTGCCCCGGCACGGCAGCCACCACGAACTCCCCCCGCACCGCATCAACTACCGCGCCAACATGTGGGCCCTGCGCTCGCTGGGCGTACGGCAGGTCCTCGCGCCCTGCGCCGTCGGCTCGCTGCGCCGCTCCCTCGGCCCTGGCAGCGTCGTCCTTCCCGACCAGCTCGTCGACCGGACCACGGGCCGTGTCCAGACGTACTTCGACCACGGCGCGGCGCACGTCTCCTTCGCCGACCCGTACTGCGCCGCCGGGCGATCGGCCGTTCTCAAGGCCGCGGGTGAGGCCGGAGCCGACGTCCACGACGGCGGCGTGATGGTGGTCGTCGAGGGGCCCCGGTTCTCCACCCGGGCGGAGTCCCAGTGGTACGCGTCGGCCGGCTGGTCGCTGATCAACATGACCGGACACCCGGAAGCCGTCCTCGCGCGCGAACTCGCCCTCTGCTACACCTCCGTCGCGCTCGTCACCGACTACGACGCCGGCGTGGAGCGAGGGGAAGGCGTCTCCCAGGACGAGGTCTTCCGGGTCTTCGGCGCGAACGTGGAGCGCCTGAAGGACCTGGTCCTGCAGACGGTCTCCGTCCTGGACCGCGAGAGGCGTTGCGGATGCGCAGCGGCGCTCGACGGCATCGATCTGCCCTTCGAACTCCCCTGACACCGTGGTCGGCGCGGGCACGATCCGCACCGGCCACGAACCTGCGGCCCCGTGCCGGTCACCACGGTGACCGGCATCGTCATTCCACGACAGGGCTACGGCGCTCCACCAGCAGGACGTCGCGCCAGACTCCGTGATGGCGAGCCACGCGTTCCCGACGACCGAGGACACGGAACCCCGTGGACTCGTGCAGGGCGAGGCTCGCGCTGTTCTCGGGAAAGATGCCGGCCTGGATCGTCCAGATCCCCGCCTTCTCCGTAGAGACGATCAACGCCTCCAGGAGCGTGCGCCCCACGCCGGTTCCGCGTGCCGTGGGACAGACGTACACGGAGTGCTCGACGACCCCCGCGTACGCGGGCCGGGTCGAGACGCGCGACACCGCTGTCCAGCCGACCACCTGCCCCCGCCGACCCAGTGCCACGAGCCGGTGTGCCGCGAGCTTGGCGGTGTCGAACGCGCTCCACGGCGGCGCGGTGGTCTCGAACGTGGCGTTGCCCTCGTCGATGCCTTGCTGGTAGATCGCCATGACGGCCGGCGCGTGGTCGTCGGTCATCGGGACCAGCGTGACGTCCGGGCGCGGGGGTGTGGTCATGCGTGCTCCTTGCCTCGGTGCGTTCCCGTGGACGGGGTACGCACGGCGTTTCGTCAGCGGGTACGGCGACGCTCCTGCGGCGTCGGGGGTCGCCGCAGGAGCGTGGGTGGGGGGTGAGGAGGAGTACCGGGTCAGAGCAGGGGCAGCGTGACGAGGCCGATGCCCACGCTGCCGAGGAGGCCCACGCCGAGGTAGAAGACGAAGACCTTCGTCTTGACGACGCTCTTGACGGCCACCATGGCCGGGATCGTCGTGATGGCACCACCGAGGAGGAAGGTGACGCCCGCCGCCGCGACCATGCCCTGGTCCAGGAGGCCCTCGACGACCGGGATGGCACCGACGCCGTTGAGGTAGAGCGGGACGCTGATGAGTCCGGCGACGAGGACGGAGAGGACGCCGTCCGTGCCGAGGATGCCCGAGACGACGTCGGTGGGCACGTAGCGGACGATCAGGGCTTCGAGGACGATGGCCAGGAGCAGCCACTTGCCCAGGATCAGCGAGTCGCTGACGATCTCCTTCAGGATCTCGCCGGCGCGGAGGTTCTTGATGTCGCGCCGCACGAGTACGCGCCACGGGGTGCCGTCGTCGTCGGCGTCGTTCCGCGCGGCGGTGGAGCAGCCACCGGCCGCGGGCGCGGGCTCGGCCTCCTGGACGGGACCGCCGCATCCGCCGGCAGAGCTGCCGCCGCTACCGGAGCCGCTGCCGCCTCCGACGGTCACGGTCTCGGGCACGGTCGCCTTCACGGCCGAACAGGCGGTCTCGGGCACGGCCACCGTCTCCTGCGAGCAGCTCTTCGCAGGTGCCTTCTCCTCCGTGGAGTCGAGCAGCGGATCGGCGAATCGTCCGCGCCGTTCGAGCGCCAGGACGATGAGACCCGCGCCGAAGCTCAGTACCAGGGCGCCGATCAGGCGGGCGGTGGCGATGGGGAGACCCAGCTGGGCGGCGGAGAGCGCGTAGATCTCCGGGTCCATGGAGGGGGAGGCGATCCAGAACGACATCACCGCCGAGAGCGGGACGCCGGCTATCAGGAAGCGGCGGATCAACGGGATCACGGTGAAGGAGCAGAAGGGGCTGAACGCTCCGATGGCCGTGACGATGGCGATGCCGAGAATGCCCCTGCGCCCGTGGGCGAAGCTGCGGCGCGCGACCACGTCGATCGACAGACGCTGTACGGCGATCCCCAGGACGATGGCGACCAGGAACCACGGGAGATAGTGCAGCACCTCGAACAGGATGAACAGGCCAAGGGCCCGCAATTCGTCCACAGGTGAACCTCTCTGAGACGGTGACACATGAGGGGAGCGGCGCCGTGAAGGTACGTACGGGGGACGTGGCGAGCCGCGTGGGGAGGCTCGATCGGCATCCCCTTTATCGAATATCGATGATAGACGATTAAAGAGATGCCCGGCAATGGGGATCCGGTGTCCCTCGTCGCGCCTCAGGGGCCCGTCCCGCACTTTCGGTGACTGTGGCCGGGAAGTGGAGCTTGTTCCCAGGTCGCACCGAGGTGGCCGCCTTCCATGTGGTGTCTACACAGTCGCTCGTGGCAGCGGTTTCGGGCGTACATGAGGCGCCGACGGGCCTCCGCCGGCTCTCCGCACGCTCCCTCTACGCGGAACGAACCTTGCCGTCGCGGGTGGTCATCGAATAACATCGATGGATCATGAGCGGTACGATGAATGCCCAGCTGATCGACCGAAGCACGGCCGAGTCCTATGCGATCTGGTTCAAGGCCCTCTCCGATCCCACCCGCGTGCAGATCCTCAATCTCCTCGCGTTGGCGACCGGGCCGATGAGTGTCGGAGAGATCGTGGACCGGATGGGCGTCGGCCAGTCGACGGTGTCCCACCACCTGAAGCTCCTCGCCGACGTGCGGTTCGTCCTGCGCGAGCGCCAGGGGACGTCGATGCTCTACTCCATCAACGTCGCCTGCGTGGCCTGCTTCCCCAGTGCTGCCGACGCCGTCATGGGCCGCCCCGCGGCCTCGGCGTGAGGACCGGCCCCTTGACCAAGTCGACCCCGCACATATCCGGTGCGGCCGCCACTGCCTGCTGCCCACCCATCGTGACCGCCGCGCTGTCCGAAGGGGACGCCGAGATCATGGCGGCGATGTTCAAGGCGCTGGCCGACCCTGTCCGACTCCGCCTCCTGTCCAGAGTGGCCTCGCACCCCAACGGTGAGGCATGCGTCTGCGACATAGCCGACGTGGGCGTCTCCCAGCCCACGGTCAGCCACCATCTGAAGAAGCTCCGGGAAGCGGGCCTGCTCACCTCCGAGCGGCGTGGCACCTGGGTGTACTACCGTCCGGCGCCCGGCGTCCTGGCCTCGCTGGGCGCGTTCCTCGCCGACACGGAGAAGGCCGGCAAGGAAGAGATCTCTCTGGCGGCCCAGGTCTCCTGACGTTCGGCGTCGCCGCCCCTGAACTCGGGGCGGCGGCGCCGTCTTCTGCCGTGCCGGGACTGCCTGCCTGCATGCGTACGTCCCTGCTCGACTGCGTCAGTCGATGTGCGGGCTGCGACGCTCCACGAGGACGGTGTCGCGCCAGACTCCGTGGTGACGGCCGACGCGCTCACGCGTGCCGATGACCCGGAAGCCCGCACGGTCGTGGACGGCGAGGCTGGCGGAGTTCTCAGGGAAGATGCCGGACTGAATGGTCCAGATCCCCGCCGCCTCTGTGGAGTCGATGAGCGCCTTCAGCAGCACCGAGGCGACGCCACGTCCCCGCGCGCCGGGGTGCACGTACACGGAGTGCTCGACGACACCGGCGTACGCGCACCGGTCGGAGACCTTCGTGGCCGCCACCCATCCGAGCACCCGGCCGTCCTCGCCGAGCGCGGCGAATCGGTGCTCGGGCAGCTTGGCCGCGTCGAACTGCTCCCAGGTCGGGGCGGCGGTCTCGAAGGTGGCGTTGCCCTCGTCGATGCCGGCCTGATAGATCGCGACGACCTCGTCGGCGTGGTCGGCCGCGAGGGGGACGACGGTGATGGTGCGGATGGCTGATCCGGTCATGGGGCGGAGTCTCCCAGACGGAGGTGTGGGCCCGGCGTCGAGGCAGGCGGGGGAGGAGAGGGGGGAGGGGGCGAATGCCGAGTGGACACGCGGTGTCCTTCCCCGGGGTTCCGGGCGGTGCGCATGCGCACCGCCCGGATTTACCAGGTGCCGGCTGGGCTGATGGCGGCCGCCCTGGTGGGCACCCGATCAGCCCTCCAGTCCGTGGAGACCCCAGACGTGGAGGACGTCACGGGTCTGGGACAGCGTCGACCAGACACCGCTTCCCAGCGCGGTCGGCTCGCAGAAGACCGGCGAGGGGTAGTCGATCGGCACGAAACCGTGCGTTCCCGTGGTGTCGACCAGCCAGTGCCGGCCCTGCCCCCACTCCTCGTCGCTCTCGGTCGTCGAGACGACAAGGGTCGTCTCGTCGAGGAAGCCGCCGGCCCAGTCCCAGCAGACGTGCAGCTCGTCGGCGTCGGCGTCAGCGTCAGCGTCGGCGTCCTCGTCGGCGTCGGTGGGAGCGTCAGGGTGTCGGGGAATTGCCGCTTCGGCGTTCCAGTCCAGGGCCTCGACGACGGCGCCGCGAGAGTCTCGCACGGCGAGGGAGTCCTGGTCGTGGGAGACGGGCATGAGCCGGTCGCCCGAGGGGCTGAGACCCAGCAGGCACAGATCGCCCTCCAGGCAATCCACGGTCAGTTCCTTCCCGTCCCATCGGCCCCATCGCAGGGGTGCGCCGTCCTGCCCTTCGCCGATGCTCAGCCCCATTTGACGAGGATCGGTCGGGTGCGGGAGGTGAAAGCTGCCGGCCGCAGCGGCTTCGGCGTCGGCCCGCGCGAGGACGCGACCGTTCTCGGCGTCGATGACCAGCCACTCGTCGGCCGTGTCCGGGTTCAACTCGCCCTCGGGCAACGGGCCGCGCACGTGCGCCCAGACGAGCCTGCCGTCTGCCGAGAAACCGACCGAGCCGCTCTCGGGGTACCGATGGTCCTGCCGGTCCGCGTACGCGTCGTACGACTCGTGCATCTCCCGGCATGCGCCGTACCAGCATCCGTGGCGGACCTCCCAACGCGTCGCACCCGACGGATCCACCGCGCGCACGGCGTGGACCCCGGCGAAGACGGCCAGGCTCGCGTCCGGCGCGACTTCCCACGTTCCGCGACTACGAGGCCAGGGCGCCGGGAAGCGGACGCCCGCCCCGGCGCGTACGACGAAGGCGTCGTCCAGGGGCTGGGCCACGATCTCGTCGTCGCTCCGCTGAACGAGCATCCTGCGCCCGGGCAGCCCCGTGATCTCCGGCGGACCGGCGTGTGACGAGGGCATGAGAGCGGGGACGGTGGCACGGAGCCGAGCACGAGCAGACACGCGAATCTCCCAGGGCAGTCGAACTCGGGGAAGAGTACGACGCGCCTCGGACAACGGCCGCGAAGTGTGTAATTCGCTTACGGGCGACGCCGTTCGACCGAGCCCGTGACGCCCCGGCGACCGTGAGAGCGGGTCAGGTCGAGGCTGCCTTGGTGAGGAGGGCACCCATGGCCGCGAGGACGGTGGGCTCGACGCGGTAATAGACCCAGGTGCCGCGCCGTTCCGAGGAGAGCAGCCCGGCTTCCTTCAGCTTCTTCAGGTGGTGGGAGACCGTGGGCTGGGAGACGCCCACGTCGGAGATGTCGCAGACGCATGCCTCGCCGCCCTCGTGCGAGGCGACGGAGGAGAAGAGCCGCAGCCGGACCGGATCGCCCAGCGCTTTGAACATGACGGCGGTCCGCTCGGCCTCCTCGGCGGTCAGCGGCCGCTCGTTCAGCGGCGGACAGCAGGGCGCTATCTCGGGCTCCAGCACCGGGAGCACCTTCACATTCGACATATATCTATGTTGACACATGTCGAACCAAGCGCCCAGGCGCCCTCAGGCAAGGGTGGAGGTCGGCTCGATTGGTTTCGATGACTGTCTATGTTGACGTTCGTCGAAGCAGGTGTGATGCTGAGGGGGCAGGAGATCGACGAACGTCGAAGTAACAAAGGGGAACCGTCGTGAACGCCACCGCCACCGCGATCAACCAGCTGCCCGTCGTGGTCATCGGGGCCGGACCCACAGGTCTGGCTGCCGCCGCCCACCTCGTCGACCGGGGCCTTGAGCCGCTGGTCCTGGAAGCCGGCCCGGCCGCCGGTGCGGCCGTCCGGGAGTGGTCCCACGTCCGGCTCTTCTCCGCCTGGGGCGAGGTCATCGATCCCGTCGCCGAGAAGCTCCTGGCCCCGACCGGCTGGGTGAAGCCCGACGCGGGCACGTACCCCACCGGCGGCGACTGGGCGGCGGACTACCTGCAACCGCTCGCGGACGTCTTCGGCGACAGGATCAGGCTCGGCGCCCGGGTCACCGGCGTCTCCCGTACCGGCCGTGACCGCGTCGTCGACGCCGACCGCGAGCAGCAGCCCTTCGCCGTCCACATCCGGCACGGCGACGGGCGCGAGGAGCGCATCCTCGCCCGGGCCGTGATCGACGCCTCCGGTACGTGGTCCACCCCGAGCCCGGCCGGCGCCGACGGCCTCCCGGCCCTCGGCGAGCGCGCGGCGGCAGACCGTGTCTCGTACCGCGTCCCCGACCTCAAGGATCCTGCCGTGCGAGCCCGTTACGCGGGCAAGCGCACCGCCGTCATCGGCTCCGGTGCCTCGGCCTTCACCGCGCTCGCCTCGCTCGCCGGCCTCGCCACGTCCGAAGACGGAAGCGGTACACGAGCCGCCTGGATCCTGCGCCGGAGCATCTCGGGCGCCACCTTCGGCGGGGGGAGCGCCGACCAGCTCCCCGCCCGTGGCGCCCTCGGTCTCGCGGCGAAGGCCGCCGTCGACGAGGGGTACGCGGACGCTGTCACCGGCTTCCGTACGGACGCGATCGACCGCGACGGCGGGCGCCTGGTCCTGGTCGCCGAGGACGGCCGCCGGCTCGACCCGGTCGACGAGGTCATCGTCCTGACCGGCTTCCGTCCTGACCTGACCTTCCTCGACGAACTGCGCCTGGGTCTCGACGACCGGCTCCAGGCCCCCGTCGAACTGGCGCCGCTCATCGACCCGAACCAGCACTCCTGCGGCACGGTCTACCCGCACGGAGTGAACGAACTGTCCCACCCCGAACCGGGGGTGTATCTGGTGGGCATGAAGTCCTACGGCCGCGCCCCGTCCTTCCTCGCGCTCACCGGCTACGAGCAGGTCCGCTCGGTCGTCGCCGCCATCGCCGGCGACCGCGAGTCCGCCGAGCGCGTCGAGCTCGTCCTCCCCGAGACCGGAGTCTGCGGCGGCGCCGGCCTCTTCGACCAGCCCGCCGACACCACGACCGACGGCGACGGGTGCTGCGCGACCCCGACGGCGCTCCAGATCGGCGTCGGCGCCCCGGCCGCCTCCGGCGGCTGCTGACACTGCCCCATCCAACCCATCCAACCCATCCAGCCCGTCCACCCACCCGCAGCCGGAGGAAGACGATGTCCCGCGTACAGCTCGCCCTACGCGTTCCCGACCTGGCGGCATCCGTCGCCTTCTACACGAAGCTCTTCGGCACCGAGCCGGCCAAGCTTCGTGAGGGCTACGCCAACTTCGCCATCGCGGAACCGCCGCTCAAGCTCGTCCTCATCGAAGGCGCCGAGAACGAGGACACCCGCATGGACCACCTCGGCGTGGAGGTCGACACCACCGAGGCGGTCCACGCCGCCACCGCTCGCCTGGGCGAGGCAGGTCTCCCGACGACGGAGGAGAACGACACCACCTGTTGTCACGCCCTCCAGGACAAGGTGTGGGTCCACGGCCCCGGCCGCGAACCGTGGGAGGTGTACGTCGTCAAGGCAGACGCCGACACCCTGACCAAGCAGCAGGACAGCACCTGCTGCGCCGGCACACCGGCCACGGTCGACAACGAGGCGCGTGAACCGGTCGCCTCCGGCGGATGCTGCTGATCCCTCGATGACCGAACTTCACACCCGCGGAGCCGCGACCGGAGCGGGGGACCGGTCGCGGCCCCGCGCCGTCCTGCCCGCGCTCTGTGCCACTCAGATCACCAGCTGGGGCATCGTCTACTACGCCTTCCCGGTCCTGAACCCGCAGATCACCGCCGACAGCGGATGGTCCACCGGCGCCACGACGGCCGCGTTCTCGTCCGCTCTGGTCGTCTCCGGCCTCGCCGGAATCCGGGTCGGCCGGATCATCGACCGCCGTGGCCCACGCACGGTCATGACGGCAGGCTCCGTGGCCGGGGTCCTGAGTCTGGTGATCGTGGCCCTGGCACCGAATCTGCCGGTGTTCTTCGCCGGGTGGCTGTTGGGCGGGTTCGCCATGGCCACCACCTTCTACCAGCCCGCGTTCGCCGCACTCACCCGCTGGTGGGCCCCTGATCACGTCCGGGCCCTCACGATCGTCACCCTTGCCGGCGGCCTCGCCTCCACCGTCTTCGCCCCGCTCACCGCCGCCCTGGCCACCCAACTGTCGTGGCGCGAGACCTATCTGGTGCTGGCGGCGATCCTCGCCGCCGTCACGATCCCGGCCCACGCGATCACCCTCAATGCCCCCTGGCCCCCGGCACCACCCTCCCCGGCCGGTACGGACGCGAGCCCCGGCGCCGTGGCCCGAAGCCGACCGTTCCTCCTGCTCGCAGCCGCGTTCACGCTCTCGGCCTTCGCGATGTACGCCGTCGTCGTCACTCTCGTCCCGCTCCTGCTCGAACGCGGCTACACCACATCCCAAGCGGCCTGGGCTCTCGGCCTCGGCGGCGCAGGCCAGACCCTCGGCCGCACGCTCTACGCCCCGCTCGCCCGCCACACCGGCACGACAGTCCGCACCACGACGCTCATTGCACTCGGTGCCCTGACGACCGCGGCGCTCGCCGTCACGCCGGGCCCGTACGGCCTCGTGATCGCGGTGTCGATCGCGGCCGGCATGGTCCGCGGCAACCTCACCCTTCTCCAGGCGACCGCGATCACCGACCGCTGGGGCACACGGCACTACGGCAGACTCTCCGCGATCCTCAGCGCCCCAGCCATGACGGCCTCAGCTCTCGCGCCCTTTACCGCAGCCACCCTTGCCTCGATTCTGGGAGGCCACCCGGAGTTGTTCGGAGTGCTTGCCGGCCTCGCGGCGGTGTCTGCCTTCGTGGCCACGGCTACATCCGTACGCGGCAAGAGCTAGGGGGTACGGGGCTCGGAACGGCGGCCTGTGGATCGGACGGCGGGTGGGGCTGCGCCAGGACTGCCGGGCACCGGCAATGTGCAGGGGGCCTGGCTGCACGTCAGGGACCTGTCAGCGTCACGTACGGAATGCGTAGGGTCCGAGGCGGAGCGCCGGGAAGCCTGGTCGGCTAACAAGGGACACCGCGATGAGCAACGACGAGCCCGTCTTCAAGAAGAGCAAGTGGGGCACCAATCGCTACGTCTACAACGCCAACAACCCGATCGGTCTCGTCCTGATCATCGCCACCAGCGCCTTCGTCATCGTCATGCTCGTCCTCATGGAGAACCGGGCGGGCCCCTTCGCGCCGACCCCCACTCCCACCTGGAGCCCTCCGCCGTCGCAGGACCCGTGGCCGTTCCCTTCGGGCGCGCCCTGACCCGCACAGCCGCTTCTACGACCGGATCGACCAGCGCTTCCGGCTTCCCGCGACCGACGTCCCGTCGTCTTTCTGCGTGGTCAGGCGCGGCGGGGCAGTCGATCGCTTGACGTCGCGGGGGTGCGGTGCCGTCGCCCGCGGCCTGCCGCGTGTCCCGTTCCCGTGTCAACTCCGCAGATGCGAAGCGCCGTTCAGGTCGAGGATCGTGCCTGAGGACCATTCGGCGGCGGGGGAGGCGAGCCACAGGACCGCCGCCGCGATCTCCTCCGCCGAGCCCACCCGGCCGAAGGGGCTCTGGGCCCGGATCGCCTCGCCCTCCGGGCCTTCCACGCGTGGCGCCACCCGCTCCGTCGCGAAGAAGCCGGGGGCGACCGAGGCGACGGCGATTCCGTGCGGCGCGAGCGAGACCGCGAGGGACTGGCCCAGGGCGTGTACGGCGGCCTTCGTCGCCCCGTACGCCGGATGGTCCGGCTCGCCCCGGAACGCGCCCCGGGAGCCGATGTTCACGATGCGGCCGCCCCCGCCCTGGTCGATCATCCGCCGCGCCGCGAGATGGCTCAGGTTGGCCGTGGCGAGCAGGTTCACGGCCACGTGCCGCTGCCACACCGCCACCCACTCCTCGTACGGGGTCTCCGCCAGGGGGTGGCGGATGTTCACCGCCGCGTTGTTCACCAGTACGTCGATCCCGCCGAGTGCCTCCGCCGCCGCGTCCACCACGGCCGCCGCCCCCGACGGGTCCGCGAGGTCCCCGCCGACCAGGGTGTGGCCGCTGCCGGCCAGGGAGGCGAGAGTCGTACGGGCCTCCTCCCCGCGCGTACCGAAGTGAACGGCCACGCGGTCGCCGTTGGCCGCGAACGCCCGGGCCACCGCGCGGCCGAGTCCCCGTGACGCTCCGCTGACGAACACGCGACGACCGGATGCGGCTACGTTCATGGAGGTGCCCTTCGTGACGGACGGCGACGGTCTTCCGTGCCCAGTCTCCGTGATCGGGTCGGCTCCCCGATCGCCGCCCTCGTGTTTCCGGCTCCGTTTGCGGGCGACCCGACATCGGGTTTGGGTGTGAGACGAGGACCATCCCCCTTGCGCGTCTGGAGCTCGGCATGTCGATGGCGTTCGGTTCACCCTTCGGTTCCTCCGAGGACCCGTTCAGCGACCTGCTGAGCCGGTTCTTCGGGATGTCGCCCGCATCGTCGCCCCCGGCCGTGCAGCGCGTACCGATCGGGCGGCTGCTGACGGAGTCGTCGCGCGAGCTCCTCAACCTGGCCGCGCGCAAGGCCGCCGAGGACGGCACATCCGACCTCGACACGGAGCACCTGCTGTGGGCGACCACCCAGGTGGACCCCTCGCGGCGGCTCCTCGCCCAGGCAGGCGTGGACACCGAGGCGCTCGCGGCGGACATCGACGAGGTCCTTCCCCAGGAGTCCGCGGAACCGTCCGCCGAGCCCGGCCTCACCCCCGCCGCCAAGCGCACCCTCGCCCTCGCCCACGCGACGTCACAGGCGTCCGGGGTCTCGTACATCGGCCCCGAGCACATCCTCGGCGCGCTCCTCAACGACGCCGACTCGGGCGCCGGCCGGTTCCTGCGCGCGGAGGACGTCGACGTACGGAAGGTGCGCGGCCTCACAGACCGGGCGGTCCGCGCCGACGGCGCTCCCGGATCCGGTGCCGGCGCCGGTGCCGGCAGGCAGGGCGCGGCGGGCACGAAGGCACAGCAGCCGGCCACGACC
Organism: Streptomyces sp. NPDC056169; assembly: GCF_042268445.1. NCBI lineage: Bacteria > Bacillati > Actinomycetota > Actinomycetes > Kitasatosporales > Streptomycetaceae > Streptomyces > Streptomyces sp. NPDC056169. The sequence continues at coordinate 229,500 of NZ_JBHJUO010000010.1, read as the reverse complement.
CTCGACGAGTTCGGCCGGGACCTTACCGAGGAGGCGAAGGCGGGCAGGCTCGACCCCGTCGTCGGCCGGGCCGAGGAGATCGAGCAGACCGTCGAGATCCTCTCCCGCCGATCCAAGAACAACCCCGTGCTCATCGGCGAGCCCGGCGTCGGCAAGACCGCCATCGTCGAGGGACTCGCTCAGCGGATCGTCGCGGGCGAGGTGCCCGACACCCTCAAGGACAAGCGGGTCGTCTCCCTCGACATGTCGGGCATGGTCGCGGGCGCGCAGTACCGCGGCCAGTTCGAGGAGCGGCTGAAGAAGGTCATCGAGGAGGTCCAGGAGGCGAGCGGCGAGATCATCCTCTTCATCGACGAACTCCACACGGTCGTCGGCGCCGGCGCCTCGGGCGAGAGCTCCATGGACGCGGGCAACATGCTCAAGCCCGCCCTCGCCCGAGGCGAGCTCCACGTCGTCGGCGCGACGACCATCGACGAGTACCGCAAGCACGTCGAGAAGGACGCCGCGCTCGAACGCCGCTTCCAGCCCGTCCTCATCCCCGAGCCCACGGTCGAGGAGACCGTACAGATCCTCGAAGGGCTCCGGGACGCGTACGAGGCCCACCACCAGGTCCGCTTCGCCGACGGCGCCCTGACGGCGGCCGCGGAACTCTCCGACCGCTACATCAGCGACCGCTTCCTGCCCGACAAGGCCATCGACCTGATGGACCAGGCCGGGGCCCGGGTACGGCTCCGCAGCGCCGGCCGCTCCACCGAGGTCGTCAGCCGCGAGGACCGCCTCGCGAAGCTGCGGCGCGAGAAGGACGAGGCCGTCGCCGGCGAGGAGTTCGAGAAGGCCTCGGAGCTGAAGCGGCAGATGGCCGAAGTGGAGGGCGAGCTCGCGGGCATCGAGGAACGGCGCGAGGGCGTCGTCTCCGTCACCGCCGCCGACATCGCCGACATCGTCTCCCGCCGCACGGGCATCCCGGTCGCCCAGCTCACCGCCAGCGAGAAGGAGAAGCTCCTCAAGCTGGAGGAGGAGATGCACGCGAGGATCGTCGGCCAGGACGAGGCGGTCACCGCGGTCTCCGAGGCCGTACGACGCAACCGGGCCGGCATGGGCGACCCGAACCGCCCCGTCGGCTCGTTCCTGTTCCTCGGTCCCACCGGCGTCGGCAAGACGGAACTCGCCAAGACGCTCGCCGAGCTGCTGTTCGGCGACGAAAGCCGCATGATCCGCTTCGACATGAGCGAGTTCCAGGAGAAGCACACCGTGGCCCGGCTCGTCGGCGCACCTCCCGGATACGTCGGTTACGAGGAGGCCGGCCAGCTCACCGAGAAGGTCCGCCGCCAGCCGTACAGCGTCGTGCTGTTCGACGAGGTCGAGAAGGGGCACCCCGACGTCTTCAACACCCTGCTCCAGATCCTCGACGACGGCCGGCTCACCGACGGACAGGGCCGCACGGTCGACTTCCGCCACTGCGTCGTCATCATGACGTCCAACATCGGCGCCCAGCGCATCCTCGCCCACGAGGGCGACGCGGCCGACCTCAAGGACGAGCTGATGCAGGACCTGCGCGGGAAGTTCCTGCCCGAGTTCCTCAACCGCATCGACGACATCATCGTCTTCCACAGCCTCACCGAGGGCGACCTCTCGGAGATCCTCGAACACCTCCTGGACCGCAGCAAGCACCGCGTCCACGCCCAGGGCATGACCCTTGAGGTCACCGAAGCGGCGAAGAAACTCCTCGTCGCGCACGGCTACCAGCCGGCGTTCGGCGCCCGCCCGCTGCGCCGCACGATCCAGCGGGAACTCGACAACCGCATCGCGTCCCTGCTGCTCGGCGGCGAGGCCGGACCCGGCGACACGATCGTCGCCGACATCGTGGACGACTCGCTCCACTGCCTGATCCGCAAGAGCGAGCCGCAGGAGGAGGCCGCCTAAGGGCTGTCACGTAATGACCCTCGGAGCCCGGCAGGTGGGCTATCCCATGACCGCTCGGGCTGCGTCGAGGAACGCCAGCCGGTTGTCCTCCAAGTAGTCCCGCAGGCTCTCGCCGTCGGGCAAGCCTTCCCACACCGTCCGGTTGAGGTCGAGGAAGTACGCACGGGCCGCGTCATGTACGGGCAGCGCGAACTGGATGCGGATGAGCCGCTCTGCGACCCACAGCCTGTTCATGACGCCCTGGGTCGTGACGAACCAGGCGTGGGTATCGTCCCACTCGGCAGGCCGACTGAACGCGGAGCGTTCGGCCTCGGCCGCCACCTCGATGAACCGCTCCAGCAGCGCCAGCCGTTCCGCGCGCCGAGCCTCTGACAACGCGCTCTGCTGCCGCTGCTGTTCAGCACGTTCCGCTGACAACTGAGTCCTGTGCTGGACGAGGTAGGACAGCATGCCGCCGAGGACAACGCCGCCCACCGATATGAGGGACACCCAGACCTGACCTGACATGGTCTCCATGGTCCCATGCACTGTGGCTGGTGTGATCACGGCGTCGGAGCCGTCCTGGATAGCCCCGTTCACCGGGCTGAGCCGTGGACGGCACCCTGGTCCCGACTCGGGACCACGCCGTGGCCGCCCAGTCGAAGAACTATCGGTACTCCACCAACCACCAGGTCGTCGCCGACGCCGACACCCTCCTGATCGTCGTGGTGGGCCGGCCGCTTACCGGAAACCGAAACGACTGCAAGGCATGGGAGGAATCCGGCGCCAAAGCCGCAGTCGGCAAGACACTCACCATCGCCGACGGCGGCTACAGTCCACCACGCCATGCTCGGCCTAGCCCGCGTGTACAACCTCGCCCTCGCCGGATAGGCGAGACAGCGACCGGCCCCGCCTGAGGCGACTCACAGTTCATTTACGGGACAGCCCTTAGCCTCGCCGTTTCACCGCGCTCGCAGCCTTTCTGCTCGCCCAGCCGTGATCAGTTTTGCTGTGAGAGACCCAGTTCGGACAGATCACTGTAGAGGCGGTTCAGCGTGTACGCGCCCAGGCCGAGGCCTTGGTCGATTCGGCGTCGTGCGGCTGGGTTTCGGTAGTGGGGTTCCAGCAGCAGGAAGAAGTCCTCTGCGTGTTGTTCGTCGATTTCGGAGTGGAGGCCGTAGTGCATCAGGTCGGCTTGAGCGACCCAACCGCGGTTCACAGCCGCGTTGCCCGTGATGGCCGATACCGAGGCGAATGCGTACTCGATCGCGCCCATGCAGCCGATTCCTACCTGCGGGTCCTCCCACGTACACACCGCACTGAGAACGCTGTTGTACGCGTGGACGGCCGGCATCATCGTCAGGCCGTTCAGCCGTACGGTGTCGCTGCCGATGCTGGCCAGAAATCCGCGGAAGGTCTCGTGATGGAATTCCTGAGGGCGGAATCCGCCATGTTCTTCCACGACATTGCCCAGGATGCCGATGCGATCCGCGGGGTGCTCGATCCGGGACACCAGCGCAGCCATCGGGCGGGCGAAGTAGGTGACGGCGAAACCTAGTTGCTCCTGGCTTGCGCGGAAGCTCTCCAACGACATGCTTCCGTCCACCAGCGTTCGGAAGTACGGATTGTTCAGGACACCGGTCTCGGTCACGATGTGCTTGGCGCGCGCTGTCACCAGCGGGGCCTTGGTTGTCCGCAGATGGGTGGTCACGGTCGTTTCTCCTGGCGTGTTGTTCCTGAGCGCGGCTCGATGCGGGACCGGCGGAGCCCCTCTGATCGCCGGTGCCGAGTGGAATCAGCACCCGACGGCGAGGGGCTCCGGACGAGTGGACGTTGTCCGGTTCTGTCGGCTCAGGAACGCAGGGGTCCCAGGAGGCGGTGACCTCGGTCGTTCGGGTCAGTACTGCTGTGGAACACGCGAATGGCGTCTCTCAGCTCGTCAGTCGAGATGGAGCCGGAGTTGTCGGTGTCGATGTCGGCGAACGACACGTCGATGTCTTCGTCGCTCAGCGCGAAAGAGGACTGAAACAGGCGCTTGAACTCGGACTTGTCGAGTTCGCCGTCTCCGTCGACGTCGGCGGTGGCCACGAAGACCTTGGCGGACGGCGTGACAATCCGCGCGTAATCATCCGGCTTGTCCCCCAGGCTGACGAACCCGGCCAGGAATTCGCCGCGTGATACGACGCCGTCCCCGTCTGTGTCCATAGGGGCGAACAATCTCTTCCAGTACTCCAGCAGGGATCTCTGCAGCGCGCTGGCGGGGGCGGTTCCTGGTGTGAGCTTGAATTCCTGCGTTGTGCGGCCCACCCAGGCGTACACGTCGGTTTCGCCGACCCACCCGTCGCGCTCGTGATGGAACACGTTGTAGTAATGCTGGGCCTTGCTGTGGATAATGGATTCTTCCGGCACGCGAAGACCTCGAATTTTATTGTTCGGTGGGTGAATCGGATACCCACCGCGACCCGGTCCACGAGCAATTACTCGTGAGCTCAGGGTGGCAGCGTTTCCCTTGCCGGACGCCGGTACCAAAGCTTCACCACTCATTCGAGTGAACGATTCGACCTGGCAGTTTCAGCCCGGTTCACCGGCGGTGGATGTCCTCAAGCAGGTTCCGCATCGCTGTGCGGAAGATTTCAGTCTGGTGGCCACCGATGAAAGAGGTGTGCCCGACAGTTGATGACCAATGCAGCCGCCTCAGCCCAACCGAAACGGCGAGGCCAGGGCCTGTCCGGCCCGGTGGGAAAATCGGTGGCGGGTCGTCGTGGGCCCGTCCTACGATCGTCGCGATGACGACGACTCACTCTGTTCACAGATTGGGGGACCCGTCCGCGCAAGGTGAGTGCTGATGCTCACCTCGACAGCGAACGGGGCCTCCCGCCTCTCCCTCTGGCTGCGCGTGCGCGAGTTCGCCGTGCCGCCCACCATGATCGAAACCGCTACCGCGCGCCGCCTCAGCGGCGACTGGGCGGGAGCCTGTGCCGCCGCCGGGATCGACGTCGACCTCGACCTCCGATCCCTGGCGCGCGCCCACGGCCCGGAACTCGCCCGCCAGGTCCGGGGCGACCTGCGCCATCTGGCACCCGATCTGCTGCGCTGGCACCTGCCGCGGATCGCTCCCGACGGACTGCTGCGCCCGGGCCTGACCGTCGCACTCGCCCGGTACGGGCAGGACGGCCCGGCCGGCGCGGAGCCGGCGCCGCACCTCGTGGTGCGGACGCCGCCCGCCTGGGCGGACGCCGGTCAGCGGATCAGCCTCGCCTGGTGGGACGGTCACACGACCGGGCCCGGCCCCGGGAGCGGTACCGCGCCGCGGCATCCGCATCCCCACCCCAGCCGACGGTTCCGGTTCGACCTGCACCGCCATCTCTGGGACGCCCGCAGGGCCGGCGAACTCCGGTCCCGGTCGGGGGACGGCCGCGCCACCGCGCCCGCCCCCGGTCCGGTGGAGCCTCCGGCGGAGCGATCGACCGGACCCCTGCCGCCCGGGCTCAGCTGCGCCGTCGACCGGTGGGCGGCCGAGGCCGAGCTCCTGAACCTCGCGGAGGGCCGGTCCGGCGGGGGCCCCGTCGTGGTGCGGCTCGGCTCCCGGCGGCGGGTGCTCCTGGAACCACTCCCCGACGGCGGGGCGGCGGTCGCTCCGGCGCCTCCGGAGAACCCCGCCGCCACACTGCCGGTGCTGCCCGACGCGGCCACCTGGACCCTGCCCGACCTCGAACTGCTCCGCGCCGGACTGATCGAGGCCGACCGACTGCACCCGCTCGTCGCCGCGGCACTCGTACCGGACCATCGGCCGACCGGCCCGGTCCGGTCACCGGACCCGGCGGGACAGCCGCGCGTCGTGGAGTGCCGGGGCGCCCGGCACCGGATCGGCCTGGTCGACGGCGTCCTGGTCCCCCTGGACCACGAACAGGGCGAGGTCCGACGAGAGGAACTCCTCGCCGCACTGACCGGTACACCGCTGCCGTGCCTCCAGGCCATCGACGAGGCCCACCGCCGACCGGACTGCCTCACCGGGGTCCGCGAACGCCTGGACCACGGGGACACCGCCGGTGCGCTGGCCGTCGTCGAAGGCCTCGTCGGCCCCGACGCCCTGCTGCGCGCCGGCGCCCTGCGCGACGAACTGGAGGCCGCCGCGCAGCGGCGGATCACGTACGGCCTGTACAGGGCGGGCCTCATCGGCCCCGCCCCCGACCGCCTCCTCCCGGGCAACCGCCGCCCCCGCGACCGGCGTTCGCACCCCCGCAACGTGACTCCTCGCTGACCGGGCCGCCTTGGCCCCACCCTCCGCATCCGCCCTCCCGAACCCTCAGGTGATCACCCATGCCGACGCACACCCTGTACGCCGCCACCCCCGCGCACCCCGCCGAGCACGACCAACTCGACGTCGCCGCCGATCTGTCGGCCCTGCTGCGCGACGCGCGCACCGAGCCACGCCCCGACCCCCAGCTGGAGGCCCTGACCCTGGCCGTCGCCGCCGACCTGCCCGTACTCCTGTGGGGCGAACCGGGCATCGGCAAGACCGCGGCCCTGACCCAGCTGGCCGCTTCCCTCGACCTTCCGCTGACGACGGTGATCGCCAGCGTCCACGAGCCCTCGGACTTCTCGGGACTCCCCGTCGTCGGCGACGATCCCGCCGAGCAGGGCATCCCCATGGCACCGCCCGACTGGGCCGTGCGTCTCGTGCGCGCCGGGCGGGGGCTGCTGTTCCTCGACGAGCTGTCCACGGCGACCCCCGCCGTACAGGCCGCCCTCCTGCGCCTCGTGCTCGAACGGCGGGTGGGAGCCCTGCGGTTGCCGTCCGGGGTACGGATCGTGGCCGCCGCCAACCCGCGCGCGTCGGCGGCCGACGGCTGGGAGCTCAGCCCGCCGCTGGCCAACCGGTTCGTGCACCTCCAGTGGACGCACGACCACGAGGTGGTCGTCCGCGGCCTCGGCGGGACCTGGCCGCGGGCCACCCTGCCACAGCTCGACCCGGCGAAGCTGCCGGAGGCCGTGGGCTTCGCCCGCCGCGCGGTCTGCGAGCTCCTCGCCGCCCGCCCCGCCCTCGTCCACCGGCTGCCGAGCGGGGAGACGCGCCGGGGCGGCGCCTGGCCGTCCCCCCGAAGCTGGGAGATGACCCTCCACCTGGTCGCCTTCGCCACCGCCGCGGGCTCCGCGCGCGACGTACTGTCCCTGCTCGTCAGGGGCGCCGTGGGCGACGGGCCGGGCCTTGAACTCCTGGCCGCCCTGGACCGGATGGACCTGCCGGACCCCGAGACGCTGCTCGCCGACCCCGACAACGCCGACCTCCCCGAGCGGGGCGACCTGCGTCAGACAGCGCTGGACGGCGTCGTGGCGGCGGTCCGCGCACGCCCGGAGAAGTCCCGCTGGGACGCGGCCTGGGCCCTCCTGGCCCGGGCGATGGAGACCGGGGCGCCCGACCTGCTCGTCGTCCCCGCGACGGCCCTCGCCGCACTGCGCAAGGAGGAATGGGACGTGCCCGCGTCGATCGACCGGCTCGCCGGGGCGGTCTCCCTGTCCCGGCGGGCGGACCGCGCGGCGGCCCGGGTCGCGGTCGCGGAGGAGGCGGCCCGATGACCGGGCGGCGGCGTACCCCGAGCGCGGCCTCCGCCTCCCCGGCGGCAATGTCCGTCTCCCCGACGGCGGCTGCACTCGACCGCGACAAGCTCTTCGCCGCCCGGCTGCACGCCGTACGGGCCCGGCCCTACCTGGCGACCGCCCTCTTCGCCCTCCACGTCGTGGAGTCGCGGCGGGTGCCGACGATGGCCGTCGACCGGTACTGGCGTTGCTACGTCTCCCCGGCCTTCGTCGACCGGATGCCGGTGGAGGAGCTGGCCGGGGTGTGGGTGCACGAGGTGTCGCACCTGCTCCGCGACCACCACGGCCGCGGTGACCGGGTCGCGCGACAGCGCGGTCTGAGCGGCCCGGGCGACCGGCTGCGGATCAACATCGCCGCGGACTGCGAGATCAACGACGACGTGTTCGGCGACGGCCTGGCCCGACCCGAAGGCGCCGTCGACCCGGAGTCCCTGGGGCTCCCGGAAGGGGAGCTCATGGAGGACTACCTCCGTCAGTTCCGGCTCGGCCCGCACCTGGAGAGGGCGGCCTGGCTGGACTGCGGCAGTGGCGCCGACGGCCTGGAGCGGCCCTGGGACCTGGGGCCGGACGGCGCGCACGGCCTCAGCGAACAGGAGCAGGACGCCGTCCGGTTCCGGGTGGCCCAGGGCATCACAGGCCGGCCGGGGAACGCCCCCCGGGGCTGGCGCCGGTGGGCGGCGGAGGCCTTCCACACGCCCCAGCCGTGGCGGGAGCTGCTCGGAGCGGCGGTGCGCTCGGCGGCCACCGGCTCGGGAGCGGGCGAGGACCACACGTACGGGCGGCCCTCGCGGCGCGCGGCGGCGGTGCCCGGAGCCGTTCTGCCCAGCCTGCGGCGCAGACCGCCCCGGGTCTCCGTCGTCATCGACACGTCCGCCTCGGTGAGCGACACCGAGCTGGGCGGTGCGCTCCTCGAAGTCGCCGCGATCTCCCGGGCCGTCGGAGGCCGTCGTGACCTGGTCACCGTGGTCCCGTGCGACGCGGCGGCCCGGATCGCGCACCCGCTGTGCCGCGCCGAGGGCATCCCGCTGATCGGCGGCGGGGGTACGGATCTGCGGACCGGCTTCGCCGCGGCGCTCGCCGCGCGGCCCCGGCCGGACGTCGTCGTCGTCCTGACCGACGGCCAGACACCCTGGCCGGAGAGACGGCCGCCGTGCCGGACGGTGGTGGGACGGTTCTCCCGCCCGTACACACCCCGCTGGGACGAGGACGACCCCGACTACGTACCGGACGCGCCGCCCGACTGGGCACGCGTGGTGGACATCGGCTAGCCCCACGCCGCCGCTCCGGCCGCTCCCGCCGCCTCGCCGCACCGCATCGTTTCCACCCGTCGGAGGCCCAGGCTCAGGTGCCCAGCGCCCGTGCCAGGAGTCCGCGGCGGTGGCGGGTGCCCGTCTTCGCGAAGACCGACTTGAGATGGTCCTGGACGGTGTGCGCGGACAGCGACATCGCCAGCGCAGCCGCGCCGGTGTCGGCGCCGTCCGCGAGGTGGCCGAGCAGCTCCGTCTCGCGGCCCGTCAGGCCGTGGGCCCGGCAGAACACGTCCAGGCGGTCGGCCGGGGTGGTCTCCTCGATGGTCACGGCGATCTCCCGATCGAGCGGTGTCGGCCCTTCCGCCCCCGGACCGTCGTCGATGCGCGCCGCGCGCAGTGTCAGCCAGAGGCCGTCGGCCAGGTGCACGCGCGCGCGTGCAGGGTTCGGGTCGACGCCCGCCTCGCGGGCGAGCAGCTGCGCGGCCACGTTGTACGCGGCCGCCGGGATCGGCGCCCGGCCCTCCTCCGGGGGGATCAGGCCCGCCAGATAGGCGGGGGCCCCGGGCGTCTGGCCGCGCACCCGCAGGTCCGGGGAGAGCAGCAGGACCAGCGGGCCCGGCCGGTCCGCCCCCGGCGGGCGGGCCGGGAACGCCTCGGACTGGGCGCGCCGGAGGGCCTCCGTGACCGGCCCGGCGACCGCGTCCAGGTACGCCAGGTCCGCCGGGCCGAACTCCGCCCCGTACCGCCACAGATCGAGGAAGCCCCAGCAGCCGAAGCGGTCCCTGAACACCGCCGAGGCCACGTCCCGCACCCCCGCCGGCCGCAACAGCTCCTCCCACAGCGGCCCCCGCTCGTCCTCCGGCAGACCGCTCAGCGCGGCGGCGCCCGCGAGAGACGTCCAGCGGTCCGCGCGCGTCAGGTACTTGAGCCGGATCAGCCGGGGCAGCTCCGGCAGGACGGGGACCCGTGCCACCGGCGCGCACCCCACCGAGGTCACCGGGTCGGTCAGCAGGAACGCGAAGGCCTCGGCCCCGAGCAGCGCCCGGAACTCCCGGAGCAGCCGGACCCGCAGCGTGTGGGCGTCACCGCCGGAAGCGCCGGTCGCGTCGGTCGCGTCGAACCTGCCGGATCCGCCGGACCTGCTGGGCGCGCCGGACCCGCCGGACCCGCTGGCCGAACCGGTCGAACCCGTCGCGCAGATCCGCAGGACGCGCTCGCGGGAGCGGGCGTGGGCGGCGGGAAGGGCCATGCGCGGAGCGTACGGGCCGATACCCCAGAGATCTGGGATGTACGCGACGCGATGCCGCCGTCCACGCTGGAAGCGTTCCCCCGGACCCAGGGAGGAGGGGCCGTGATCACCCTGCACATCGAACACCCGATCACCGACTACACCGTGTGGAAGGCGGCGTTCGACCGCTTCGCCGACGCCCGCAAAGACGCCGGCGTCCTCCGGCACCAGGTGCGCCGGCCCGTCGACGACCCCGCCTACGTCGTCGTCGACCTGTCCTTCGCGACAGCCGAGCGCGCCGAGGGCTTCCTGGAGTTCCTCCGCACGCGCGTGTGGGCGAGCCCCGCACGGGCCCCGGCGCTGGCCGGCACGCCCGTCACCCGGGTCCTCGCCACGGAAGAGGAGGAGGATGAGGAGGAGACGGAGGCAGGGGAGGGGGAAGCAGAGAGGGAGGGGACCTGACCTACGGAGCGGGGCCGCAGGGCCGATTCCCCCGGACCGATTCCCCCGGACCGGCTCCCCGGAGCGGCTTCCGGCGTAGCCTGAGCGCCATGAGGCAGGACGCCGACCCCGGGCTCTTCGGGCCCCGCTCCGTCACCTGGCAGCTGCACGGCGACCCCGTGATGTGGATCGCCGGGGTCCGGGCCCTCTGGCTTCAGGCACTGCACCCCGTCGCCGTCCGTGGCGTCATGATCAACAGCAGTTTCCGCGAGGACCCCTGGGGCCGGCTCATGCGGACCGCGAACTTCGTCGGGACCCTGAGTTACGGGACCACCGACGCGGCGGAGGCGGCGGGCGCCCGCGTCCGCAGGATCCACCGGCTGCTCGGCGTCGACGACCCCGAACTCCTGCTCTGGGTCCACTGCGCCGAGGTCGACTCGTATCTCTCGGTGGCGCGCCGCTCGGGCATCCCGCTCACCGACGCCGAGGCCGACCGCTACCTCGACGAGCACCGTGTCTCCGCCCGTCTCGTCGGCCTCGACCCGGAGACCGTGCCGGGCTCCGTCGCCGCTCTCGACCGCTACTTCACGACCGTGCTGCCCCGCCTCGCCGCCGGACCCGACGCGCGGACCGTGGAGGACTTCTTGCGCCGTCCGCCGGTGAAACCCGTCCTGATACCGGCGCGCGAGGTGATCTGGCGGCGCGTGACAGCGCTCGCGTACGACACTCTGCCCCCCTACGCCCACGCCCTCTACGGCAGGCCCGCCCCGGCGGCCGGGACCGTCGACCGACGGCTCGTCGCGACCGCCAACCTCCTCCGGTGCATCCCCGACCGCCTGCGCTGGCGACTGCCGCCCCGGCACATCCTCCGGGCCGTGGAACGCCTCGGTCAGGACACCCGCCCCGATCCCTACGCCCGCCTCGGGACCCGGGGCCGGCCGGGTGCCGGCACCCCTTCCGGTCCCTGACACGCGACCTACCCGTACCCACTGTCAGAGGCTGCGGCCATACTGGACATGTCGGGGAGGGTGCACGGAAGCGACGGGGGCGACACCACACGATGGGGGACAGCGGGCTGATCCAGGGCCGGTACCGGCTGCACGAGGTCATCGGCCGCGGAGGCATGGGCGAGGTCTGGCGTGCCACCGACGAGGCACTCGGGCGCGGCGTCGCCGTGAAGTGCCTCAAACCGCTCGGTCCGCAGCACGACCCGCACTTCCTGTCGGTGGTCCGCGAGCGCTTCCGGCGCGAGGCCCGCGTCGCCGCCGCCCTCCAGCACCGGGGCATCACCGTCGTGCACGACTTCGGCGAGTACGACGGCGTGCTCTACCTCGTCATGGAGCTCCTGGAGGGACGCAACCTCAGCCAGCTCCTCGCGGCCAACGCCCAGCACCCGCTGCCCGTCCAGGACCTCGTCGAGATCGCCGACCAGGTCGCCGACGCCCTCGCGTACACGCACCGCCAGGGGATCGTCCACCGCGACCTGAAGCCCGCCAACATCATGCGGCTCGCGGACGGGACGGTGAAGATCTGCGACTTCGGGATAGCGCGACTCGGGACGGACATGGGCTTCACGTCCAAGCTCACCGGGACAGGCATCGCCATGGGGACGCCCCACTACATGTCCCCGGAGCAGATCGGCGGCGGCGAGGTCGACCACCGCAGCGACCTCTACTCGCTGGGGTGCGTGCTGTACGAACTGGCCACCGGCGCCCCGCCCTTCGACCTGGGCGACTCCTGGGCGATCCTCATCGGCCACCGGGACACGGTGCCGAGCCCGCCGCGCTCCCACCGCGCGGAGCTGCCCCCCTACTTCGACCGGATCGTCCTCGACCTGCTCGCCAAGGTCCCCGAGGAGCGGCCGGCCGACGCGGGCGACCTGCGGCGCCGGATCGTCTCCGGCCGCTTCGCCCCGACGGCCGTCCCGGTTCCGGCGACGGGCCCGGGCACCGGCCACGGCACGGAGCTCGCGGAGACCGCGCCGTACCCGGTGCCGGGAGCTCCACGACCCGGCGGCACCGGCGCGCCCGCGCCCGCGTGGGCCCGTGAGATGCGCGGCGGACACCGGCCCGGGGCCGCGGACGCTCCGGCCGGCACCGCCACGGCGCCGCGTCCGGTCGCCCACGACCCGGCCGCGGCCGTGCTCACCACCGAGTGGACCACCGCCACGCGCGCGTCGGACGCGAGCTCGCTCGCCGACGAGACGACCGCCCCCGCGCCCGCCCCCGGGCCCACCGCCGAGCTGCTCGCCGTCCTCGCCGGCCGGTACCGCGCCGGGATCGGCCTCGGCCGGCTCGACCGCTGGGACGAGGCCGAGTCGGTGCACCGGTCCGTCGCCGAGCACCGCGCCCGCGTCCTCGGCGAGGACCACCCCGACACCCTGACCAGCCGTTACGAGGTCGGTTTCGCGCTCGCCCGGCTCAACCGCCCCGCCGACGCCCTGGACGTCTTCGACCGGGTCGCCGAGGGCCGCGCCCGGGCCCTCGGCGCCGACCACCCCGACACCCTGGCGGCGCGCCAGGAGCGGGCGTACGCGCTGGGCCGCCTCGGACGGCACACCGAGGCGTACGAGCTGTACGTCGCCGTGCTCGCCGCCCGCGAGCGCACCGTGGGCCCCGACCACCCCGACACCCTGCGCTGCCGCCACAACCTTGCCTTCACGCTCGGCCGGCTGGGCCGCCTGGAGGAGTCGTACCGCGCGGCGCACGAGGTCGTCGAGGCCCGGGCCCGGCTGCTCGGCGAGGACCACCCCGACACGCTGGTGACCCGCCACGAAGTCGCGTACACCCTCGGGCGTCTCGGCCGCGGGCAGGAGGCGCTCGCCCAGTACCGCGCGGTGGCCGACGCGCGCGCCGCGGCCCTCGGCGACGACCACCCGGACACCCTGACCGCCCGCTACGAGACCGGGGTCTGCCTCGGCCGCATGGGGCAGGCCGCCGACGCGCTCGACGTCTGCCGTGACGTCATCGCCGCCCGCACGCGCGTGCAGGGCTCCGACGGACCCGAGACCCTGCGCGCCCGCCACGCGCTCGCGGTCAACCTCGGCCGGCTCGGGCGCTGGGCGGAGGCGCTCGACGAGTCAGAGAGCGTCCGCTCCGCCCGGAAGCGCGTCCTCGGCCCCGACCACCACGACACCCTCCTGAGCCACCGCGAGACCGCCGTCGCCCTCGGCCGGCTCGGCCGCTGGGAGGAGGCCCTGGCGGCCCACCGGGCCATCGCCGCCGTCCGCACCCGGGTCCTCGGCCCGGACCACCCCGACACCCTCGCCGGTCTCGACGACGAGGCCCAGTGCCTGGAGCGCCTCGGCCGCCCCGCGGAGGCCGCCGCCCTCCACCGGGGCGCGGCCGGCCTGTCGGCCTCGGACGCGCCGTGACCCGGCGGCGGGGTGCCGCCGTGAGCCCCGGCGTTCGGGTGCGGCCGTGAGACGGCGGCGCCCGCGCTGTGCGGCGCGATCTCGGGCGGGGACACGTACCGGCTCGCTGCCGTAGGGCTCTCCGGGCGCTCCGCGGGCTCCCCGGGTGCTCCGAGGGCTCCCCGGTCCTGCCCCTTCCCCGGCCCGTCGAGCCCGTGTGAGCATGAGCCATGACCGACCGTGATCCGCTTCCCGGCGTCCCCACCGCACCCCGCGCGTACGACGCCGTCGTCGTCGGCGGCGGCCACAACGGCCTCGTCGCCGCCGCCTACCTGGCCCGGGCCGGCCGGTCCGTCCTCGTCCTTGAGCGGCTCGGCTCCACCGGCGGGGCCGCCGTCTCCACGCGGCCCTTCGCCGGGGTCGACGCCCGGCTCTCCCGGTACTCGTACCTCGTCTCGCTCCTCCCCGAGAAGATCGTGCGGGAGCTGGGGCTGCGCTTCGCCGTACGGAAACGGTCGGTCTCCTCGTACACGCCGAAGGGCGACAGCGGCCTCCTCGTCGGCGGAGGGCCCGAGCGCACCCGGGCCTCCTTCGCCGCGCTCACCGGCTCCCACCGCGAGTACGAGGCCTGGCAGGCCTTCTACGGCCGCACCGGCCGGGCCGCACGCCGGATCTTCCCCACCCTCACCGAGCCCCTGCCCACCCGCGCCGCGCTCCGCGCCCGCCTCGACGACGCCGAGACCTGGCGGATGCTCTTCGAGGAACCCCTCGGCGTGACCGTCGAGCGGAGCTTCGCCGACGACCTCGTCCGCGGAGTCGTCCTCACCGACGCGCTCATCGGCACGTTCGCCGACGCCCACGACCCCACGCTCCTCCAGAACCGCTGCTTCCTCTACCACGTCATCGGCGGCGGCACCGGCGACTGGGACGTCCCCGTCGGCGGCATGGGCGCCCTCACCGACGCCCTCGCGGACGCGGCCCGCACCGCCGGGGCCCACGTCCTCACCGGTCACGAGGCCACCCGCATCGAGACCGACGGCCGCCGCGCCGCGATCACCTACCGCACCGCCGACGGCGAGGGCACCGTCGAGGCCGGTCAGGTCCTCGTCAACGCCTCTCCGCAGGAGCTCGCGGCCCTGCTCGGCGAGACGCCCCCGCCGCCCCCGGAAGGCGCCCAGCTCAAGGTCAACATGCTCCTCACCCGGCTGCCGAGGCTCCGCGACCGCTCCGTCGACCCGCGCGAGGCCTTCGCCGGGACCTTCCACATCGCCGAGGGGTACGGGCAGCTGGCCGCCGCCCACGCCGAGGCCGCCGCCGGCCACCTCCCCTCGGCCCCGCCCTCCGAGATCTACTGCCACTCCCTGACCGACCCCACGATCCTCGGCCCCGAGCTCGCCGCCCGCGGCCACCAGACCCTCACCCTCTTCGGGCTGCACACCCCCGCCCGGCTGTTCGCCGCCGACAACGACGGCACCCGCGCCGCGCTCCTCAAGGCGACCCTCGCCCAGCTCGACGCCCACCTCGACGAGCCGATCGCCGACTGTCTCGCCCTCGACGAGGACGGCCGCCCCTGTATCGAGGCGAAGACCCCGCTCGACCTCGAACGCGAGCTGCGGCTGCCCGGCGGCCACATCTTCCACCGCGACCTCTCCTTCCCGTACGGGGACGGGGACACCGGCCGCTGGGGCGTCGAGACCCGCCACGCCAACGTGCTGCTGTGCGGAGCGGGCGCGATCCGGGGCGGGGGAGTCAGCGGCGTCCCCGGCCACAACGCCGCGATGGCCGCGCTGGGGCGGTGACCGAACGCCGGTGACGGAACGCCGGTCACGGAACGGCGGTCACGGAACGGCGGTCACGGAACGGCGGTGACCGGGCGCCGGTGACCGAACGGCGGTACCGGGCTGCGGTGACCGAGCAGCGCGCCCAGGTTGACGCCGACCCGCTCCCCGCCAGGGGCGTGAAGCTGATCTGCGAGCGCGCTTAAGAAATCCTCGATGGACCCGGAGCCCCACGTACGGAAGATTCTCTTCCAGGGATCTTGGGCACACAGTCGTGCCCACGCCCGCACATCACAGGACACGCACGTCGGGAGCCGTTGCATTGAAGGCGCTGGTCAAGCTGAAGGCGGAGCCGGGACTCTGGCTCACGGACGTGCCCGAGCCGGAGACCGGCCCCGGGGACGTACTGATCAAGGTCAAGCGGACCGGTATCTGCGGAACCGACCTCCACATCCGCTCCTGGGACGGCTGGGCGCAGAAGTCCATCGCCACGCCGCTGACGATCGGTCACGAGTTCGTCGGCGAGGTCGTCTCCGTCGGCCGTGACGTCTCCGACATCGCCGTCGGCGACCTGGTCAGCGGCGAGGGCCACCTCGTCTGCGGCAAGTGCCGCAACTGTCTCGCCGGCCGCCGCCACCTCTGCCGCGCCACCGTCGGCCTCGGCGTCGGCCGGGACGGCGCCTTCGCCGAGTACGTGGCGCTGCCCGCGTCCAACGTGTGGGTGCACCGCGTCCCCGTCGACCTCGACATCGCCGCGATCTTCGACCCCTTCGGCAACGCCGTGCACACGGCACTCTCCTTCCCGCTCGTCGGCGAGGACGTCCTCGTCACCGGCGCGGGCCCGATCGGCATCATGGCCGCCGCCGTCGCCAAGCACGCCGGCGCCCGCAACGTCGTCATCACCGACGTCAGCGAGGAGCGCCTGGCCCTGGCGCGCAAGACGGGCGTCACCCTCGCCCTCAACGTCGCCGAGCAGACCATCGCCGACGGCCAGCGCACCCTCGGTCTGAAGGAGGGCTTCGACGTCGGCCTGGAGATGTCGGGCAACCCGCACGCCATGCGCGACATGGTCGCCAACATGACCAACGGCGGAAAGATCGCCATGCTGGGCCTGCCCAGCGAGGACTTCGCCGTCGACTGGGCGAAGATCGTCACGTCCATGATCACGGTCAAGGGCATCTACGGCCGCGAGATGTTCGAGACCTGGTACGCGATGTCGGTGCTCCTGGAGGCGGGCCTCGACCTGGCCCCCGTCGTCACCGGCCGGTACGCGTACACCGACTTCGAGGCCGCCTTCGACGACGCGGCCTCCGGCAAGAGCGGCAAGATCATCCTCGACTGGACTGCGGGAGCCTGACCCATGTTCGATTCCGTACGCGACGACATCCGTGCCACCCTCGAAGAGATCCGCGCGGCCGGCCTCCACAAGCCCGAGCGCGTGATCGGCACCCCCCAGTCGGCCACCGTCGCCGTCACCGCGGGCGGCCGCCCCGGCGAGGTCCTCAACTTCTGCGCCAACAACTACCTGGGCCTGGCCGACCACCCCGACGTGGTCGCCGCCGCCCACGAGGCCCTCGACCGCTGGGGCTACGGCATGGCGTCCGTCCGCTTCATCTGCGGCACGCAGGAGGTGCACAAGGAGCTGGAGGCGCGCCTCTCGGCCTTCCTCGGCCAGGAGGACACGATCCTCTACTCCTCCTGCTTCGACGCCAACGGCGGCGTCTTCGAGACGATCCTCGGCGCCGAGGACGCCGTCATCTCCGACGCCCTCAACCACGCGTCGATCATCGACGGCATCCGCCTCTCCAAGGCCCGCCGCTTCCGCTACGCCAACCGCGACATGGCCGATCTGGAGCAGCAGCTCAAGGAGGCCACCGAGGGCGGCGCCCGCCGCAAGCTGATCGTCACCGACGGCGTCTTCTCGATGGACGGCTACGTCGCCCCGCTCGCCGAGATCTGCGACCTGGCCGAGCGGTACGACGCCATGGTCATGGTCGACGACTCGCACGCCGTCGGCTTCGTCGGCCCCGGCGGCCGCGGCACCCCCGAGCTGCACGGCGTCATGGACCGCGTCGACATCATCACCGGCACCCTCGGCAAGGCCCTCGGCGGCGCCTCCGGCGGCTACGTCGCGGCCCGCGCCGAGATCGTCGCCCTGCTGCGCCAGCGCTCGCGCCCGTACCTCTTCTCCAACACCCTCGCCCCGGTCATCGCCGCCGCCTCCCTCAAGGTCCTCGACCTCCTGGAGTCCGCCGGCGACCTGCGCGACCGGCTGAACGCCAACACGGCGCTCTTCCGCTCCCGCATGACCGAGGAGGGCTTCGACATCCTCCCCGGCGACCACGCCATCGCCCCCGTCATGATCGGTGACGCGGCCGTCGCCGGCCGGATGGCCGAGCTCCTCCTGGAGCGCGGCGTGTACGTGATCGGCTTCTCGTACCCGGTCGTGCCGCAGGGCCAGGCGCGCATCCGCGTCCAGCTGTCCGCCGCGCACTCCACGGAGGACGTGAACCGGGTCGTGGACGCGTTCGTCGAGGCCCGCGCCGCCCTCTAGCGTGGCGGGCGCAGGCCCCGCGGCCTGCGAAACTAGGAGCATGATCGAAGCGCGGCGGTTGCACATCCTCCGTGCGGTGGCGGACCACCGTACGGTCACGGCGGCGGCCGCCGCGCTCTATCTCACCCCCTCCGCGGTCTCCCAGCAGCTCGCCGCCCTGGAGCAGGAGACCGGCCACCGCCTGGTGGACCGCAGCGCCCGGGGCGCGCGCCTCACCCCGGCCGGCGAGATCCTGCTCAGCCACGCCAACGCCGTCCTCGCCCAGCTGGAGCGCGCCGAGTCCGAACTCGCCGCCTACAGCTCCGGCGAGGCCGGTACGGTCACGGTCGCCGCCTTCGCCACCGGCATCGGACTCGTGGTGGCCCCGGCCCTCACGGCCCTGGCCCGCACCGCGCCCGGCATCCGGGTCCGGGTGCGGGACGCGGAGGGCGACGAGAGCCTGATGATGGTCCTCGACCGGCAGGTCGACGTGGCCGTCGCGGTCGAGTACCGCGGAGCCCCGGGCGAGGACGACGCCCGCCTCACCCGCGTCCCGCTCTACGCGGAACCCTTCGACGCGGTGCTGCCGCCCGGCCATCCCCTGGCGGCCGGGGAGCGGGTCGCACTCGGCGACCTCGCCAAGGACGCCTGGATCGGCCAGTCCGCCGGGAACCCCTGCCACGACGTGACCGTCCTGGCCTGCGAGTACGCCGGTTTCACACTGCGTCCGGAGCACTCGTCCGACGACTTCCGCGCGGTCGTCGCCCTCGCGGCGGCGTCCGCCGGCGTGGCGCTCGTGCCGCGTTCGGCGCTGCGCGGCACGGATCTGTCGGGCGTGGAGGTCCGCCCGATCGACGGCGTCGCCCCGACCCGCAGGGTCTTCGCCGCAGTCCGGCGCGGCGCGGAGGAACACCCCCTGATCAGCCCCGTACTGACCGCCCTGCGCACGGCGTCGGAAACCGACGACTGACCCAACGGAAACTGCCCCCTCGCCAACGGAGACCGACCCCCTCGACGGGCGGGCGCCCGCTCGCCGCCGAGGGGGTCGACCCGGCTACCAGACGGTGGAGAATCCGAGGCGGAGACGCTCGTCCCCGGTGGCCACGGCGAGCGAGCCGTCCTTCACCAGGGCCGCCTCGTCAGGGGTGAGCGCGCGCCCGAAGAGACGCACGTCGTCCAGGGTGCCGCGGAAGAGCTGCGCGACCCCGGCCGGCTGGTTGGGGAAGTCGGGCCGGGCGCCGATGTGGATGTTGAACTCGGCCGCGGGGGTGAGGTTCCGGTCCGCCGCCGAGCTCCCCGCCGGCATGACGGCCGTGGCCGGAAGGCCCCCGTCCACCGCGAGGCCGAGGGTGAGGCCTTCGCGGGTGAACACGACGTGGTGCCATGCGCCGTCGTTGTACGAGGAGGGCAGGGTCACCTCCGTGGAACCGATGTCCGTGCCGACCGTGGCGCGCAGGACGCCCGTACCGGGTTCGGCCCGGACGGAGAAGTGCCGGCCCTTCTTCAGCGGGTCGGTGCCCGGCATCCCGTACGCCCACACGAGCGGGAGCGTGTCGGTGGTCGCCGAGTGCCGGAACCAGGCCGTGACGGTGAAGTTCCCGTCGTCGACCCGCAGGGACGGAGAGCAGACGAGCCGCAGGTAGTCGTCCTGGCCGTCGAGCTCCATGGCCTTGCCGCCGCCGCGTGCTCCGAGCGCGGCCCCGCCGTGGACGACGGCGTGGTTGCCGGCCTCGCCGGGCGCCCGCTCGCGGGTGTCGGCGGTGCGCGGGCGGCGCAGCTCGGTCGCGGCGTCGTCCATGTCCTTCTCGGTGAAGGCCGTGAAGACGAGGTTGCCGTGCGGGATGTTGCCGGCCGTCTCGTACAGGACGCCGAGGGAGCCGTCGGACCGCACCGCCAGGTCGGAGTAGCCGGTGCGGGCCGGCGAGATCAGGGTGCCGACCGTCTTCCAGGTCTTGCCCTCGTCGTACGAGGAGCGGACGGCCAGCTCACGCCGGTCCTCCAGCGGGCTGGGGCCGAGCCGCGAGGGACCGGAGTAGAGGAGCCGGTCGGGCTTGCCGTCGCGGTCCTGCGCGTGCAGCCGCAGCAGCGAGCCGAACGTCGGGGAGGTGTCCAGGTTGGCCACCGGGGTGAAGGGTGCGGCGAAGGTGGCGCCGCCGTCGGCGCTCGTGGTCTCCAGCCGGTGCTCGTTGGTGGCGCAGCGGGTGGGCTCGGAGTTGCGCGCGTTGACGTACACGCCGCCG
This sequence comes from Streptomyces sp. NPDC056169, assembly GCF_042268445.1. Classification (NCBI taxonomy): domain Bacteria; kingdom Bacillati; phylum Actinomycetota; class Actinomycetes; order Kitasatosporales; family Streptomycetaceae; genus Streptomyces; species Streptomyces sp. NPDC056169. Next base: position 209,178 of record NZ_JBHJUO010000010.1, on the reverse strand, counting down.
TCGACGGTCTGCGCGACCGTCAACTCGGCGGGGAACGAACCGGACTTGCTGACGGGCGTGGTCGTGGCGCCGAGCTGCCAGGTCAGACCGCCGTCGTCGCTGTAGGACAGGTGGGCGCCCGCGGTCGTGTTGTTCCCCGCCGTGTGGTCGCCGGGCACGATCAGCCGGCCGTGGTGCGGCCCGCGGTCGAGCTGAATGCCGTGGCCGGGGCCGGTGGACACCCAGGTCCACCCCGTGGCCTTCAACTGCGGCATCTCGACGCTCGGGGACCAGGTCTGCCCGTTGTCCGTGCTGTGCACGGCGTGGACGGTACGGGGGAAGCCGCCGCGCGCGGGCTTGGCCGCGTCACGGTTCCAGTCGCTGCTGGAGTACAGCAGGGTGATCCGGCCGGTCACCGCGTCCACGACGGGGACGGGGTTGCCGTGCGCGAGCGCGTCGCCCGCGCCGACGACGACCTGGATGTCCGTCCAGGTCGCACCGCCGTCGAGGGACCTCTTGAGCACGATGTCGTTGTCGCCGACGTCGTGGCAGCCGGTCGCCGTCAGCCGCGTACGACCCTCGGCGAAGGCGAGGAGCGCGCCGGTCGTGCTGGTGACGAGGGCCGGTATGCGCGTGCAGTAGTAGTTCTCGCGCACCTTGAACGGGGTGGTGGACACCTGCGTCGTGAGCGATGCGGTGGTGACGGCGGCGGCCGTCGTCGTGTTCGTGGCGGTCGCGGCGGTCGCGGCGGTCGCGGCGGTCGCGGCGGTCGCGGCGGTCGCGGCGGTCGCGGCGGTCATCGCGGGCGGCGCCGACGCGGCCGCGCGCGACGGCGGCGTGACCGCGAGGACGACCGCCGCCAGGACGGCGGGGGAGAGCGCGCACAGCCAGGCGGACAGCGCGAAGCGGCGCGCGCCCGGTGGGCGGCGCTCGGACAGGGGCAGCATGAAGGAACACCTCGATGTGAAGGCGAAGCCCTACGTCCTTCGCCGCCGACATCGTGCGAGTGCGGCAGCTTCTTGCGTGGCCTCTGACACGGCATTCAGGCCATTCGGTGGCCGGAACCAGGAGAAAAATACCTTTCCCCTCGGAATCCGGCGCTGCCCACCTCGGTGCACTGCCATGATCCACCCGCAAGGTATGTGACATTTCACATTGCTCTCAGATGAGGGCAACGGAAGAGGGAGGGACCCCATGAAGAGTCTTGCCACTGTTGCGGTCGCCGCTGCGACCCTGGCTACCCTGGCCACCGGCCAGGAAGCCGTCGCCGCGCCGACCGGGCCGGTCGGCGCCGTCGTCACCTGCGGCACCCCCGGTGCGCCCGGGATCCTACTGACCAGGGCCTGTGTCGAGGTGACCGGCAACCAGGTCCGCTTCTACGGGGTCGCAGCCACGACCAACTCCGGGTGGCAGCCCCAGCAGGTCGGCTTCACGGTCTCCGGCACGGTCGTCGGCGGCGCCCCGATCGCGCCCATCAACCCGACCGTGCTCGTGCAGGCGGGCGCGACCTCGGTCGGCAGCATCATCACCACCGCGCCGTGCGGTTCGACGGTCACCGGCAACTTCTCCGTGAACCAGGGGGGCTGGCCCCCGTCGACCGCGACCGTCTCGGCCGTGGTGTCCTGCTGACCAGAGGCTCCACCCGGCTCCCGAGCCCGCACCAAGAGCGACTCGCCGCCACCCCGGTGACCCACGCACTCTGAGCCCCTGCGACAGCACCCCGCCCCGGGAACGGCACCGGAACCTCCGGACACAGACCGCCTCGGGGGTCGCGAACTCAGAGTGCGTGTACGGGCCGGGCCGGAGAAGTCCTCACCGAGGTCGGCCCGGCAGAGCCGGGCGGCCGGCCCCCTGCGCCCCGCGCCCCACCGAGCAGGAGCTGTCGAACTGGGAAGGCCTGCCGGTGTTCGTCCGCGAGGGCGTGTTCGGCGAGCCGGTCAAGGTCCACCTGACGTTGGCGCTGGGATCCGCTGGGGCTGAGGCCGGGTCTACTGAGGGCTGCGGGAGGCGGGCTGACGTTCGGGGAGCCGGCGGCGGGCAGTGGCTGCGAGCCGGTGGCGCGGCCGCCGAGCTGGCGGCTCTGGATCCGCAGCAGGCCCGGCTGCTGGGGCTCGCCTCGGCCGGCGACCGAGATCAAGGACGATGGGGCGGCTGGGCCTGGAGGCGGTTGTGCCGCGTTCGTCAGCGGGCCGGTTGCGGCGACCCCCGCGGACCGGAAGGGCACCGCGAACGGGCGACGCGACAGACGCTCGCCCAGGCGTTCGTCTCATCCCCCCGGTGAGATCTTCCCGCCGGGACGGTACCGCACGTGATCACTTGTGCGCACTCCGTCCCGACGGTTCGCCCCGGGGCTTGCCCTGTACCTCTCAATCGGCCGACCTGGTCCAGCCGTTGGCGTCGATCCGCGCTCCGTCGGCCGGCCGCACCTCGTCGAACACGGGGCGTCCCGCGCTGTCGAGAAGCCGCAGCCCGTCCACGTACACGCCCCGCCCCACGTACCGCTGGTCCGTGGTGTACCGCCAGCGGAGGAGGGTGTCCGGCCCGGGCAGCGGCGCGGACGCGGTGTGCCAGACGCGGCCGGACCAGCCGCCGACGGCGCCGGTCGGGTGCTCGGTGCGGCCGTCCGTGGTGAAGGGCACCGGCTGCCAGGTCGTGCCGCCGTCGGTCGAGGCCTCCAGGGCGACCGGGTCGGCGCCCGGCTCGGTGTCCCACCACAGCGCGCACTCCAGGCGGGCGGCGCCCGGCACCTGAGGGAGCGTCAGCGTGGCGGTGGTGGCGCTCGCCATGCCCGAGAACCAGGCGGTACGGCCCCGGGCGGGGCGGACGGGGACGGCGCGGGCCAGGCCGTTCGCCGCGGCGACCCGGGGCGCCGAGCCGGACCGCCACGAGCGCACCGGGTGGACCGAGTTGCCGAGGACGATCAGGAAGGCGTCGGTCGTCGGGTCGAGGACGAGGCTGGTCCCGGTGAATCCGGTGTGACCGGCCGTGCGCGGTGTGGCCATCGCGCCCATGTACCAGTGCTGGTAGAGCTCGAAGCCGAGGCCGTGCTCGTCGCCGGGGAAGGCGGTGTTGAAGTCGGTGAACATCAGCTCCACGGACTCGGGGGAGAGGATGCGGGCCCGGCCGTACGCGCCGCCGTTGAGGAGGGTGCGGGCCAGGATCGCGAGGTCCCAGGCGCGGGAGAAGATCCCGGCGTGGCCGGCGACTCCGCCCATGCTGTAGGCGTTCTCGTCGTGGACCTCGCCCCGCACCATGCCCCGGTCGAGGCCGGACCAGGGGCGCCGGGCGTCCTCGGTGGCGGCGATGTCCGCCCGCCAGGAGAGCGGTGGATTGAAACGCGTGCGGTGCATCCCGAGCGGAGCGGTGATCTCGTCGTGGAGCAGGACCTCCAGACCGTGACCGGTGATCTCCTCCAGGATCAGCTGGAGCGAGATCAGATTCAGATCGGAGTAGAGGTACGCGGAGCCCGGCGGGTTCGCCGGCACCTCGTTCCACAGCAGTCGCAGCTTCCCCTCCCGGGTCGGCTCCCGGTACAGCGGGATCCAGGACCGGAAACCCGAGGTGTGCGTGAGCAGCTGACGTACCGTGACGTCCTGCTTCCCGCCGCCCCCGAACTCCGGGAGGTACGCGGTGACCTTCGCCTCCAGATCGAGCGCCCCGCGCTCGATCTGCTGCACCGCCAGGATCGAGGTGAAGAGCTTGGAGACGGACGCCAGGTCGAAGACCGTGTCCTCGGTCATCGGGCGCTGCTCCTCCGGCGGCAGCTCGACGCCCGTGTCCGTCTTCTCGTCGTACGCGGAGTACCGCACGGCCGAGCCGATCGGCCGGTGCAGGGCGACGGTCCCGCCGCGCCCGGCGAGCAGCACGGCCCCCGCGTACCAGGGGTGCGTGGGGGAGGGAGCGAGGAAGGCCTCGGCGTCGGCGACCAGCCGGTCCAGCTGCGCGGGGAGCAGCCCGGCCCGCTCGGCCGACCCGCGCCGCAGGGTCGTCCGCCGCGCGGCCCGCCCGGGTCCCGCACCTGCGGACCCCGCCCCTTCGGCCCCCGTCGCCTCGGCCCCGGTCCCCTCGGACCCCGGCGCCGCCGCGGCCCCGGGCACCGCACCGATCACCACCGCGCCTCCCAGGGCCAGTACGCCGCCGCCGAACGCGCGCCGGCTCAGAACTCCGTCTCGTGCCGCATCCTCCGTCATGCCCACCCTCTCCCACGAGGAGCCGCGACGAAACGTCGACGTGCCGACGCTGTACGACCGGATGCGCAGCGGGGACGATGGGGCCGACCGAGGAGAGGAGGGGCGCCGTGTCCCAGGAGGAACGTGACGCCAGGCTGGGTCTCACGGGCTTGACCGGTGCGGAGCGGGAGGCCCGGGTGCGTCTGTTGACGGAGCGGGTGGAGCGGGAGGCCGCCGCGGCGAGGGCCGCGCTGGATGCGCAACGAGCAGAGCGCCGCGCGCGACGGGACGCCGCGTCGGTCCCCGACGCCTCGGAAGGAGGGTGAGGCGCGGCGGGCGGCATCCGAGGCGGGGGCGCCGTGACCAAAGAATCTGACGCAGCATCAGAAAATCTCTTCCCTCCGCCGCGCCGCTGCGGCATCCTGCCGCCCATGAAGACGGAGCTGAGTCGCACCCTGGGGATCGAGCACGCCATCTTCGGCTTCACGCCCTTCCCCGCGGTGGCCGCCGCCCTCACCAGAGCCGGCGGATTCGGAGTTCTCGGCGCGGTCCGCTACACCGCGCCCGACGACCTCGCGCGCGACCTCGACTGGATGCAGGAGCACACGGACGGGCTGCCCTACGGCCTCGACGTCGTGATGCCCGCCAAGAAGGTCGAAGGCGTCAGCGAGGCGGACGTCGAGGCCATGATCCCCGAGGAGCACCGCGCGTTCGTCCGCGCGACCCTCGCCAAGCACGGCGTGCCCGAACTCGCCGAGGGCGAGGCCTCCGGCTGGCGGATCACCGGCTGGATGGAGCAGGTCGCCCGCGGCCAGCTCGACGTTGCCTTCGACTACCCGATCAAACTGCTCGCCAACGCCCTCGGCTCCCCGCCCCCGGACGTCGTCGCCCGCGCCCACGACCACGGGGTCCTCGTCGCCGCCCTCGCGGGCAGCGCCCGCCACGCCCGCCACCACGCCGACGCCGGCATCGACGTCGTCGTCGCCCAGGGGTACGAGGCGGGCGGCCACACAGGCGAGATCGCGTCCATGGTCCTCACTCCCGAGGTCGTCGAGGCGGTGTCCCCGCTGCCCGTGCTCGCCGCCGGCGGCATCGGCAGCGGAGAGCAGATCGCCGCCGGACTCGCCCTCGGCGCCCAGGGCGTCTGGCTCGGTTCGATCTGGCTCACCACCACCGAGGCCGACCTGCACTCGCGCGCCCTGACCGCCAAGCTCCTCGCCGCCGGCTCCGGCGACACGGTCCGCTCCCGCGCGCTGACCGGCAAGCCCGCGCGCCAGCTCCGTACCGAATGGACCGACGCCTGGGACGACCCGGCGGGCCCCGGCCCGCTCCCCATGCCGCTCCAGGGACTCCTCGTCGCCGAGGCCGTGTCCCGTATCCAGAAGTACGAGGTCGATCCGCTCCTCGGCACGCCCGTCGGGCAGATCGTCGGCCGGATGAACTCCGAGCGCAGTGTCCAGCAGGTCGTCGACGAGCTCACCCGGGGCTTCGAGAAGGCCGTCGACCGCATCAACCGCATCGCGGGACGGAGCGCGGAATGAGCCAGTCCACCAGCCCTGCCGGATTCTGGGCGCAGGCCGCCGCCGACCCCGGCCGTACGGTGCTCGTCGCCCCCGACGGCGAGGAGTGGACCGCCGGCCGGCTGCACACCGAGGCCAATCGGCTCGTCCACGGGCTGCGCGCCGCCGGACTCGAACGCGGCGACGCCTTCGCGGTCGTCCTGCCCAACGGCCCCGAGTTCTTCACGGCCCATCTCGCCGCCACCCAGGCCGGGTTCTACCTGGTCCCCGTCAACCACCACTTCGTCGGCCCCGAGATCGCCTGGATCGTCGCCGACTCCGGCGCCAAGGTCCTGCTGGCCCACGAGCGGTTCGGCGAGGCGGCGACCCTCGCCGCCGACGAGGCCGGGCTCGCCCCCAGCCACCGGTACGCCGTCGGCACGGTCCCCGGCTTCCGCCCGTACGCCGAACTCCTCGACGGGCAGGACGGCTCCGCGCCCGCCGACCGCACGCTCGGCTGGGTCATGAACTACACCTCCGGGACCACCGGACGCCCCCGGGGCATCCGTCGCCCGCTGCCCGGCAGGCTCCCCGAGGAGACCCCCCTCGGCGGCTTCCTCGGCATCTTCGGCATCCGGCCCGCCGACGGCAACGTCCACCTCGTGTGCTCGCCGCTCTACCACACGGCCGTCCTCCAGTTCGCCTCCGCGGCCCTGCACATCGGGCACCCGCTGGTCCTCATGGACCGGTGGACGCCGGAGGAGATGCTGCGGCTCATCGACCGGTACGCGTGCACCCACACCCACATGGTCCCCACCCAGTTCCACCGCCTGCTCTCCCTCCCCGAGGAGGTACGGGAGCGGTACGACGTCTCCTCCATGCGCCACGCCATCCACGGCGCCGCGCCCTGCCCCGAGCACGTCAAGCGGGCGATGATCGACTGGTGGGGCCGGTGCGTCGAGGAGTACTACGCCGCCAGCGAGGGCGGCGGCGCCTTCGCCACGGCGGAGGAGTGGCTGAAGAAGCCCGGCACGGTCGGCAGGGCCTGGCCGATCAGCGAACTCGCCGTCTTCGACGACGACGGGAAGCGCCTGCCGCCCGGCGAAGTGGGCACCGTCTACCTGAAGATGAACACCGGCGGATTCCAGTACCACAAGGACGAGGCGAAGACGGCGAAGAACCGCATCGGCGACTTCTTCACCGTCGGCGACCTCGGCGTCCTCGACGCGGACGGCTACCTCTTCCTCCGCGACCGCAAGATCGACATGATCATCTCCGGTGGGGTCAACATCTACCCGGCCGAGATCGAGGCCGCGCTCCTCACCCACCCGGCCGTCGCGGACGCCGCCGCCTTCGGCATCCCCCACGCCGACTGGGGCGAGGAGGTCAAGGCGGTCGTCGAGGCGGCCGAAGGACACGAGCCGGGGCCCGCGCTCGCCGACGAGATCCTGGCCCACTGCGGCGACCGCCTCGCCGGCTTCAAGCGCCCCAAGTCGGTCGACTTCATCACCACCATGCCCCGCGACCCCAACGGCAAGCTGTACAAGCGCCGCCTCCGCGACCCGTACTGGGAGGGCCGCGAGCGCCCGCTGTGACCAGGCCGGCCGTAGCCGCACCCGCGTCATGCGGTGCGGGTCCGGGAGAAGGCCGTCAGCCCCCGCCGGGATCGCGTTCACCAAGCACACCGGCCGCGCCCCCGTCGGACAGGTCCGTGCGGACTGCGAGTTCCGGGTCACGGGACACGACACGCCGCGTCCCATGCAGGAGCGCGCGGCCGGTCCGCGGGGTGAAACGTCGGGGTTCTGGTGCGGTCGGATGGGCCAACAGGCTCCCTCGTGAGCGACTTGGGTGTCGCTACCGAAGGTGACGTGTGGCCAAGTCCGGCCACACGAGCTGGAGCAGGTCGACCAAGCTCGCCGCGAATTCCGCGCTGCTGTGCACCGTGCCCTCAACGAGACCTGAGCGGGCGCCGGCCGTGCCACGCAATCCTGAGAAATCGTAGGGTCCGCCACCGACCATACGGCCGGGTGGACCTCAGCGCTTGCGCTTCCAGGTGGTTCGAACGGTGTCGGCGGTGCGCCTGCCTGCGATGAGCCGACTGCTCCGGTTCCTTGTCGATCATGTGGACACGACCAGCTCGGGCCCTGGCCATCGTGCTCTTCGCCTTGGCCGCCACTCTCGCCGCTGCACCGGACGACACGGTTGCGCAGCAGACATGCACGGCGGCCGAAGCCCATCTCTCGGCGGGATCCCTGGACCGGGCGCAGCAGCTGTACGAGTCGCTGAAAGCCGGCGACGGCGACCAGCAATGCGCGGCAGACGGCCTCAGGCTGGTGGCCGATGCGCGTCGGGACGCGGCTGAGCTGGTCACTGCCGGGCAGCTCTTGATCCGCTCCGGAGACCTCGACGCCGCCAAGGGCAAGTTCGACGCGGCCGTCGAGCTTGATTCGGCGAGCGCCGCCGCGGCCGCCGGCATCGCGCGTGTCTCGGACCTGAAGAGCCGTCCTCTCCCGACCGCCGTGTCGAACGGCGATCGCTTCTACAGGGACTGGGCGCTTCCTCTGGGGCGTCTGGTCGTGCTCACCGCGATCGGGTTGCTGGTCCTCTACGCTCTCGCAGGCCTGTGCTCGCGGTGGCTGGTGAAGGTGGACGCGGTCACATGGCCGGTGTGGATCCGGCGAACTGCCGCTGTCCTCGGTGTGTTTCTGCTGTTCGCCGCAGCGGTCATGGCACCGCTGTTCGCCATGTTCAGCCCCTTCGAGCCCACCTGGACGCAGTGCTGGATCGGAGTGCTGGTAGTCGCGGTCGTCGGCGTGGGGGCAGCAGGTCTCGTGACCTGGGGTGCACGCGGCGCTACGTGGGAGCACTGGCGCGGGCTGTTGCTTGCCCTCGGTGTCGTCATGGTGGCCGGGGTCCTTCCGGTGCTTCTGGCATCGGAACTCGGTTACGACGTGCGGCTCATGTTCGTGCACATCGCTCTCGCGGCGATCGGCGTCTTCCTGACGGCGGCGGCGTTGGGACAGAACCTCCGTCTCCAGGTCGAGGTCCAGCAGCCCGACGGGCAGGTGAACGCCGCGTCCTCCGACTATCTGCTCGCCAGGATGAAGGGCCTCGGCACGGAGTCTCCGCAGTCCCTGAACAAGAGCACGTCCACACCGGCAAGCACGCCCCTGAGCCAGATTCCCGTCGAGGAGCTCAGTGTCCTGCCCGCGGGCAAGTTCGTGGGACCGCTGACCCGTTTGTTCTTCGCGCTCAGGCCCGATCTCACCTGGCGTGCCAGGGTCACTCTCGTGGACGACAACCGCGTGGCGACCACCCTCTCGCGCAACGGACAGCATGCTGCCGGCGCGGTATTCAGCAGGGCGGACCTGAGGCTTCCCGCCGACCCGGACACGGACAGGGCCAAGGCGCAGATGATCACCGGCGCCGCCGCCTTCATCCTGGTCGAGCTGAGCGCGGTTCACCAGGAACTTCAGGACGGCCTGTACGGCGCCTCCCAGTGGAAGAGCGTCACCCGGCAGGTGATCGCGCACAGCAGGTCGCTGCTTGCAGAGGACGAGAAGCGTGGGGCCACGAAGGTGGAACTCCTTGCCAAGGCCGTCGACGACGACCCGGACAACGAACTGGCGCGCTTCGAGTACCTGTGGGCTGCCTACGAACAGCAGCCGGACGAGAAGACGGATTTCGCCGGGTTCGCGCGCTCCATCGACCACCAGTACGCCCGGTCACGGATCTCGCGGATGACCGACGACCACGAGGGCTGGATGCCGCTGAAGATGCGCATCCTCTACAGCAGCGCCACCCAGTGGCTCAACGCCTACGTCGAAGGGGGCGGAACGGCCGCGGAACGCGCCGCGATGCTGATCAGCTCCCGGACGTCCGCGGATGAACTCGACCGCCTCTGCGATCCGAGAACGGTCACCTGGAAGGGCAGGACGCTGCGGCGCATGCAAGCCGTGATGCACCCCCACGCCCGCACACTCGTGGCGTGCCTTGAGGCACTGCAGGACGGTCCCGAAGCCGGGCCGACCACTGCGGAGCACTCTCACGAAGGTGCTCCCGCCTCACCACGGCTGGCCTACGACCATGCCTGCCTGCACATGTTCACCGCGCGGCGGAGGGATATGGGGGAGCAGGCCCGTCAGCAGCAATGGTCGTACGCGATCGACGACCTGCGGCAGACCCTCGTCACCGAAGCCGACAAGAGGACCGTTCAGCACGACCCGTGCTTCAAAGAACTCCACACGAACTCGAGTTTCCGGGAACTGGTCGGCCTGGGGTCCGCTCCGTAGGACGGGGCCGACGGCACCGAGTAGCGCGCTCGCCTCGGTGCCGCCGCGATTACCGTCCTGCCGGGACGTTCGGCGTCATCGGACCGGGCGCGGGGGGAGAGGTGCCTGGCTGCCGATGTCGTCGAAGGCGTTGACCTGTGTCGTGGGGATGTGGCTCTCGTTGGCCTCGCTGCCCCGACCGAAGTGGTTCAGGAGCAGGTTGAGGAGGACGGCGACGAGGCATCCCGCCGTGATGCCCGATCCCAGCACCATGGTGACGGGCGCGGGGAGCCGGTCGTAGAAGTCGGCCGCTGCGATGGGGAAGAGGCCGAAGGCGAGGGCGACGGACACGATGATGCCGTTGTGCCCGGTGGCCAGGGACGCCTTGGCGAGGGTGCGGATCCCGGCGACGATGATCGAGCCGAAGAAGACGACTGCCGCCCCGCCGAGTACGGGCAGGGGCACGAGGGCGACCAAGGAGCCCAGGACCGGCACGAGACCCATGAGGACCAGGATCGCTCCGCACAGGGTGACGGCGTACCGGCTGCGGATGCGGCTGATCGCGACGAGGCCGACGTTCTGGGCGTAGGCGCAGCCCACGAAGGCTCCCAGGGCGCCGCCGAGTGCGGTGCCCAGTCCCTGGGCGCGCAGGCTGCCCGCGATGACGCGGTCGTCGACCGGTCGGTCGACGACCGTTCCCACCGCGATCAGTGACGCGGTGGACTCCGTCATGGAGACGAGCATGACGACGAGCATGGTGGCGATGACCGGCACCTGGAACTGCGGGGCGCCGAAGGCGAAGGGTTCCGGGAGTGCGAACAGCGGTGCCTGGGAGAGGTGGTGGAAGTCGACCTTGCCCATCGGTACCGCGGCGGCCGTGCCGGCGATGAGGCCGAGCAGGATCGCCACCCTTTGCAGGAAGCGTCCGCTGAGGATCCGATGGAGGAGGAGGGTGAAGGCGAGAGTCCCGGCGGCGAGCGCGAGGTTGGAAGGTGAGCCGTAGCCGGTGGACTCGGGGTCGCCACCCCGGGCCCACTCCCCGGCCACCGGCAGCAGTGAGAGGCCGACCAGTGTGATGACGGATCCGCTGACGACGGGTGGGAAGAAGCGGACGATCCGGCAGAAGACCGGAGCCAGGAGGAAGCAGACCACCCCGGCGACGAGAGTGGCGCCGAACACCAGGGGCAGGGTGTCCGGTCCCCGTGACACGGAAGCCGCCAGGACCGGGGAAACCACGGCGAACGAGACGCCGTTGGTGACGGGCAGCCCGGCTCCGACACCCCAGAAGCGCAGCGTCTGGGCGACGGTGGTGAGGCCCGCGACGAGCAGGCTCGCGGCCAGCAGCGCGGTGAGCTGCGCCGCGGTCAGGCCGAGCGCGCCGCCGATGATCAGCGGGGGCGCCGCGAGACCCGCGTACATGCTGGCCACGTGCTGCAGGGCGGCGGGGAACATCCGCCGCATGGGGAGCACTTCGTCCGCGGGATGGGCGGGGAGGGGCGGGTGGGAGCGGTCGTGCGTGAATGGTGCAGGGGAGCGCAAGGGGACAGTCCCTCCGAGGGGCCGCCCGGCCGGCACACGGCGGGGACGGTCGAAGCGAAGCACGGCCGGATGAGTCGGGCAGGCGGACGGACCTGTCCGGGGGACGGAAACCGTGCCGGGATTCCGGGTGCGGAGAACGGCACGATTCCTTATTGCGGAATTCACTTTCCACTGTGGACGGCTGTGACCCTACGAACGGGCCCTCGGGCCGTCAACTCCTCCAGGCGGACGAATTGGTTCCTGGATTTCTTTGGAGGTACGCACAAGCGCGTCGCTCAAGGGGGTCGACGCGCGTCGACCGGCGTTCTGGGTGTCCGGGGAAGCCGGAGGTCTTGGCCGGAGCGGCCCCTGGCCCCTACGGTGTCCGGCTATGCCATCCCGAGATGATCTCCATGGAGCGTCCGAGGGCGAAAACTCCGCCTATCCGCCGCTCGAGCCCCGCCGCGCCGCCCGTGTGCGCGAGGAGCTCGGACTTACTCGAGGCCAGGTCGCCTGGGCCGTCTCGGCCTTCCAGGGGCGCCCCCTCCATCCCGACACGCTCCTGGCCTGGGAGTCCGGCGCCGAGGTGCCGACGACCCGTCAAGTCGACGCGCTGGCGGCCGCGTTGTGGTGTTCGCCGAGTGATCTGCTCGGCGAACCGGGCACGCTGCTGCAGTGCCGGAGGCTCCTCGGGCTGACGGTGGAGGAGGTGGCCGTCGGGGTCGGCATGACCCGGGACCGCTATGCCGAGGCGGAACGGCGCAACCGCTGGCGCGGGTCCGGGCGCCAGACCCAGGCGCTGTTCGACGTGCTTCGGCCGCCGCCGGCCTGCTTCGTCGGCGCGTGCGGCAGGACGGGGCAGCTGCGGGTGCTGTTGCGGGAGGCGGTCACGGGGTGGTGGCCGAACTACGTACGGCCCGTCGCGAAGATCGTCCCCGTGGCGCCGGCAGAGATCCACCACGCCCTGGAGCAGCTCCATCTGGCGTACCAGCGGATCGACAACCACGGCCGGACCGGAGCTGCCGCCGAAGCGGTCGAGCGTGAGGCCTTGGCGTTCCTCGACCGGGTCGACGAACAGCTGTGGCGGCGGCTGGGTCCTCGGGAGGCCTGACCGTGCCGCGCCCGTCCGCCCGGAGGGGAGGTCTTGACAGGCTTGCCGTCGGGTGAGCCAATAGGGCAACCCTGCAATTATGGAAACTTCGTTCCGCATCGTGGACGATTCGTTTGAAGCAGTCCTTGGCAAGGGCCTGTCGGGGTTCGCTCACCCCGTTCGCGGGTGGCGAGGACGGCGGCGGGCGGGTCGGCCCGGGCCCGCGGGTCGGCGTCACGTCCCCCTTAGACTTCGTGCGCGAGACGGTCTCCCTTGGTGACCGACTTCCCCGTTCGGCACGGAACTTGAGAGGGACAACACGATGGCGGGCCGCGATCCCTTCGTACTCGACGACCCCGTGGGCGAGTCCCTCCGGGGCCGTCACGCCCCTCTCGCCCGCCGCGTCGGCAGGGCCTTCACCTATCTGCCGGACGTCTCGACCTTCGCGGCCGTGTCCACCGACCCGGATCCGGTGAGGTGGGCCGACCTCACCGAACTCCTCGGCCGGGGGGAGTTCGCCGACATGTTCAGCTGCCCGGTCCTCCCGCCGTCGGACTGGGAGCCCGTCTTCGTCCTGGAAGGCCGCCAGATGATCCGGCCGGGCGACGGCGCGTCCGGGACTCCGGGAGACGCGACGGACGACGGCGTGGTCGAACTGGGTACGGACGACGTGCCCGAGATGCTGGACCTCGTCGAACGCACCCGGCCCGGGCCGTTCTGGTCCCGGACCCCCGAACTCGGCACCTACCTCGGCATCCGCGAGAAGGGCGCGCTGGTGGCCATGGCCGGCGAGCGGCTCCGGCCGCCGGGATGGACCGAGATCAGCGCGGTCTGCACCGCGCCCGAGGCCCGCGGGCAGGGACACGCCGCCCGTCTGGTCGGCGCGCTCGCCGCACGCATCGAGGCGCGGGGCGAAGGGTCCTTCCTCCACGTGGCCGAGGCGAACACCGGCGCGATCGCCCTCTACGAGAAGCTGGGCTTCGTGACGCGCAAGCACGTGACCTTCCGCGGCTTCCGCACCCCGTAGGGCCCCAGCCCCTGTCCGGTCTCAGGGTCGGGGCGCCAGCAGTTCGTCGAGTTCGGCCGTGAAGAGCAGGGTCGGGTCGAGGTCCATGCCGGTGAAGTGGCCGGCGAGTTCCAGCGACAGTACGCCGTGCATCCGGGTCCAGAAGGCCAGGAACCGGTGGAGGGCCCCGGGCGGGGCGGGATGGCCCGCGGCCCAGCCCCGATGGTCCTCCAGGTAGCTGCCGAACGGGCTCGTCGCGCCCGTCTGGGGCAGTGCCGCGCACGCGTCGAGCAGCGTCGTCATGATCTCGGAGGAGATGGCGGTGGTGTCCGCGGGCGCCTGGTACCCGGGGACGGGTGTGCCGTAGACGAGGAAGTACCGCTGAGGGTCCGTCAGGGCCCAGTCGCGCAGGGCGTGTGCGAGTCCGGACAGGTCGGCACCGGCGGCCGCGGCGTCGCCGAGGGTGTCGGCGAGGCTCCGGTACGCCTCCCGGACGAGCTCGGTGATCAGCTCGTCGCGCCCGGCGAAGTAGCGGTAGAGCGCCGGTCCGCTCATGCCCATCTGCTTGGCGATCGCGTTGAGCGAGAGCGCCGAGGCCCCCGCCGTGGCGATCTGTTCCCAGGCGCGTTGCGTGATCTCGGCCCGTACCTGGGCTCGATAGCGCTCCCGAGGGGTGTCCGTACCTGTCGCCGCCATGGTCCGCCACCGTCCCCGCTCATCCGGCTACAACCTCAAGGGTTGGTGAGAAGTTATCACGCACCCGTTGACCCGTCACCGGGCGGCGAGTTACAACATCTAACGAAAGTGTGAGCCTCTACCTTCGAGGTGGAGGGTCCTCACGCCCGACCGACAGAGGAGAACTCCATGTCCGGCACCCGCGGCACCCGCAGCCCTCGCAGCACCGGCATTCGCGCAGCCCTCGTCACCGTCCCGGTCGCCCTCGGCCTCCTCGGCACCGTCGCCGCCGCACCCGCCGCACCCGCACCCGCCGGTGCCGTCGCGTCCGCCGACTCCCGCGCCGCCAGGGCCTCCCTCACCTGCCGCGGCGAGGGCGTCGTCCCCGACGCCCTCGTCCGTCACCGGACCGAGATCGTGATCGACGCCCCGCTGCACACCATCTGGAAGCTCCAGACCGACGTGGAGCGCTGGCCGTCCTGGCAGGCCCCCGTCGAGGCCGTGGAGCGCCTCGACCACGGCCACCTCCGCAGGGGTTCGGCCTTCCGGTGGACGCTGCCGATCCCGCCCCATCCCTCGATTCCCGCCACCAGCCTGGAGATCACCTCGACCGTGCGGCAGATCGAGCAGCACTCGTGCATCCGCTGGACCGGCCCGGCGATCGGCGAAGGGCTGCGCATCGACGGCGTCCACGTGTGGACCTTCACCGCGGTCAAGGGGGGAGGTGTACGGGTCAGCACCGAGGAGACCCACACCGGCCCCCAGGTCGAGGCGGACGTTCCCGCCGCGACCCGACTTCTCCGCGAGGGTCTTGAAGCGTGGCTGCGGGACTTGAAGTCCGCGGCCGAAGCCGCTGCCCGCAACCCGGCCCACTGACGCGCGGCGAGGGCTCGCCCCGCCCTCGGGCGGGCGGGGCTACGTCTCGGGCACGGTCCGCGTGCGCGTGAGCGCCGGGACCAACTGCGCCTCCTCGTACGTGAAGTGCTCTTCCAGGCGGGTCGCCAGCCGGTCCACCTCGGCGCGGAGGGCCGCCGGTGCGGCTCCCGAGGTGAGGAGCGCCTCCAGTTCCTCCACCGTGCGGGCGACCACCTTGTGCTCCTCGCGCATCCGGTCCAGCGAGTCGGCCAGCTCCGGGAACTCGCGCTCCAGGAGGTCGAAGACGCTGTCCTCGTTGTGGTGGTGGGCGTGCAGCGCGCCGCAGAAGGTCAGGCAGTGGCGGGCGAGCCGCCGGCCGAGCGCCGGGGTATCCACTGATTCCGCCGCGCCCTCCGCTTCCCCCGTAACCACCGCCTCCGCTTCCCCCGTAACCTCCGCCTCCGTCGCCGCCTCCGCGGAGTCCAACCCCTCGCGTAACGTCGTCAGTTCTGCCCGCAGTTCGGCATGGACCTTGACCAGGTGGCCGGCGATCGCCCGGTGCCGCGCCGGGTCCCCGAGGTCCAGGCGGTGCAGGGCGACGACCGGGATGATCCTGTCCGTGGCCGCCTGGTAGGTGGCGAATCCCGGGTCGCGGTCCGCCTGTTCCGCGTACAGGCGGTCCCGTTCCTCGCCCTCCGTCACCACCGCCGTCGCCGCGAAGCGCTCGACGGTCCCGTCCGGGGTGCCGAGCTCGACGGTCACGTGCGGGTCGGCGCTGAGGTTGTGGAACCAGGCCGGGTGCTTCGGCCCGCCGACGTTCGACGCGAAGACGTGCAGCCGCGCGCCGTCGCGCACGTACACGGCGGGGTTGGTGTGCGGCCGACCGCTGCGGGCACCCGTCGTGGTGAGGAGGAGCAGGGCCGCGCCCTCGAACATCCCGCCCACCCGGCCGCCGTTGGCGCGGAACTCCTCGATGACCTGCTGGTTGAAATCGGACATGGCGGTGCCTTCCGGTAGCATCGATCACGACGGATCTATTTGCTTTGAAAGCAAAGCTAAAAGGGAGGGTGCAGGGTGTCAACCGCGCGCCAGGGGAGCGGGGCCGCCGACGGCCCGGACGTGGACGACGCCGTCCGTACGCTGCTGCTGCTCATGCCCCGGATGGTCGGGCGGGTCAAGCGCATCAGGATCCCCGACGAGCTGCAGTCGCTCACGCTCGCGCCCCGCCACCTCTCCCTGCTCGCCTACCTCCTGTTCGACGGGCCGCTGAGCGTCAACGAGCTCGCCGCGCGCCTGGAGGTCGCCCCCACCACCGTGAGCCTGATGGTCGGGGACCTGACGAAGAAGGGTGTCCTCGGGCGGGCCGAGGACCCCGCCGATCGCAGGCGCAAGATCGTCTCGATCGCCGAAGAGCATCGCGCGGCCATCGATGGCTGGCTCGGTCGCAGCGCCGGCGCCTGGCGCGCGGCCCTGGAACCGCTCGGTCCGGCCGAGCGGCGGATGTTCGTCGAGACCCTCGCCGCGTACGAGCGCGGCCTCACCGACCACGACGACTGAACGAAACGGGCGAAAGCCCCCTTGTGGCAGGATGCGGATCATGAGTTCGAGCACGGCGTCATTGGCCAGACAGTGGACCACCTGGGGCCCGGTGGTGGCGGCGCTTGTGCTCGGCGTGGCCTGGGGGCGCGACCTTCCCGGCTTCGCCGTCGTCCTCATCGCGCTCTGTCTCGTCGCCGCCGTCCTCGCGGCGGTCCACCACGCGGAAGTGGTCGCCCACCGCGTCGGCGAACCCTACGGCTCGCTCGTCCTCGCCGTCGCCGTCACCGTCATCGAGGTCGGACTCATCGTCACCCTCATGGCGGGAGGCGGCGAGAAGACCTCGACGTACGCCCGTGACACCGTCTTCGCCGCCGTCATGATCACCTGCAACGGCATCGTCGGCCTCTCCCTCCTCGTCGGCGCGCTCCGCAACCGCGTCGCGGTCTTCAACGCGGAGGGCTCCGGCGGCGCGCTCGCGACCGTCTGCACCCTCGCCGTGATGACGCTCGTCCTGCCGACCTTCACCACGAGTGAGCCCGGCCCCGAGTTCTCCACCGCGCAGCTCGCCTTCGCCGCCGTCGCCTCGCTCTGTCTGTACGGCGTGTTCGTCGCCGTCCAGACCATCCGGCACCGCGACTACTTCCTCCCCGTGCCCCGGCCGGGCGAGGAGTCGGCGGACGACCACGCCGACCCGCCGACCAAGCGCGAGACCCTCACCAGCCTCGGTCTGCTCCTCGTCGCCCTCATCGCCGTCGTGGGCAACGCCAAGCTGGTCTCGCCCACCATCGAGGACGGCGTCGAGTCGGCGGGTCTGCCGAACGCGGTCGTCGGTGTCGTCATCGCGCTGATGGTGCTGCTGCCCGAGACCCTCGCCGCCGTCCGCGCGGCGCGCCGGGACCGCATGCAGACCAGCCTCAACCTCGCCTACGGCTCCGCGATCGCCAGCATCGGCCTGACGATTCCGGCGATCGCGCTCGCCTCGATCTGGCTGTCCGGGCCCCTCGTGCTGGGCCTGGGACCGGTCCACATGGTCCTGCTCACCCTCACCGGCGTGGTGAGCGCCCTGACCGTGGTGCCCGGACGGGCCACGCTCCTCCAGGGCGGCGTCCATCTCGTGATCTTCGCCGCCTTCGTGTTCCTCTCGCTCAGCCCCTGACGACCACCACCCGCAGCGCAGGCGAGCGCAGGATGTCCTTCTCGCAGAACCGGGAGGTCACCCAGCGCTCGCCCGCGTACAGCCGGGTCTGGTCGCTGTAGTGCGGTGACGCGGGGTTCGAGGACTGGGAGTACGAGAGCAGGGTGCGGGCCACCGGGCACCGGCCCCCGTCCCAGCCCACCGCCTGTACGTGGCTGGTCCCGTGGGCGACCTCCACATAGCCGCCGCCCGCCGCGTTCCACACGGGCTCCGTCTTGTTCCAGACGCCCAGCGACTCGGTTCCGCCGCTGATCGGCAGCCGTTCCCCGTTCCGTACGACGAACTGGTGGGAACCGAGCGGTGCGTCCAGCGGGATCCCCGCCGCCCGCAGCTCGGCCGCCGCGTCCCGCAGCGCCTTCGCGAAGCCCGGCGCCGCCGTGTTCACGGTGTGCGGGGTACGGACCGGGTCGGCCGCCGAGAACGGCACCTTCCACTGCTCGGCCGCCGGCACCGAACCGGCGAACTTCCGCCAGAACCGGTCGAAGAACAGCGCACCCCGGCTCTCCGCGTTCATCGTCCGGTCCCAGGCTCCGATCACCCGGCAGGCCTCGGGGTCGTCCGGCAGCGCCGCCGGGCAGGCCGCGGCGACATCGGCCGCCGCCAGGTCACCGGCCGGAGCCCGGTTCGCGAACTGCTGGCGCTGGAGGTCGGCCACCGTGAGCCGCCCCCGCTCCGCCATCGCCGCCACGTCCTCGACACCGCCCCGGGTGCGCAGCGAGCGCTGCGTGGCCGTCGTGCCGAAGACCCGCTCGTAGCCGGTCAGCGGCCGGTCGGCGTTGGTCAGCCAGGCGCTGTCGTTGGAGTTCTCGACGTACGGAGTGTCCTGGAGCGTCGGCATCCGCGCCGGTCCGAAGGTCCCCGGCTGGAGCGCGTCCGGGTCGGAGCCGAGCGCGCAGTCGGAGCGCGAGCCGTCGAGCACCGCGACGCCCGAGGCCGGGTAGGTGGCCCGGCCGAGCGGGGTCGAGCAGCGCTGCGCGAGCTCGTCGGTGATCCGGGGCAGCACCTGCGACTGGCTGAAGTAGGAGTGCCCCGCCGAGTCGGCCGCGATCGTGTTGACCCACGGCAGCCCCTGCGTGCGCCGCAGGGTCTCGGCGACGTCCCGCGTCGAGCGCGCCTTGCCGAAACCGAGAGCGGTGTCGGAGCCGCGCAGATTGGCCGCGTTGGGGTCGTTGAGCGCGTACGCCGTCGTGGCGGTCCACGGCAGCGGGAGCTGCGGACCGAGGCCGCCGACGACAGGGCCGTACCGCGTCCACCACTGGGTACGGGTGACGGGGTCGCCGCCCTTGACCGGCACGGTCACCGTGCGCGCGGTCATCCGCTCCGGGCGCCCGTCCACCAGGTAGGAGGTGGGGTCGCCCGGGGCGAGCGTCAGCTGATGGAGGTTGAGCGGCACTCCGGTGGCGACGGTGTGGCTCCAGGCCACCTTGTCGTTGAAGCCGATGTTGACGACCGTCGTGCCGAGGAGCGAGGCGCCCGACACGTTCAGCTCGCCCGGGATGGTCTGCTGGGACTGCCAGAAACGGCGGCCGCCCTGCCAGGGATAGTGCGGGTTGCCCAGGAGCAGCCCGCGCCCGTCGGCCGTCGCCGCTCCGGAGAACGCGACGGCGTTCGAGCCCATCGTGGCGTTCTCGGCGGCGAACAGCGCACGGGCGGCCTCGGCGGTGCGCGCCGGGTCGGGTGTGGTCCCTGTGGTTGCTGCCGTCCCTGCCGTCCCTGCCGTCCCTGCCGTCCCTGCCGTTCCTGCCGTTCCTGTCGGGGGAGTGGCGGGCGGTCGGGCGGCGGTGATGCCGTCGACGGCCCGGCCCTGTCCGCCGAGGACCGAGACCGCGAAGCCGCGCCGGGCCACGTCGAGCGCGCTCACCGGGCGGACCCAGTCGGCGCCCGCGCAGGCGGGGTCCGTGATGCGGTTCTTCCGCAGCCAGGCGTTGTAGCCGGCCGCCCAGCCGCGCATCAGCTCCTTCAGGTCGCCGCTCGGCCCGGCCGGCGCGGGCGTCCGGAGCAGCGCCTCGACCGTCCCGGCGTCCTTCACGCCGCGGAAGTACAGATCGCTGGACACGTTGGTGGCGGCCGAGGACAGCGAGCCGTCCGGGGCGGCGTCCGGACCGAAGTGCCGGGAGCGCTCGCCGTTCACGGTCAGGAAGCCGTCGGCGAGGACGCAGACCTGGTCGGCGGCCTGTGCCCAGCCCGTACCGAAGCCCAGGTTCGCGTAGTCCTTCGCCACGATGTGCGGGATGCCGTACTCGGTGTACCGGATGACGGCCGACAGGCCCCGGTCGGACGGCCGATGGCCCCGGTCCCCGGAGTCGGCCGCCGCCGCGCCGGGCAGCGTGGCGGTGACGACGGCGAGGGCCGCGCCGGTGAGTGCCAGGTGTTTCAGGCGGGTGCGGAGGTGCAAGGTGCCTCCCAACGGATGGACGAGCACTGCGGGTTGGACCATGCACGCAGTTGCGTGGCCCCTTGTCAACATCCCGTTCGGTATCCGAGGTCGGGGAGGTTCGGGGAGAAGTCCGGGGAGAGGTTCGCGGGGAGGTTCGGGAGGATGTACGGCGCGCCGCACGGTACTTGACCATCCGCCCGCCGCACGCCGAGGATCACGGCATGGAACGACTCCTCAGCCGCACCGTCGACGGCGTCCTGCGCATGAGCGCCCAGCGCGTACCGGACCGCATCGCCGTCCGGTACGCCGACCGGACCTGGACGTACGCCGAGCTGGACGCGGCCGTCACCACCGCCGCCGCCGTCCTGCGGGAGCCGCACCACGGCCTCGGCCTGCCCGACCAGGCCAGGGTCGCGACCTACGGCCACAACTCGGACGCCTACCTCATCGCGTTCCTGGCCTGCGCTCGGGCGGGCCTGATCCACGTGCCGGTCAACCACCATCTGACCGGCGACGACCTCGCGTACCTCCTGGAGCAGTCGGAGAGCTCGCTCGTCCTCGCCGACCCGGCCCTCGCGGACCGCGTTCCGGACGGCTTCGCGGTCAAGCCGCTGCGGGACGCGCCCGGTTCGCTCCTGGACGCGGTCGCCGTGCCGGAGGAGTACGACACCGACCACGACGCCCGGGACATCGTGCAGCTGCTCTACACCTCGGGCACCACCGCCCTCCCCAAGGGCGCGATGATGACCCACCGCGCGCTCGCCCACGAGTACGCGAGCGCCATCGAGGCCCTCGACCTGCGCGAGGACGACCGGCCGGTGCACGCGCTGCCGCTGTACCACTCGGCACAGATGCACGTCTTCCTGCTGCCCTGTCTCGCCGTCGGCGCCGAGAACACGATCGTCGACGGACCCGACCCGGCCGTCCTCTTCGACCTGATCGAGGCGGGCCGTGCGGACAGCTTCTTCGCCCCGCCGACCGTCTGGATCGGCCTCGCCAACCACCCGGAGTTCGCCGGGCGGGACCTCTCCGCGCTGCGCAAGGCCTACTACGGGGCCTCGATCATGCCCGTACCGGTCCTCGAACGGCTGCGGGCGCGGCTGCCCGGCCTGCGCTTCTCCAACTGCTTCGGCCAGTCCGAGATCGGCCCCCTCGCCACCGTCCTCGGCCCCGACGAGCACGAGGGCCGGATGGACTCCTGCGGGCGGCCCGTCCGCCACGTCGAGGCGCGGGTCGTCGACGAGGACGGCAAGGACGTGCCGGACGGCACCGCCGGGGAGATCGTCTACCGTTCGCCGCAGCTGTGCGAGGGCTACTGGCGCAAGCCCGACGAGACCAATGCGGCCTTCCGCGGCGGCTGGTTCCACTCGGGCGACCTCGCCGTGCGCGACGCCGAGGGCTTCCTCACCATCGTCGACCGCGTGAAGGACGTCATCAACTCCGGGGGAGTGCTCGTCGCCTCACGCCAGGTCGAGGACGCCCTCTACACCCACCCCGGCGTCGCCGAGGTGGCCGTGATCGGCCTCCCCGACGAGCGCTGGATCGAGGCGGTCACGGCCGTCGTCGTCCCGCGCGGCGAGGTCACGGAGGCCGAACTCCTCGCGCACGCGCGGGAGAAGCTCGCCCACTTCAAGGCGCCGAAGCGCGTCCACTTCACTCCCGAACTGCCCCGCAATGCGAGCGGCAAGATCCTCAAGCGCGAACTGCGGGACCGCTTCGGCGGGGCGGCGGGGGAGTCCTGACAGAGGCCGTGAACTCGTGACGGAGGCCGACGAGCTCGCGACGGAGCCCGGCGAACTCGTGACGGAGTCCTGATTGAGGCCGGCGAGCCCGGCGAGTCCTGACGGGACCGGGAGACCCGGCCCCGTCAGCCCGCACGAGGAGGCGCGGCCCCGCCGGCCCGTCGGACGAGTCCCGGCCCCGTATGCCGGCCCGTCGGACGAGTCCCGGCCCCGTCAGGCCTCCCGCTCCCGCAGGTCCACGATCCGCTTGATCTTGCCCACCGACCGTTCCAGCGTCTCGGGGTCGACCACCTCGACCCCGACCGAGACCCCGACCCCGTCCTTGACCGCCGCCGCGATCGCCCGGGCCGCCTCCGCCCGCTCCTCGCCCGTCGCGTCCGCGCGGGCCTCGGCCCGTACCGTCAGGGCGTCGAGCCGGCCCTCCCGGGTCAGCCGCAGCTGGAAGTGCGGGGCCACCGCGGGCGTGCGGAGGACGATCTCCTCGATCTGGGTGGGGAAGAGGTTCACCCCGCGCAGGATGATCATGTCGTCGCTGCGCCCCGTGACCTTCTCCATCCGCCGGAACACCCGTGCCGTCCCCGGCAGCAGCCGGGTCAGGTCGCGCGTCCGGTAGCGGATCACCGGCATCGCCTCCTTGGTGAGCGAGGTGAAGACGAGCTCCCCCTCCTCCCCGTCCGGCAGCACCTCGCCCGTGAACGGGTCCACGATCTCCGGGTAGAAGTGGTCCTCCCAGATGTGCAGGCCGTCCTTGGTCTCCACGCACTCCTGCGCCACGCCGGGCCCGATCACCTCCGACAGGCCGTATATGTCGACCGCGTCGATGGCGAACCGCTCCTCGATCTCCTTCCGCATCGCCTCCGTCCACGGCTCGGCGCCGAAGACGCCGACCTTCAGGGAGGTCGAGCGCGGGTCCACGCCCTGCCGCTCGAACTCGTCGAGCAGCGTCAGCATGTACGAGGGGGTCACCATGATGATCTCGGGGCGGAAGTCCTGGATGAGCTGCACCTGCCGCGCCGTCATGCCGCCCGAGGCGGGGATCACCGTGCACCCGAGGCGCTCGGCGCCGTAGTGGGCGCCCAGTCCTCCGGTGAACAGGCCGTATCCGTACGCCACATGGACCTTGTGCCCGGGACGCGCCCCGGCGGCGCGCAGGGAGCGGGCCACCACGTCCGCCCAGGTGTCCAGGTCCCGGTCGGTGTAGCCGACGACGGTGGGCCGGCCGGTGGTGCCGCTGGAGGCGTGGACGCGCCGGATCCGGGACTGGTCGACGGCGAACATCCCGAAGGGGTAGTGGTCGCGCAGGTCGGACTTGACGGTGAAGGGGAAGCGGGCGAGGTCCGCGAGGGTGCGGCAGTCGTCGGGCGTGAGACCGGCCGCGTCGAAGGAGCGCCGGTAGAACGGCACGTTCTCGTAGGCGTGCCGCAGGGTCGCACGCATGCGCTCCAGCTGGAGCAGCGCCAGCTCCTCGCGCCCGAGCCGTTCGCCGCTGTCCAGAAGGTCCGTCATGCGCCACTCCTCCGCAGTCGTAAAACGGACTACCGATCATTCGGTAGTTTCGTTCGAGCCAGTAAAGCCGGAGGTGCCCAGGGCTTGGCAAGAGGTGGGAGGAAGTCAATCCGGGCGTGCCGGTTCACTCTCCCTGATCATGTAATTCGCTCCGATATCACACCTTGGGGTGTTTTTGTGGCGGTTCAGGCACTTATTGGGTGCTGCACGAGAAAGAGTGGATCTTCCGAGACCGGCCCGGTCTCGCCTCTCCCCCTCCAGCTCCGGACGCGCGGGCCCCGCCCGCGTGCCCGGCCGAAAGTGACGTCATGCCTGTCCTGTGCCGACCCGCCGTCGCCGTCCCCGAGCACACGATCACCCGGCAGGAGACCCTCGATCTCGCCCGCCGGCTGCACGCCGGACACGAGCAGCTCCCGCTCGTCCTGCGCCTGATCGAGAACACCGGGGTCGCGAAGCGGCACCTGGTGCAACCCATCGAGCGCACCCTCGCCCACCCCGGCTTCGAGGCGCGAAACGCGCTGTACGAGCACGAGGCCAAGGCGCGCGTCCCCGCCGTCGTCGAGGAGGCGCTCGCCCACGCCGGACTGGAGGCGCGGGACATCGACATGATCGTCTACGTCTCCTGCACCGGTTTCATGATGCCCTCGCTCACCGCCTGGATGATCAACACCCTCGGCTTCCGCGGCGACACCCGCCAGCTGCCGATCGCCCAGCTCGGCTGCGCGGCCGGCGGCGCCGCCGTCAACCGGGCGCACGACTTCTGCACCGCCTACCCCGGTGCGAACGCGCTGATCGTCGCCTGCGAGTTCTGCTCGCTCTGCTACCAGCCGACCGACCTCACCGTCGGAAACCTGCTCTCCAACGGCCTCTTCGGAGACGCCGTCGCCGCCGCCGTCGTCCGCGGCTCCGGCGGTGTCGGCGTCCGTCTGGAGCGCAACGGTTCCCACCTCGTCCCGGACAGCGAGGACTGGATCGCCTACAAGGTCCGGGAGACAGGTTTCCACTTCATGCTCGACAAACGCGTTCCCGGCACCATGGAGCAACTCGCCCCCGCCCTCGTCGACCTCGCCGCCCTGCACGGCCAGGACGCCGGGGGCCAGGACTTCTACCTCGTCCACGCGGGCGGCCCCCGCATCCTCGACGACCTCGGCAGCCACCTCGGCGTCCCCGCCGAAGCCTTCCGGCACAGCCGCGCCACCCTCACCGAGTACGGCAACATCGCCAGCGCCGTCGTCCTCGACGCCCTGCGCCGCCTCTTCGAGGAAGGCGGCCCCGCGGCGGGCGCCACCGGCCTCCTCGCCGGATTCGGGCCCGGCATCACCGCGGAGATCTCCCTCGGCCGCTGGACCGGCGTCCCCGCCCCGGTCGGCGTCCCCGCCCCGGCGACCGCCGGGCTCGGCCTGCCGGCCACCCACGGAAGCGCCACAGTCGGCACCGCAGCCACCGCAGCCATCGCCGTCCCCGCGGGGGTGGCCTCGTGACCACCACCGCCTCCGGCACCGCCGACACCCCCCAGACCCACTTCTGGGCCGTGCCCGACCTCACCGGCCTCGACTTCGACCCGCTGCTCGCCCGACTGCTGCACGAGGACCCCGTCACCCGGGTCCGGCTGCCGCACGGCGAGGGCCACGCCTGGCTCGTCACCCGCTACGAGGACGTCAAGTTCGTCTCCGTCGACCCCCGTTTCAGCCGCCAGGCCGTCTGGGGGCGCTCCATCACCCGCGTCGCCCCGCACTTCATCCCCATGGAAGGCGCCGTCGGCTTCGCCGACCCGCCGGACCACACCCGGATGCGGCGCGTCGTCGCCCGCGCGTTCAGCGCCCGCGCCCTGCGCGAGCTCCGCGACCACGCCCAGGAGGTCATGGACCGCCTCCTCGACCGGGTCGAGGAACACGGCGCCCCCGCCGACCTCATGGAGCTCGTCAACCGCCCCTTCCCGCTCGCCATGGTCAGTGAACTCATGGGCGTCCCCGAGGGCGACCAGCCGCTCATGGCCCGCTGGTCCGACACGATCATCTCCGCCGCGGCCGGCCGGGAGGCCAGCGAGCAGGCCAAGGCCGCCCTGGGCCGGTACTTCACCGAACTCGTCGGCCGCAGCCACGGCACCGGCAAGGAGACCCTGGCCGCCGTCCTCGCCGACGCCGTCGACGAGGACGCCGTCACCGAACACGAGGCCGTCGGACTCGCCGTCCTCATCCAGATCGGCGGCGCCCACGCCGTCCGCAACAACAGCGCCAACATGGTGTACGCGCTGCTCACCCACCCGGAGCACCTCGCCCGGCTGCGCGCCGAGCCCGCCCTCGTCCCGCAGGCCGTCGACGAGCTCCTCCGCTACATCCCGCACCGCAACGCCGTCGGCCTCTCCCGGATCGCCCTGGAGGACGTCGAGGTCGGCGGCGTCACCATCCCGGCCGGCGAGCCGGTCTACGTCTCGTACCTGACCGCCAACCGCGACCCGGACGTCTTCGCCGAGCCCGATCGGCTCGACTTCGACCGCGGCTACAACCCGCACGTCGCCTTCGGCCACGGACCGCACTACTGCCCCGGCTCCGCCCTCGCCCGCATCGAGTCGGAGATCCTCCTCGACTCCCTGTGGACCCGCTTCCCGAACCTGCGCCTCGCCGTCCCCGAGGAGCAGCTCAGGTGGCAGCGCGGAGCCCTCATCCGGGGCCCCGAGACCCTGCCCGTCACCTGGTGAGAGGAACCGACACCCCGTGACCGCCACAGCCATCGGACCGGGCGGCGGCCTCGTCGTCCCGCCCGGCCACGGCAGGACCCTCACCACCGCCGCCCAGCACGTCACCTTCAAGGTGACCGGCGAGCACTCCCGTACCGCTTCCACCTTCGAGGTCGTCGTGCCGCCCGGCTTCGACGTCGGCGCCCACACCCACGGGCACAGCGAGGAGCTCTTCTACGTCCTGGACGGCGAGCTCGACGTCCTCGCCTTCGAGCCGCTCGTCCGCACCCCGGACAGCTGGCGGGAGTGGGAGTCCGGCTCGGGACAGCGCGCGGTGCGGGCCACCCGCGGCACGCTGATCCTCGTGCCGCCGGGCTGCCCGCACGCCTTCGCCAACCCCACGGGGGAACCCGTACGGATGCTCTTCCAGGCCTCGCCCCCGCCCGACCACGAGCGTTACTTCGAGGAGCTCATGGAGATCCTCGGCCCGGGCGGCGAGGTCGACCACGCCGCCGTCGAAGAGCTCCGCCTCCGCTACGACATCGAACAGATCACCCCACTTCGGCACGACGCCGACCGGCCGGGCACGGCCCCTGCCCGGGCGGAGGCGGCCCCCATCCCATGACCCCACCAGCAGAGCACCACGGCCCGGTCGTCCACGACTGGGCCGTGGCCCCGCTTCCCGGCACCGTCTTCGACCCGTTGCCCCACCGGCTCCTCCGCGAGGAGCCGGTCGCCCGGGTCCGCCTCCGGTACGGCGAGGGCGACGCCTGGCTCGTGACCCGCTACGAGGACGTCAAGCAGATCGCCTCCGACCCGCGACTGAGCCGGGCCCTGACGGTCGACAGGCCGGTCACCAGCATGACCCCGCACACCCTCGCGCCGGCCGGGGGAGTGGGCCGCGCCGACCCGCCCGACCACACCAGGCTCCGCAAGCTCGTCGCCCCCACCTTCGGCCGTCGCCGCATGACCGCCCTGCGCGAGCACACCCGGCGGACGGCCGACGCCCTCGCCGTCCGCACCCTGGAGGCGGGCCCGCCCGCCGACCTCGCCGAGACCTTCGTCGGCCCGCTCGCGGCCACGGTCATCGCCGAACTCCTCGGCGTCCCGGCCGCCGACCTCGACCGGGTCGAGCGGTGGCGCGCCGGAATCCTCTCCAGCGACACCACCGCGGCCGAGGGCGAGGCCGTCAAGAAGGAGATCGCCGGCTACTTCGCCGGGCTCGCCCGGCACCGGACCGAGCACCCCGGCGACGACCTCGTCGGCGAACTCGCCGCCGCCCGCGCGACCGGCGGCATCAGCACCCCCGAACTGGTGTCGATGTCCGTCATGCTCACCCTCAACGGCCTCGACGCCGTACGGAACATCGTCGCCACGATGGCGTACGTGCTGCTCGTCCACCCGGAGCAGACGTCGAAGCTCCGCGCCGAACCCGACCGCCTCCCCAGGGCCGTCGACGAACTCCTCCGCTACATCCCGCAGCGCAACGGCGTCGGCATGCCCAGGATCGCCACCGCCGACATCGAGGTCGGCGGCGTCACGATCCGGGAAGGGGAGGCCGTCTACGTCTTCTACCCGGCGGCCAACCGCGACCCGTCCGTGTACACCGAACCCGACCGGCTCGACCTCGAACGGGACGAGGCCCCGCACCTCGCCTTCGGCCACGGCGTCCACTACTGCGCCGGCGCCCAACTGGCCCGGATGGAGGCCGAGGTGATGCTCTCCACCCTCCTCACCCGCTTCCCCGGACTCGCCCTCGCCGTGGAACCCGAACGGATCGCCTGGCGCCGCGGAACCGTCAACCGCGGCCCGGTCTCCCTCCCCGTCACCTGGTGAAGAACCGCCGGCGCCCCGGGCCCCTGGCGGCCGGGGGCCCGGGCACGGTTCCCCGGCGCCCTGGCCAGGCAAAACCTGTTGCCGGGGCGCCGGGCCCGGTGCTGGAGTGGCCGGCATGGAACCCCAGTACCTCCGCGACCTCTACGACCGTCAGCTCCGCCGCGAGGCGCGCCCCGACGGGCCCGGATGCCGTGTCGAGCGCGTCGGAGCCGTCGTCCGGCAGACCGGTCCCGCGCACGCCTGGAACGGTGTCCTCTGGTCCGGCCTCGACGCCGCCGGGGCCGACGCCGCCATCGCCGCGCAGATCGACCACTACCGCACCGCCGGCCTCGCCTTCGAGTGGAAGCTGTACGGGCACGACGGCCCCGCCGACCTCCCCGACCGCCTCCTTGCCGCCGGCTTCACCGCCGAGGACCCCGAGACCCTGATGGCCGCCGACGCCGCGGCCCTGCCCCAGGACGTGCCGCTCCCCGAAGGCGTCGAGCTCCACGCGGTCACCGACGAGGCCGGGGTACGCCAGGTCGTCGAGGTCCACGAACGCGCCTTCGGCACCGACAGCTCCCACATCGGCCGCCAGCTCCTCGACCGGCTCGCCGCCGACCCGGACACGGTCACCGCCGTCGTCGCCGTCGCGGCCGGCGAGCCCGTCAGCGCGGCCCGCCTCGAACTCTGCCCGGGCACCGACTTCGCCGGACTCTGGGGCGGCGGCACCGTCGAGGCCTGGCGGGGCCGCGGCCTCTACCGCGCGCTCGTCGCGCACCGCGCCCGCATCGCCGCCGCCCACGGCCACCGCTACGTCCAGGTCGACGCGGCGGACACGAGCCGTCCGATCCTCCAGCGCCTGGGCTTCCTGACGCTCTCCACGACGACCCCGTACACGTACGCCCCCTGAGGAGCGGGTTCAGCAGGGCGGCGACCTCCTCGCGCAGGCCCCGCCGCGTCGCGTCGCGCGTGAAGTCGGCCTGCGAGACCGGGCGGTGGACGATGTCCCGGCCGGTCGCCCGGGCAATCTCCCCGCCCGCATCGGACGGGCGCCACGCGTGACCGGGGCCGTCAGGCCGTCCAGTGCGCGGGGCGCTCGAAGCCGGCCGGCAGGCGCGTCGCCGCGTTCCCGCGCGCCGCGTTCAGCTGCGGCTGCGTGAGGAAGAGGGCGCCCGTCAGATCCGCCCCCGACAGGTCGGCGTCCCGCAGGTCGACGCCGATGAGATCGGCGAGCGTCAGGTCCGCCCCGGTCAGATCGGCCGCGATCAGGAGCGCCCCGCGCAGATCGGCGCCCCGCAGCTTCGCCCCGCGCAGCCGCTTGCCGATCAGGTCGGCCCCCCGGCGGCTCTTCGGCTTGCCGCCGGCCGTCGCCCGGACCAGCTCGCTGGTGCGCAGGAGCAGCGGGTTCACCTCGGCCCGTACGGGAGCCACGTCGAACTTCTCCAGCGCCTCGGGCGTTCCCCCGGCCAGCTCCTCGACCCGGGCGACCGCCGCGCGCAGCTCGGTGCGGAGCGGACGGGCGGCCGGCAGGGCCAGGGCCTCGGTGAGGTAGCGCAGCAGCTCGTGGAGCTGGCGTACGACGGGGAACACCTCGTACATCCGGCGCGCCGTCTCCGGCGCCTCGCGCCAGGACACGCCGCCGAAGGTCACCTGGGAGACCCGCTGGCCCGCGCCGAAGCAGTCGTACACCGTGCAGCCCTGGAAGCCACTGTCGCGCAGCCGCGTGTGGATGCCGCAGCGGAAGTCCTCCTGGAGGTTGCGGCAGGGCTCACCGGACGACTTGTTCACGGCGAAGTCGGCCGACTTCGCGAAGGGCAGCGCCACGCAGCACAGCCCGAAGCAGTTGGCGCAGTCGCCGCGGAGCGCGGATTCCCGGGTCTCGGGCACGGTGGAACGGTTCCTTCGCATGTCGGGGAGGGTCGACCCACCGTATCGCGCCCCCGGGGAGCGTCCTGTCGATCTTCCGGACAGCCGGCCCACCGATCGTGCAGCCCTCGGCGAAACCCGTTGCGAAGATCAACAACAGGCCGTGATGATCGGCGGCATGCCCACCTTCACGACCTACGACGGCACCGAGCTCGCCTACCGGACGCAGGGGGAGGGGGAGCCGCTGATCTGTCTGCCGGGCGGGCCCATGCGCGACGCCTCCTACCTCGGCGACCTCGGCGGTCTCACCGCTCACCGCACCCTCGTCGTCCTCGACTCCCGCGGCACCGGAGCGAGCGCCGAGCCCGCCGACCCCGGCACGTACCGCTGCGACCGCCAGGTCGGCGACGTCGAGGCCCTCCGCGCCCACCTCGGCCTGGAGCGGATCGACGTCCTCGGCCACTCCGCCGCCGGGAACCTGGCGACCCTGTACGCCGCCGCGCACCCCGAGCGCGTCCGCTCCCTCGTCCTCGTCACGTCCAACGGATGGGCGGTCGGCCACGGCACCACCGACGAGGAGTGGGACGAGGCCGTCACCGTCTTCGCCGACCGGCCCTGGTACGCGGAGGCCCAGGCCGCGCTCGCCACGATCGGGCCCGACACCCCGCTGCCGCGCGTCCTGGAGATCGTGGCCCCCTTCGGCTACGGCCGCTGGGACACGGCCGCCCAAGAACACGCGGCGGCAGCGGAGCGACAGATCCGCTGGGAGGCCGCCTCCGCCTACCACGGCGAGGGTGCCTACGACGCGGAGACGACCCGCCGCGCGCTCACCGCGCTCAAGGCACCGGTGCTGATCCTGGCGGGGGAGTACGACGCGGGACCCACCCCGGCCAAGGCCGCGGAGATCGCGGCCTGCTTCCCCCACGCCGAACTCGTCGTCCAGCCCGGCGCCGGACACTTCCCCTGGGTGGACGACGCGGACGCCTTCGTCCGCCCGATCGCCGCCTTCCTCGACCCGGACGTCCGCACGGTCACCGTGGGCGGCGTACGCCTCGCCTACCGGGTGCGCGGCCCCGAGTCCGCGCCGCCCGTCGTCCTGGTGCACGCCCGCGGCGAGAGCGGCGCCGACTGGCACGACATCGTGGGGGAGCTCGCGGCCGATCACCGGGTATACGCCCTCGACCTGCCCGGCCACGGACTGAGCGACCGCACGGGCCGCTACGGCTTCGAGGACTTCCGCGACGCGATCGGCGGCTTCCTGCACGTCCTCGGCCTCGCCGGGGCGACCGTCGTCGGCCACTCGATGGGCGGCGGGGCCGCGTACCTCCTCGCCCAGCGGGAACCCGGCCTGATCGGCCGCCTCGTCCTGGAGGAGGTGCCCGGGTTCCTCCCGCTCGACCCGCCGCGCGCTGTGGCCGAGCGACCCGAGGGCCCGCTCTCCTTCGACTGGGAGGTCGTCACGACCACCGACGCCCAGCTGAACGCCCCCGACAGCGCCTGGCGGGAGGGCCTCCCGGCGATCACGGCCCCCACCCTCGTCCTGGCCGGGGGCCCGTCCAGCCACGTGCCGCAGGAGCACCTGTCCCGGCTCGCCGAGCGCATTCCCGGCGCCCGCCTGGTCACGATCGAGGCCGGGCACCTGATCCACGCATCGCGGCGGGACGAGTTCCTCGACGCCCTCCGGGAGTTCGGGCTGTGAACGAGCCGAAGGGCTCCCGTCGCACCCGGCATCCCGTACCGGGTCAGCTTCCAGTGACGGGCCTTCCCGCTGCCGCTCCCGCTCCCGTTCCCGGTTCCGTGTCCGCCTCCACGGCCACCGAACGGGCCCAGCGGTAGTCCGCCTTGCCGCTCGGGGAGCGCTGGATCCGGTCGGTGAGGACCAGCTGGCGGGGGACCTTGTACCCCGCGAGGCGCGGGCGGCAGTGGTTCTGCACGGCCTCCAGGTCCAGCGGCGGGGCGTCCGCCCGGAGCTGGACGACCGCGGCGACGTGGTTGCCCCAGCGGGCGTCGGGGACCCCGGCGACCAGCGCGTCGTACACGTCGGGGTGGGACTTCAGGGCCTGCTCCACCTCCTCCGGGTAGACCTTCTCGCCGCCCGTGTTGATGCACTGCGAGCCGCGGCCCAGGACCGTGACGACTCCCTGGGCGTCGACGGTCGCCATGTCGCCGAGGAGCACCCACCGCACGCCGTCCTTCTCGAAGAAGGTCTCGGCGGTCTTGGCCGGGTCGTTGTAGTAGCCGAGCGGGACGTGGCCGCGCTGGGCCAGGCGGCCCGTCTCGCCCGCCGCGACGATCTCGTGGGTCGCCGGGTCGACCACCTGGGTGCGTTCGTTGACGTGGAGCCGGAAGCCCCTGTCCGGACCGGAGTCGTCCGTGGCGCGGCCGTTGGAACCGGACTCCGTGGAACCGAAGTTGTTGAGGAGCAGGACGTTCGGCATGAGCTCCTGGAGCTGGGCCCGCACGGTGTCGGACATGATCGCCCCGGAGGACGAGAGGCTGAAGAGCGCCGACAGGTCGGTGCCCTTGAGCGGCCCGCGCAGGGCGTCGACGAGCGGGCGCAGCATCGCGTCGCCCACGAGGGAGATGCTGGAGACCTTCTCCTTCTCCAGGGTGCGCAGGACCTCCTCCGGCACGTACTTGCGGTGCAGGACGACCCGCTGGCCGTAGTTGAAGGCGATGAACGCCGTCAGCGTGGAGGTGCCGTGCATCAGCGGCGGCGCGGGGAAGAAGGTGATGCCGGGGCCGCCGGCCGCGACCCGCTCGGCCAGCTCCTCGGGGCGCTTCACGGGCTCGCCCGAGGGCTCGCCCCCGAACAGGCCCGCGAAGAACAGGTCCTCCTGGCGCCACAGGACGCCCTTCGGCATCCCGGTCGTCCCGCCGGTGTAGATGATGAAGAGGTCGTCCCCGGAGCGCGGGCCGAAGCCCCGCTCCGCCGATCCGGCGGCCTCCGCCTCGGCGAACGCGACGCAGTCGAGCGCCGGCGCCCCCTCGGGCGGGGTCCCCACCCGCACGAGGTGCCGCAGCTTCTCCGTCTGCGGCAGCGCCGCCGCCACCCGCTCCGTGAACTCCGCGTCGAAGACGAGCGCGGCGAGGTCGGCGTCCCGGTAGAGGTAGACGAGCTCTTCCTCCACGTACCGGTAGTTCACGTTGACCGGCACGATCCGTGCCTTGAGACAGGCGAGGACCGTCTGCAGGTACTCGACGCCGTTGTACAGGTGGAGGCCGAGGTGCTCGCCGGGGCGGATGCCCGCCTCGACGAGGTGGTGGGCGATCCCGTTGGCGGCGGCGTCGAGTTCGGCGTAGGTGAGCCGGCGTTCCTCACCCGTGCCCGGGTGATCGACGTAGACCAGAGCCTCGCGGTCCGGGACCACGTCGACCACCGATTCGAACAGGTCGGCAAGGTTGTACTCCACCGTTCCTCCTGACCCCGGCTCGCGCTGACTCGTACGGGTGCGCAGTGACTCGGCGGTCATTAGAGCGCCGACCGGCGACGGGGGGAAGGGGATGCGCAGAAGAATCTGACTGAGTGTCAGAAAACTATTGAACTGGACCCCCTCCTCCTGCAACCTGTTCCAGAACTGGAGACGGGAGACCCCATGGGTGGCACCGAACACCTCGACGTACGGCGCGAAGGCGCCACGCTCGTCCTCACCTTGAACCGGCCCGAGGCCAAGAACGCCCTCTCGCTGCCGATGCTCGTCGGCCTTTACGACGGCTGGCTGGAGGCCGACGCCGACGACGGCATCCGCTCGATCGTCCTCACCGGCGCCGGCGGGGCCTTCTGCGCCGGCATGGACCTCAAGGCGCTGGCCGGCAAGGGCATGGAGGGCGAGCAGTACCGGGACCGGCTGAAAGCCGACCCCGACCTGCACTGGAAGGCGATGCTCCGCCACCACCGCCCCCGCAAGCCGGTCATCGCGGCCGTCGAGGGGTACTGCGTCGCCGGCGGCACCGAGATCCTCCAGGGCACCGACATCCGGGTCGCCGGCGCCTCCGCCACCTTCGGCCTGTTCGAGGTCCGGCGGGGCCTCTTCCCCATCGGCGGCTCCACGGTCCGCCTGCCCCGCCAGATCGCCCGCACCCACGCCCTGGAGATGCTCCTCACGGGCCGCCCGTACAGCGCGGAGGAGGCCGCCCGCATCGGACTCGTCGGGCGCGTCGTCCCCGACGGCACCACGCTGGAGGCGGCCCTGGAGATCGCCGAACGGATCAACGCGTGCGGGCCGCTGGCCGTCGAGGCGGTGAAGGCCTCCGTCTACGAGACGGCCGAGATGACCGAGACCGAGGGACTGGCCGCCGAGCTCAAGCGGGGGTGGCCGATCTTCGACACGGCGGACGCGAAGGAGGGAGCGCGGGCGTTCGCGGAGAAGCGGGCGCCGGTCTATCGGCGGGAGTGACGTTTCCCCACCCCATCCGCCCCGCCCCTTCCCGAACCGGGGGCTCCGCTCCCGGACCCCCGCGCCTCGAACGCCGGCGGGGCTGAGTTTCACGCCACCCCCAACGAAGGAGCCGCCCCATGAGCCCAACCCCCGCCTCCCCGCCGGAGGCCCTCCACGCTCCCCTCGTCGTCGAGTTCCCCTTCACCCGCTCCCTCGGCCCCGTCCAGTCCGCCTTCCTCACCGGACTGTGCGAACGGACCGTGCTCGGGGTGCGGACCGAGGCGGGCGAGGTGCTCGTCCCGCCCGTCGAGTACGACCCCGTCACCGCCGCCGAGCTCCGCGAGCTCGTCGAGGTCGGCGCCACCGGCACCGTCACCACCTGGGCCTGGAACCCCGAGCCCCGCGCCGGCCAGCCGCTCACGACCCCCTTCGCCTGGGTCCTCGTCCGCCTCGACGGCGCCGGCACCGCCCTCCTGCACGCCCTCGACGCCCCCGGCCCCGAGGCCGTCCGCACCGGACTGCGGGTCCGGATCCGCTGGTCCGCCGAACGCTCCGGCGCCATCACCGACATCGCCTGCTTCGAGCCGTACGACAGCGACGACTCCGGGTCCGAACCCCCGCTCCACGACGGCCGGTTCGACGAACCCGTCACCGGCATCGTCGCCCCCGCCCGCCTCGACTACACCTACAGTCCAGGCCGCGCCCACACCCGCTACCTCCAGGGGCTCGCCGAGCGCCGCACCGTCGGCGAACGCTGCCCCTCCTGCACCAAGGTGTACGTGCCACCCCGCGGCGCCTGCCCCACCTGCGGCGTGGCCACCACCGACCAGGTCGAGGTCGGCCCCCGCGGCACCGTCACCACCTACTGCATCGTCAACATCAAGGCCAAGGGCCTCGCCATCGAAGTCCCTTACGTCTACGCCCACATCGCCCTCGACGGAGCCGGGCTCGCCCTCCACGGCCGCATCGCCGGCATCCCCTACGACGAGGTCCGCATGGGCCTGCGCGTCGAACCCGTGTGGAGCGAGGACGGCCGCTACCCCGACCACTACCGGCCCACCGGCGAGCCCGACGCCGACTACGACACCTACAAGGAGCTGCTGTGACGCCGCACCGGCCGGCACGAGAGGTGGCGATCGTCGCCTTCGCCCAGAGCGACCACCGTCGGCGTACCGACGACCTGTCCGAGGTGGAGATGGTGATGCCCGTCCTCCACGACGTGCTCCGGCAGACCGGACTCAAGACCTCCGACATCGGCTTCACCTGCTCCGGCTCCTCCGACTACCTCGCCGGGCGCGCCTTCTCCTTCACCATGGCCCTCGACGGCGTCGGCGCCTGGCCGCCGATCTCCGAGTCCCACGTCGAGATGGACGGCGCCTGGGCCCTGTACGAGGCCTGGGTGAAGCTCCTCACCGGCGAGGCCGACACCGCCCTCGTCTACGCGTACGGAAAGGCCTCGCCCGGCTCCGTGCGCGACGTCCTCACCCGCCAGCTCGACCCCTACTACGTCGCCCCGCTCTGGCCCGACTCCGTCGCCCTCGCCGCGCTCCAGGCCCAGGCGCTCGTCGACGCGGGCCACACCGACGAACCCGCCCTCGCCGCCATCGCCGCCCGGAGCCGCACGGACGCGGCGGAGAACCCGCACGCCCAGCTGCCCGGCGCCCGCCCCCAGGGCGATTACCTCGTCCGGCCGCTGCGCACCGGCGACTGCCCGCCGATCGGCGACGGCGCCGCCGCCGTGATCCTCGCCGCCGGCGACCGGGCCCGCGACCTCTGCGAGCGCCCCGCCTGGATCCGGGGCATGGACCACCGCATCGAGGCCCACTCCCTCGGCGTCCGCGACCTCACGGACTCGCCCTCCACCCGCCTCGCCGCCGAACGCGCCGGCGCCTTCGACCGGCCCGTCGACACCGCCGAACTCCACGCGCCCTTCACCTCCCAGGAAGTCGTCCTGACGAAGGCACTCGGCCTCGACGACACCGTCCGGATCAACCCCTCCGGCGGCGCCCTCGCCGCCAACCCCGTCATGGCCGCCGGACTCGTCCGCCTCGGCGAGGCCGCCGCCCGCATCCACCGGGGCGCCTCCGACCGCGCCCTCGCCCACGCCACCTCCGGGCCCTGCCTCCAGCAGAACCTGGTCGCCGTCCTGGAAGGGGAGAACCGTGCCTAAGGAGCCAGTAGCCGTCGTCGGCATCGGCCAGACCAAGCACGTCGCCGCCCGCCGGGACGTCTCGATCGCCGGACTCGTCCGCGAGGCGGCCGTCCGCGCCCTGGAGGACGCGGAGCTGACCTGGGCGGACATCGACGCCGTCGTCATCGGCAAGGCCCCCGACTTCTTCGAGGGCGTGATGATGCCGGAGCTGTACCTCGCCGACGCGCTCGGCGCCGTCGGCAAACCCATGCTCCGGGTGCACACGGCCGGGTCGGTCGGCGGCTCCACCGCCCTCGTCGCCGCCAACCTCGTCGCGGCGCGCGTCCACCGGACCGTCCTCACCCTCGCCTTCGAGAAACAGTCCGAGTCCAACGCCATGTGGGGCCTCTCCCTGCCCGTCCCCTTCCAGCAGCCGCTGCTCGCCGGCGCCGGCGGCTTCTTCGCCCCGCACATCCGGGCCTACATGCGCCGCACCGGCGCCCCCGACACGATCGGCTCCCTCGTCGCGTACAAGGACCGGCGCAACGCCCTCAAGAACCCGTACGCCCACCTCCACGAGCACGACCTGACCCTGGAGAAGGTCCAGGCCTCCCCGATGCTCTGGGACCCGATCCGCTACTCCGAGACCTGCCCGTCCTCGGACGGGGCCTGCGCCATGGTCCTCACCGACCGCGAGGGCGCGGCCCGTTCGCCCCGCCCGCCCGCCTGGGTGCACGGCGGCGCGATGCGCAGCGAGCCCACCCTCTTCGCGGGCAAGGACTTCGTCTCGCCGCAGGCGGGCCGGGACTGCGCCGCCGACGTCTACCGACAGGCCGGGGTCACCGACCCCCGGCGGGAGATCGACGCCGTCGAGATGTACGTGCCGTTCTCCTGGTACGAGCCGATGTGGCTGGAGAACCTCGGCTTCGCCGAGGAGGGCGAGGGCTGGAAGCTCACCGAGGCCGGCGTGACCGAACTCGACGGCGACCTGCCCGTGAACCCCTCCGGCGGAGTGCTCTCCACCAATCCCATCGGGGCCTCCGGGATGATCCGCTTCGCCGAGGCCGCGCTCCAGGTACGCGGCGAGGCGGGCGCGCACCAGGTGGAGGGCGCACGCCGGGCGCTCGGCCACGCCTACGGCGGCGGCGCGCAGTTCTTCTCCATGTGGCTCGTCGGGGACACCCCGCCCGCCACCTGAGCCGGGCGGCCGGGTCGGGCCCGCCGTTTACGCTGGCTCCCATGAACGCGGAACGTGACCTGACCCTGCTCCTCGCCGGCATGCGGCCGGAACTCGCCCCCGGGCGGTACGTCTTCACCACGGTGGCCGGCCCCGCCGCACCGGCCGGGGTCGCCCCCGTCGTCACCGTCGCCGAACGGGAGGGCCTCACCCTCGTCGTCCGGCAGGAGGAGGCGGACGCCGCGGCGCTCGCGTACGACTACGTCGCGGGGTGGATCACCCTCCGGGTCCACTCCGCGCTCGACGCCGTGGGGCTCACGGCCGCCGTCGCGGGCGCCCTCGCCGACGCCGGCATGAGCTGCAACGTCGTGGCCGGATTCCATCACGACCACCTGTTCGTCGAACACGCCAGGGCGGAAGAGGCGTTGGCCGTCCTGAACGGACTCGCGCAGGGCGCGGGAAGCTTGCGCGATTGACGGTCACAGAGAGCACCGTCGGGCGTACGCTGGGGCCTTCGCGGGGCCACCCGCCCGGCACCCTGCACCGTGCGCCGGGCGTGCGCCCCCGGTGTGGGGGTGGAACGTGGTACATCAGGACGGCAGGCCGGACCGTAAGGGTTTCGGCCTCTTCGAACGCGAGGCGGCGCTCACGGCGGCCGAGGAAGCACTCGACCTTCTGACGGGCCTCGCCGAGGAGCCCCCTGCCCGACCCCACCGCGTGCCCGCGCCCCGCGAGCACCGGGGCCCCCACCTCGTCGCGGTCCCCGACGCAGGACCGGCCCCCGGTCCGGCGTCCGCGCTCCACAGCGCCTCCACCGACAGCGCCTCCCCGGACGTGCTCCGCGCCGACGTCCCGAGCCCCGACGCCTCCCGCGCCGACGTGCCCCGCGCCGATGCCTCCCGCCCCGACATCCCCCGCGCCACCCGCCGCGGCGGCATCCTCGCCTACGCCGCCCCCGCCGGGCTCGGGAAGACCACCCTGCTCGCCGAGGT
This sequence comes from Streptomyces sp. NPDC056169, assembly GCF_042268445.1. Classification (NCBI taxonomy): domain Bacteria; kingdom Bacillati; phylum Actinomycetota; class Actinomycetes; order Kitasatosporales; family Streptomycetaceae; genus Streptomyces; species Streptomyces sp. NPDC056169. The sequence continues at coordinate 170,717 of NZ_JBHJUO010000010.1, read as the reverse complement.
CCGGCGCCTCGCCGCCGCCCGCGGCTGCACCGTCCTCTCCGCCCGGGGCGGCGACCAGGAACAGCGGGTCGCCTTCCACGTCGCGCGGCAGCTCCTCCAGCCCCAACTGGCCCACGCCTCCGACACCGAACTCCGCGAGCGCCTCGGCTCCTGGTACGACATCGTCGGCCCCGCCCTCGGGCTGCGCGCCACCGGCGCCGACTCCCCGCCCGACCCGCAGGGCCTGCGCGACGGACTCGACTGGGTCCTCACCCACCTCGCCGTCCGGCGCGCCCCGCTCGTCGTCGTCCTCGACGACGCCCACTGGGCCGACCCCGAGTCCCTCGGCTGGCTCGCCGCTTTCGCTCCGCGCGCCGAGGAGCTGCCCATGCTCCTCGTCGTCGCCTACCGGCCCGACGAACTCCCCGACGAGGGAGTGGAGTTCACCGGCCACCGGTCGGGGCAGCGGCCCCTCGGCCTCGCCCCGCTCACCACGGACGCCATAGCGCGGCTCGTCCGCGACCGCGTCGGCGCCGACGCCGACGACGCCTTCTGCCGCGAGTGCTGGACCGTCACCTCCGGCAACCCCTTCGAGGCCGTCGAACTCGCCGCCAAGGTCCGCGACCGCGGCCTCGAACCCACCGCCGGCGGCGCCCACGAACTCCGCGACCTCGCCGCCGCCCTCAAGGGCAGCGGCCTCGTCACCCGCCTCGAACGCCTCGGCCCCGCCACCGTCCGCCTCGCCTGGGCCTGCGCCGTCCTCGGTACCGAGATCTCCCCGCAGCTCGCCGGGGCCGTCGCCGGGCTCGGCGAGGAGGCAGTCGCCGACTGCGCCGGACGACTGCGCGAGGCCCGCGTCCTCGCCGAGGCCGAAGGGCCCGACGAGCCCCTCCAGTTCGTCCACCCCCTGATCGCCACCACCGTCTACCGCTCCATCCCCGCCGCCACCCGCGTCGCCCTCCACGGACAGGCCGCCTGGTGCGTCGTCGACGCCGGCCTCGGCTCCACCGCCGCCGCCCGCCACCTCCTGGAGACCCACCCCGAGGGCGACTCCTGGGCCGTCGGCCACCTGCGCGCCGCCGCCCGCGAGAACCTCCGCGCCGGCGCCCCCGACGCCGCCCGCCGCTTCCTCGCCCGCGCTCTGCGCGAGCCCCCCGCTGCCGACGACCGGGCAGCCGTCCTCTTCGAGCTCGGCTGCTCCTCCCTGCTCACCGAACCCGCCACCACCGTCAACCACCTCCGCGCCGCCCTGGAGGAGCCCATCGCCGACCCGGCCCTCCGCCACGGCATCGTCTACCGCCTCTCCCAGGTCCTCGCCCACAGCGACCGGCTCGTCGAGGCCTCCGAACTCCTCGGCCGCGAGGCCCGCCAGACCACCGACGCCCGCAGCCGCCTGCGCATGCAGGCCGAGAAGTTCATGTGGGACGCCTTCCGCGCCGACGAACCCGAGTCGCCGGCCCGCTCCCGCCGCCTCACCGCCCTCGCCGACCGGCTCACCGGCCGCGACCTCACCGAGCGGTACGTCATCGGCCTGCGCGCCTGGGACGCCACCCTGCGCGCCGAACCCTCCGCCGTCGCCGTACGCCACGCCGAGCGCGCCCTCGAAGGCGGCCTCAGCTGGGCCGATGAGAGCCGCGGCTTCGAGGTCCCGGTCCTCACCGCCCTCACCTTTCTCTACGCCGACCGCCCCGGCCGCGCCGAGGAGCTGTTCGCCGCCGGCACCGCCGAGTTCGAGAGCCAGGGCTGGCGCGGCGCCCACCTCTCCTTCGCGTACACCCTGCTCGGCTACATCCGCTACCGGCGCGGCCGTCTCGTCGAGGCCGAGGACTTCGTCCGCGCCGGACTGCGCCTCGCGGAGCGCGTCGGACCGCGCACCCCCGCCCAGTGGTACGCGGTCGGCGTCACCATCGAGGTCCTGCTCGCCCGCGGCCGCGTCGAGGAGGCCGACCGCATCGCCCGTGACCACGACTTCGGCGAGCCCTTCCCGGCCGCCGTCACCTTCCCCGACTCCCAGACCGTCCACGCCGAGCTGCTCCTCGCCCGGGGCCGCATCGACGAGGCCGCCGCCGAGCTGGCCGCCGTCGGCCGCCGCCTCGACCCGCGCGGAATGCGCAACCCCGCCTGGTGCCCCTGGCAGCTCCACCTCGCCGTCGCCGAGGCCGTCACGGCCCCCGCCAGGGCCCGGCGGACCGCCCAGGAGGCGGTCGCCCGCGCCCGGCAGTACGGCGCACCCTCCGCGATCGGCTCGGCGCTCCGGGTGCTCGCCGAGGTCTCCGAGCCCTCCGCGCGCGTGAAGCTCCTGGAGGAGTCCGTCGACTGGCTCGACCAGTCACCCGCCGCGTACGAGCTCGCCCGCTCCCTCGTCGCCCTCGGTACCGCCCTCCGCCGCACGGAGCGCGCCGGGGAGGCCGCCGAGCACCTCTACCGGGGCCTGGAGGCCGCCCAGGACTGCGGCGCCGACGGCCTGGTCGACGAGGCACGGGCCGAGCTGGCGGCCGCCGGACTGCGCCCCCGCGCCCTCCATCCGGCCGGCACCGACACGCTCACCGCCCGTGAGCGGCAGGCCGCCGAGCTCACCGTCCGCGACCGGGACGCGGCCCTCGACCTCGGCGTCGACGCGGCGACCGTGAGCCGACTGCTTTCGGCCGTCTACCGGAAACTGGGAACCGACAGGACCGGCCTCGACCAGGCCCTGCGGAACACGCGACGCCCCGGTGAGACGCCCTGAGCGGAGCGGGGCGCCCGGCGCGCGGCATCGCGCGCCGGGGCACGTACCATGGCCGTATGTCCTTCCTCCGCCGCCGCAGCGCCGCCACTCCCGCGGGCCCGGACTTCGACGTCCTGGCCATGGATCCGGGCGACTGGCCCGGCAATCTCGGCGCCGGTCTGCTGCCCGCCCCCGACGGCTCCTGCCAGGGCGTGTTCCTCCGGTACGACCTGTTCGGCGGCCGTGGCCCCGCGATGATCATCGGTAATCTCCCCGAGGGCTCCCCGGCGCGCGAGCTCGCCGACGGGCAGATCCCCTTCGAGGTCGCCCAGCTCCTCGCGGCCCTGGAGAACGACGAGCCGGTCGAGGTGCTCGACACCGAGGACGTCCCGGTGATGCAGGGCGACAACCTCCTCATTGTCCGCCGCCTCAAGCTCTCCGAGAGCCGCATCTCCTGCGTCCAGTTCGACCGCAGCGACAACGTCCTCGTGACGATCGCCAGTTGGGACCGGCCGATCACCGACGACCTGTACGCGCTGCTCAAGCCGCTGCCCGCCGAGCTGTTCCAGCAGGGCTGACGGGGAGCGGGGCCGATGAGCGCGCGCGTCGACGCCTGGATCTGGGCGGTCAGGCTCACCAAGACCCGGGCCCAGGCCGCCGCGGCCTGCCGGGCCGGGCACGTGAAGGTCAACGGCGACCGGGCCAAGCCCGCGCAGTCCGTGAAGCCGGGCGACGAGGTCAGGCTCCTCCACGGCGGCCGCGAACGGATCGTCGAGGTCAAGGAGTTGCACGTCAAGCGGGTCGGTCCGCCCGTCGCCGTCGAGGCCTACGTGGACAACAGCCCGCCCCCGCCGCCCCGCGAGCACGTGGCCGTCGCCGCGGTGCGCGACCGGGGTGCCGGCCGCCCCACCAAGCGCGAGCGCCGCGAGATCGACGACCTGCGAGGCCGTCGCGCCTGACGGCCCACCCCTTCTCCCACGCGAGGGCCGCCCCCGGGAATCCCCGGAGGCGGCCCTCGCCGGTTGCTCAGCGCGGTGCGGAGCCGATCAGCGAGGCGACCCGCGCCGCCGAGGTGCCGATACCCGTCGGGCCATGCCCCACCAGCGGGGTGCCGCTGCCCGCGTGGACGTCCTCGGCGCCGTAACGCCGCACGCTCCGGTGCCAGTTGAGGATCCCCGCGAGCCAGTCCTCCAGCTCCCGCAGATACGCCTCGAAGGCCGCCCTGCCCGCCTTGTCGAGACCGAAGTCCTCGTACAGCAAAGGAACTTCGTTCTTCTTCAGGTGCTCGTACTGCCGCAGCCGCCCGCGCATCAGGTCGTCGACCATCGCCACCCCCGTCGGGTAGTCGCAGTCGAAGAACTTCTGCAGGACGAGCACGCCGTTGTGCACCTCGCCCTCGACCTCGATCTCCTTCTGGTACGAGAACAGGTCGTTGACGAGCGTCGCGTAGTCGGCGACCGAGTTCTCCAGGGCGCGCACCGTGCCCGTCCGGTAGATCTCCGCCGGCAGCGCCTCCGTGTGCCGCAGCCGGCACAGCAGCATCGTCAGCTCGGAGCCGAAGGTGGTCCGGCGCATCTCGATGTAGTCGACGGGGTCGGGCACGCGGTGCTGCGCCTGGTTGTGCAGCTCCCAGAGCCAGCTGTCCAGCATCGCCTCCAGGGCCGCACGGAGCTGGGCCCGCGCCTCCGGGCCCATCGGGCCCGCCGTGCGCGCCCACAGATCGGCGAGGGAGACCTCCAGGGGGTGCGTGGCGCGCGCCGCCCCGGACGCGGGATCGTCCACCGGCATGAAGGACCTGAGCCCGTCCGTGAACCGCTTGGCGCCGCTCAGGTCACGCGGCCGCCCGAAGACGAGGGGGTAGTAGTCGTCCCCGTACGTCCCCCAGGTCAGCCACTCGGCGCTGAGCTCCAGCTCCTCCGGGGTGGCGTCCGGGTCGAGCCCCGCCGAGCAGAGCGCGAAGTCGAAGCCCTCCAGCATCGGCCGGTCCCAGATGTCGTTCAGGAGACCCATGCGCTCGGCCCAGTCCACCGAGAGCCGCAGCGCCTCCTGGTGGTGCGGGCTGAGCGTGAGCGGGTAGGGCAGGTCGAACTCCGGGAGCAGAGACGGCCCCACGTGCTGATGCGGCACATGCGTGAGCGCGCGCAGCCGGGACGCCGCCGGCCGCCCGAAGAGCGTCCGGATGTCGAGGGCGGAGGTGCCGAGCACCCCCTCGAAGCGCGAAGGGCCGCCCACCATGCCCTCGTTCATGTACCGGCTGGAGCGCATGTGCCACTCGTGGCCGCCGGACTGCCAGTCCTGGAGCCCCTTCGCGTACGCCGCCACGGCCGCGCACTCCGCCGGGCTCAGGCCCTTCTCCGCGGCGAGCACCGGCACTTCGGTGAGGGCCGTGTTCTCGAACTGCTGGAGGCGGGAGGTCAGCAGGTCGTTGACGGCGTTCGCCGCCTCCTGCGTCGTGCAGCCGAGGAACTTCTCCAGGACCAGGACGCCGTTGCTGTTCTCGCCCTCGTCCTCCACCTCGCGCTGGTAAGAGAACAGGTCGTTGCGCAGGTGCACGGCGTCCGAGAACGCGTCCTTGAGGACGCGCAGCGGCCGGGAGTGCGCCACCCGGTCCGGGACCTCGGCCCCCGCCGCGTACTCGACGAGCCCGGCGGACCAGGGCGCGCCGCCCACCTTGCGGCGCATCTCGATGTACTCGACGGGGTTGGCGATCCGCCCCTCGTTGATGTTGTCGAGCTCCCAGAGCGACTCGTAGAGCAGGTGCTCGGTCGCCTCGGCGAACCGGGCGCGCCAGGCGTCGGACATCGACGGGATCGTCCGCCGCCAGAGGTCCGCGAGACCCGCCTCGACGGGGTTGGTCGGCTCGGGCATCCCCGTCGCCGGGTCCGCCGGCATGAACATCGGCAGCCGGTCCAGATAGGCCTTGCTGCCCGTCCGGTCCTGGGTGCGCTTGAAGATCTCCAGGAAGTGGTCGTCGAAGAAGAAGACCCACGTGTACCAGTCCGTGACGAGGTCGAGGGCCTCCGCGTCGCAGTCGGGGTGGGTGTACGAGCAGAGCAGCGCGTAGTCGTGGGAGTCGAGGTCGTCCTGCTCCCAGACGCCGGAGCCCTCCAGCATCCCCATCTCCCGCGCCCAGTCACGGGTGTGCGTGCGGGCGGTCTCCAGATGGGGATTGAGCCGCGCCGGATACGGAACATAGAAGTCCGGCATAACGAAGGGCTGAGGCATTTGCTGAGGGGCCTTCCGGTGAGCGGGGCTGTGACCGGCCCAGCCTTACCCGTCGCCCGGATGGCACACGCGATCTCCCGAATAGTCGTATGAACGCCGAGGGGGTGGTGCCGGAGCGCTTCTCCGGCACCACCCCCCGTCTTTCGGCCACCCCTCCGTCAGGCCTGAGAAACCCGCACGTCAGAGGCCTTCACAAAGGCCACGCGATGGCCGAACTGGATCTCGTAGTACTCCTCCTGGCCCCGGACGACGGTGTGCCCGCTGCTGTCGAACACCGGAGCGAAGTAGTACTCGCCCGGGGTGCGGTCACCCACCACGTACCTCTGACCCGCCGGCAGCTTGTACGGCAGCGGCGACACCGCCTGGACCGGAACCCCCGCCGGGTACGCCGAGGCCTCCGGATAGGCCCGCCCGTAGACCGGCACCTCCGCGAGCCCCTCGCGGGGCGTGAGCACGAGCCCCCGCGCGTTCACCGCCGTCGGCTCCTTCCGCGGGTTGTGGAACCACGCCTGCTGCCCGAGGTACCAGATCGCCGTCCACTCGCCCCGGCGCTCCGCCACCGCGAAGCTCTGCCCCGTCGAGGCGCGCGCCCCGGTGTCGTTGACCCCGGTCGTCGACTCCTGCCCACCCGGCCGCAGCCCGATGTCCTTCACCAGGGGCGCGTCGGCGCTCGGCGCGGTGTGCAGGCGCACCGCCCCGCTCCCGTGCGGCGCACAGACCTCGCCCGCCGTCACACAGCCCGTGTAGACCGGCTGATGGCCGCTGTAGTCGGGCCGGATCGTCACCACTCCGGCGGACGGGCCGGCGCTCGGCGTGATCGGGCGGCCGAGCAGCCGGAAGTAGTGCGCCCAGTCCCAGTACGGGCCCGGGTCCGTGTGCATGCCCCGGATCGTCGAGGTCACCGTCCCCGGCACGGTGTCGTGCCCCAGGATGTGCTGCCGGTCCAGCGGGATGTCGTACCGCTGCGCGAGGTACCGCACGAGCCGCGCCGACGTCCGGTACATGGCCTCCGTGTACCAGGAGTCCGGCGAGGTGAGGAAGCCCTCGTGTTCGAGACCCACCGACTTGGCGTTCACGAACCAGTTCCCCGCGTGCCAGCCGACGTCCTTGAGCGGCAGGTGCTGCGCGATGTGCCCGTCGGAGGAGCGCAGCGAGTACTGCCACGACACGTACGTCGGGTCCTGCACCAGCTTCAGCGTGACGTCCCAGGTCGCCTCGGTGTCGTGGATGACGATGTAGTCGATCGACTGCGAGGCGGGCCGGTTCGCCTTGTCGTGGTTGCCGTAGTCGCCGTCGCCGAACTCCTCGTACGGCGCCGGGATCCACTCGCAGGCCACCGAGCGCGGGCACTCCACCGGACCGGCGGCGGGCCGCCGCAGCCCGAGCGAGTCGACCTGCTCGGTGGCGGGCGCCACGGCGGGCACGGCCGCGAGGGTCACCCGCTGGCCGCTGTCCGTCGTCCGGGACTCCCCGCTCCGGATCACGTCGAACACGTCGTTCGCGTACGTCGCCGCCGTCGCCGAGTCGTCGGCGCCCGAGTAGCGCGCCACCGCCCCGAACCAGTCCGCGGGGTCGGTACTCGCCGGCAGCCCGGCCTCCCGCTGCGCCGCGGCGAGCAGCGCCGCCCCGCCCTCGATGTTCGCGGCAGTGGAGTCGCGCAGCTCCTCGGCCGGGATCCCGGAGAGCGCGGACGCCCGCTCCAGGGTCCGCAGCCGGCCCGGCAGCGCCTCCGGCGCGGGCACGGGAGCGGGTACGGGAACCTCCGACGCCGTCCGGACCGCGCGGGCGTCGTCGCCGCGCGCGTCCTCCGAGGCCTCGGAGTGGTGCGGGGTGGACGCGGCGAGCGCCGTCACGGCGTCCGTCAGGTGCATCGGCCCGTAGCCGCCGGTCACGCTGGGCGCACCGCCGTGGGTGTCCCAGCGCGACTGGAGGTACGAGACGCCGAGCAGGACGCTCTCGGGCACGCCGTGGCGCGCGGCGGCCCGCGCGAACTGCCCTTGGAGCGTGCCCGCCTCGGGCACGTCGGCGACGGCGGCCGGCGCCGACGACAGCAGGGGGAGCAGCAGGGCGGCGGACGCGACGGCGCCCGCCACCCTCGGCACACGGCGGACGGGCCGTGGCGGGGGAGTCACACGTCTGTCGGGCGCGGAACGCAGCAAGGCAGCCTCCAGGGGGCGGGGTGACGCGGGGGCGTGCGGGACCGAACCCGTACAGGGGTATCGGCTCCCGGACGATCCGTCAATCACGCCTGCATGGAGGGAAGTTCCCACGTCAGGGCGGGAATGGAGGCCGTTCGGCGGAGTTTCGCGACGAAGGGTCCCGGGCCTGGGACGCGTCAGTGGAGTGGACCAATGGGGCCGCCGCCCGGGAGGTCCGGGAGGCCGGCCGCTCCGGGCCTGCCGAGCTGGTCCGCCGGTGAACTCCGGGCTCGCAGGGCCGCGACTTCACCCCGTAGCTCGGTCAGTTCCCGGTGCAGTGCCTGAATGGCGACGATGGCCACCCCGTTGGCATCGGTGCAGCAGATCGTCCTGTCGTTCTCACCTACCCCGAACGCTTTCCACCAGTCCTGCGCCATGGGCCCCAGGTGGCGTACATGCGGAGGGTCCCAGTGGTACCGCCACGTACTCACCGGCAGTTGTACCACCTGCTCCAGCACCTGGTAGCCATTGACCGGATCGCTGCCGCACACCGCCCCCGACACGGCCCCCGATGTCAGGCCGGCCGGGGTAGCGTCCTGCCGAAGACGCCTCCCGGCGAGGGCCGGCATCCACATCCTGGCCAGGGTCCTTCTCCACCGCCGGCCGCTCATCGCTCCCAGACCACCGCTGTGACCTCGGTCTTCAGCCCACGATCCGAGAAGAGCAGGCTGCCACCCCCACCGCGGTTGCTGGTGTGGTCCACCGGCAGCTGGACGAGACCGTTCCCCAGCCCGCTGCTGTAAGCGGTCTCACCCACCGCCGTGACTTCATGGCCTTTGTTGATCATCGTGGTGTAGTAGGCGGCATTTCCCAGGGCCAGGACGTTCGTACTCGCCACGGCCGGGACGCTCAAGGCGCCGGTGCAGGCAGCCGCCGTGGTCGACAGCACCAGCAGGCGGCGGGTGACTCGCTTCGTGGGCATGGAGGATCCTTCCGGCCGGGACGCCGAATGCGTCCGCGACACCCCTAACGGCCTAACGCCCCAAAGGGCACGACCGGCCGCGCGAGTGGTGCGCCCGTACGAACGTGGAGTTCACCGGCACGCGATGCCGGCCTTGTGGTACGCCGTGTCCCGGTGTGTCGGCACCGGGCGCACGGCGCGCCACCCCCGTGTCGCCGGCCGGACCCGCCCCTTCAGCGCGTTCCGACCGCCGCGCGCACGGCCCGCCGTGCCATGGCGCAGTCGTCGTGCAGCCGCCTCAGGAGCAGCCGCTGTTCCTCACCGGCGGAGAGCGCACCGGAGGGCACCGGGACGGTACCGGCCGGCGGAGCCTCCTTGATGGTGCGCTGCACCGCCGTCTCGTAGGTACGGATCTCCCGCGTCAGCACGATCATCAGGTTCACCAGGAAGGCGTCCCGGGAGGCCGGGCCCGCCTGCTGGGCGAGCTGACTGATCTGGCGCCGGGCCAGCGGCGCGTCACCGAGGACCGCCCACAGCGTCGCCAGGTCGTAGCCGGGCAGGTACCAGCCCGCGTGCTCCCAGTCGACGAGGACCGGACCGGCGGGGGAGAGCAGGATGTTGGAGAGCAGGGCGTCACCGTGACAGAACTGGCCCATGCCCTGCCGGCCGCCCGCGTGCGCCAGACCGTGCAGCAGCTTCTGCAGGTCGTCCCGGTCCCGGTCCGTGAAGAGACCGAGCTCGTGGTAGCGCGCGATCCGCGTCCCGTAGTCCAGCGGGGCGTCGAAGGTCCCGGCCGGCGGCCGCCAGGCGTTGAGCCGGGCGATCGCACCGAGCGCCGCCCGCACGTCGGCGCGGGGCGGGGCCTCGACGGGGTGGCGCGAGAGCGCCGCCGCCCGTCCGGGCATCCGCTCGATCACCAGTGTGCAGTTCTCCGGGTCCGCGGCGATGAGCCGGGGCGCCCGCACCGGCGGCCGGTGCCGGACGAAGGAGCGGTAGGAAGCTATCTCGTGACGGAACCGCTCGACCCACGCGGGGGAGTGGTCCAGTAAACACTTCGCGACCGCCGTCGTCCGCCCGGTCGTCCCGACGATCAGCACGGAGCGGCCGCTGCGGCGCAGCACCTGGACCGGATTGAACTCCGGGCAGATGCGGTGCACCGAGGCGATCGCCATCTTGAGCTGCGCCCCCTGCGGGCCGGACAGGTCGAGTCTTCCGCTCACCGGCTGCGTGCCGGTGCCGCCCGTCCAGCGCCGGGGCCGTACGGCCTGGGGCGCGGGGGCGAGGTACGGCCCGGCACCCGCCGGGACGATGCGGTGCTGCGGCCGGGGCGGGGCGGACACGGAGGACGATGCTGTGTACATGGAGGTGACAGATCCCTTCGTGGTCCGACGAGTTGCGTGCGTCGCCCCGCCCGCCCCCGGGTCCGCACCCTGGGGAATGAGGGCCGGTCGGCGGGGCGGGGTGGCGCGTTCCTACCTGACACCCGGGCGCGGGTGGCGGAACATCGGGCGCACCCTGGCGAACCCTGGCGAATAGTCGCCAGCCCTATGACAGGGGGTTACTGTCAACTCAGCCGAGAACCTGGGGGCTTAGACGTGACCGGACAAACCAACACCCGCCTGGCAGACCTGTTCGGCCTGGCCGGCTGGTCCAAGGGCGAACTCGCGAGACTCGTCAACCGGCAGGCGGCGGCCATGGGCCACCCCCAGCTGGCGACCGATACCTCGCGGGTGCGGCGGTGGATCGACCGGGGCGAGACCCCGCGCGATCCCGTCCCCCGGGTGCTGGCAGCACTGTTCACCGAGCGACTCGGCCGTGTCGTGACCATCGAGGACCTCGGGTTCGAACGACACGGGCGCGCCGGAAAGCGGCAGGCCGTCAGGAACGACGACAACCCTGACAACCTGCCCTGGCCACCCGATCGTACGGCTGCGGTCCTCACCGAATTCACGGGAATGGACCTCATGCTCAACCGACGCGGCCTGGTGGGCGCGGGTGCCGCGCTCGCCGCCGGCTCCGCACTCAGCAGCAGCATGTACGACTGGCTGCAGACCGACCCCGCACGAAAGGCCACCGCCCAGCGCGCCACCGATCCCCTCCACGCCGACCCCGCCGGGTTCGACCGCTATGAGGCCGCCCCCGTCGGGTCGGAGGAGATCGAGGCGCTGGAGTACTCGGTGAACGTGTTCCGCGCGTGGGACGCCTCACGAGGCGGCGGCCTCCAGCGCAAGGCCGTCGTGGGCCAGCTCAACGAGGTGGGCGGCATGCTCGCCTACCGCCACGCCGACCACCTCCAGCGGCGCCTCTGGGGCGTCGCCGCCAACCTGGCCGTCCTGGCCGGTTGGATGTCCCACGACGTGGGTCTTGAACCCACCGCGCAGAAGTACTTCGTCATCGCCGCCCACGCGGCCCGCGAGGGCGGCGACCGTCCCCGGGCAGGCGAGGCGCTGTCCCGGGCCGCCCGCCAGATGGTGCACCTGGGCAGGCCCGACGACGCCCTCGACCTGATGAAGCTGGCCAAGGCCGGCGGGGGCGAGGAGATGCTGCCGCGGACGCAGGCCATGCTGCACACGATCGAGGCCTGGGCGCAGGCCTCGATGGGGCGTGGCCAGGCCATGAAGCGGACGCTGGGCGAGGCGGAGGAGCTCTTCGTCTCCGACCGGGCGGACGTGGAACCGCCCAGCTGGATGCAGAACTTCGACGAGGCCGACATGCACGGCATGCAGGCCCTCGCCTACCGCACCCTCGCCGATCACGACGCCTCCGCCGCGGTCCCCGCGCAGCGGCACGCCAGGCTCGCCCTGGAGCTGCGCAGTCAGGGGCACAACCGCTCGAAGCTCTTCGACTTCATCTCGATGGCCTCGGCGTGCTTCATCGCGGACGACCCGGAGCAGGCCGACCGGTACGCCAGGCTCGCTCTCGTCTCCATGGGGGAGACCTCGTCCCACCGGACGTGGCACCGGCTGCGGGAGATGTACCGGCTCACCGGGCAGTACGCGGGTCACTCGAAGATCGAGGACCTGCGCGAGGAGATCGAGCTCGCCCTGCCCAAGTCGCCGGTCAACCGGCCGAGAACGGGTGAGGCGTGAGCCCCGCCTGAGGACATCGCGGGGCCCTGGTCCTCTCATGGGGGCGGGGTGCGAAGGGGGCGACCCGGAAGCCGGACACGTCGGCGACCCGGAACCGGTCAGTGATCCCGGGCTGCTCGACGATTCCTGGCTCCGTCAGTGGCCGACGCGTACCACCATCACGCAGGCGTCGTCCTCGCGCGGCTCCTCGCCGAACTCCTCGATCACCGCGCGCACGCATTCCTGGGCGTCCCGCGCCTCGGTGAGCCGGGGGCCGAGGGTGAGCAGCCGTCGCGTGCCGGTGTCGTCGTGAACGCCGCTGCCACGGGTCAGTCCGTCCGTGTGCAGCACCAGCAGGTCACCGGGGAGCAGGCGGGTCTCGGTCTCGCCGTACCTCCCGCCGCTCGTCGCCCCGAGGAGCACGCCCTCGGGCCGGCGGAGGGCGAGCCCCGTCCCGTCGCGGAAGAGCAGCGGGGCGGGGTGCCCGGCCTGCGACCAGGTCAGTGTCTGGGCGACCGGGTCGTACCGGCAGCACATCGCGCTGCCGAGCGCGGGCTGTACGGAGGTCTCCAGGAGCTGGTTGAGGTGGCCCATCAGGGCGCCGGGGCGGATTCCGGCCACGGCCATGCCGCGCAGCGCGCCGAGGAGCATGGCCATCGAGGAGGTCGCGGCGACCCCGTGGCCCGTCAGATCGCCGACGGTGAGGAGGGCGTCGCCGCCCGGCAGCGCCAGCGCGTCGTACCAGTCGCCGCCGATGAGGCCGGTGCTGGCGGCCGGCAGGTAGTGGGCCGCCACGTCGAGCGGGGCGGGGCCGTCGTGGGCGAAGCGGAGCGAGCCGCGCCACGGCGGGAGCACCGCTTCCTGGAGCTCGACGGCGACGCGTCGCTCGGTGCGCTCCATGTGACGGCTGCGCTCCAGGCTGTCCCGGCTCTCGCGGACCGCCCGCTGGCTGCGCCGCAGTTCGCTGACGTCGCGGAGAACGGCCCACATGGAGGCGGTGCAGCCGTCGGCGTCGAGGACGGGCTCACCCGTCATGTGGACGGTACGTACACGGCCGTCCGTCCGGATGATCCGGAACTCGCCGTCGATCGGCTTTCCGTCGATGAGGCAGTCCGTCACCATTCCCTGGAGGACGGACTGGTCCTCGGCGAAGACCATGGAGGGCAGCTCGTCCAGCGACATCGGGCCGCTCTCGCGGGGGCGGCCGAAGATCTGGAACAGCTCCTCGGACCAACTCACCTCGTCGGTGAGGAGGTTCCACTCGGCACTGCCGACGCGGGAGAGCAGCGAGCCGGTACGGGCCGGGGGGGCCTCGCCGTAGGCGGTACCGGGGGCGGCGTCGGCGGTGAGTGCCGTGCCGAGGACGGCCTCGGGATCGGCGTCGGCCTTGGCGTCGGTCCCGGGTGCGGCCCCCTCCGGGACGCCGACCCGGAGCTGTCCCAAGTGGGCGCCCAGGTCGTCGAGTTGGTGCACCGCGAGGTCGCACAGGGCACGCTGCCACCGCTGCTGGGGATCGTCGTCGTCCGTCACGGAGTCCCGGCGGACGGCGTCCACCTCGCCGCGCAGGCGACGGGTCTGCGAGATCAGCGCGTCCACCGCATCCGGTTCCGGCGGCTGGGCGGGACGGTCCGCGAACAGATGGGACGGCATGTCGTACTCCGATACAGGCGCGGCGCGGCCAGGTGGGAAAAGGAGGCCCGTCCTCGACTGTTGCACAGCCCGAGACAGCTCGTAAGGGATTTGGCAACACTCGATCCGGTGGTGCTTCCGGCATATGCCAACGGCCCGACGATTATCGGACAGGCCGCGACGCGTTACGGTGCGGGGGTGGTGATCGACGACGGAAACGGCACGGTGAGCACGCACGCGGCAGGTACGCGGATGCGGGGAACGAGCGCGCGTACGGGCGCGCCGGCCGACGCGCGGCCACGCGCGAATCCGGGTGCGGACATACATCCGGGCGGGGGCGCGGACGAGGGTGTGCGTACGGTCACGGGCGCGGCGGGTACGGGTGGGGCGGGTGTGAACGATGTGGGTACGGCGGTGCTGCTCGCCGCCGCGCCCGCCGGACGGGGCCGCGCGATGGACGCCGCGTCCGTACTGCCGGCTCTCGCCGCCGTACCGCCCGCCGTCCTCACCGGCACGGCCACCGCCACCGTCGTCGAACTCGCCGACCCGCTGGACCCCCAGACCGTCCTCACCCGCCTGCGCGCGGCGGCGGCGAGCCCCGGCCCCCTCGTCCTCTTCCTCGCGGGCCAACTCCATCTCGACAAACGGCAGTTCCTGCCCCATCTCGCCCTTGCCCGCACCACCACGGCGACCCTGCGCTACACGGCACTGCCCTGGCACTGGCTGGCCGGCGAACTCGGCGGACGGCCCCCCGGCACCACGACCGTGGTCGCCGACCTCGCGGCGGACCCCGAGGTCTGGCAGCGCCTCGCGGCCGCACCGGACCTGCTCCACCTGGGCCCCGGGCCGTACCTGTACGGACGGGTGACGCCGGCCCCGCGCCGGGGCGAGCCCACGACCCCCGACTACCTCCGCGCCTGGGCGGAGCTCTGGCGCGCCGGCGCCCGCCCGCCGCACCCCGCGATGCACGCCGAGGCGGCCATCCGTGCGGCGGCTCACACGCCCGCCCCGGAGGCGCTCCTCCTGGCCCCCGGGAACCTGGCCCCTGCCCCGAACCCGGCTCCCGCCTCGAACCCGGCCCCTGCTCCGTACGCGGCCCCCGCTCCGTACGCGGCCCCCGTGACGAACCATGCTCCTGCTCCGTACGCGGCTCCCGTACCGCACCAGGCTCCTGCTGGGCACCCGGCTCCTCCTCCGTACCAAGCTCCTCCCGCACGCGCACCCGCACCGGCACCCGCCGTCGCCCAGGATCCGCATCCCGCGATCCTCGAAGCGGCGAGGGCCGGCCGGCACGGCGAGGCGGCCGCGGTGGCCGCCGCCTGGGAGAGCGATGCCCTGCGCCGTCACGGACCCCGGTCCGCGGAGGCCGTGCACTGGACGGAGGTGCGGGCCGACCTCGCCCGCCTCGCCGGCGAACCGGCCCGCAGCTGCGAACTGTGGCTGTCGGCAGCCGAGTTCAGACTCGCCCTGCGGCAACAGGCGGACGACCCCGACGTCGAGGCCGCCGTCGACCGGGCCCACCACCAGTGGGAGCAGATCGGTGACCGTGCCAGGGCCGACTCCCTCGGCCCCGCCCTGGTCGCGCTGCGGGAGAAGGTCCCCGGCCGCCGGCCGGGCGCCCTCGCCGCGCTGCGCCGACGCATGGGCTGAACCGGACCGCCACCCGAACCGGAGAGTCGACGGCACCACCACCCGAAAGGCCATCGTGTGAACCAGCCCGCCACGGCACACCGCTCGCTCGCCACCGCCCAGCGCTCGCTCGCCGATCCCTCCGTGCGCCACCCGCTGTGGCCGCCGCTCACGGCGGGCTGCCCCGTCACCTCCACCGACGAGGTCGCGTATCCCCTCGACATCGACTACGCGTACGACCAGGTCCCGGCCGACCTGTTCACGCGCCCGGCCGCCCATGGCCTCGAACGGTGGGCCCCGCTGCTCCCGCCGCTCGCCGCGCCCGGCCTCGGCGAGGGCAACACCCCGATGGTCGCGCTCTCCGACGGCGTCTGGGTCAAGGACGAGTCGCGCAACCCCACATGGAGCCACAAGGACCGCCTCAACCGGGTCGCCGTCAGTGCCGCCGTCGCCTCGGGCGCGCGCGGGATCGTCGTCTCCTCCTCCGGCAACCACGGCGCTGCGGCCGCCGCCTACGCGGCCCGCGCCGGACTGCCCTGCGCCGTCTTCACCTCCCCGCACGCCCCGCCCGCCGTGGCCTCCCACCTCCGCGCCTACGGGGCGACGGTCCTGACCGTCCCGTACGCGTCGGTCCGCCCCCTGATGCGCCGGATCGTCGACGAACTCGACTTCCAGGCCGTCAGCAGCGTCACGGACACCGCCCACACCGGGCACCCCTTCGGCCCCGAGGGCTACAAGACCCTCGCGTACGAGATCGCCCTCGACCTCGGAAGGGCTCCCGCGGCGGTCCACCTCCCCACCGGATACGGCGAGTTGCTCTTCGGAGTCGCCAAGGGGTTCCAGGAGCTCGCCCGACTCGGGGTGACCGACTCCGTCCCCCGGATGTACGCGACCGAGCCCGCCGCCGCCGGCGCGCTCACCGAGGCCCTCCGCACCGGCCGCCCCACCGCCCGCGTCCCCGTCGGGCCCACCCTCGCCTACGCCATCGACTGCGAGATCAACAGCTACCGCGGCGTCCTCGCCGTCCGGACGACCGGGGGAGCGGCGCGGACGGTGACGGACGATCAGATGATCGCAGCCCGTGTGGAGTTGGCCTCCCAGGGGCTCTGGTGCGAGACCTCGTCGGCGGCCGGCCTCGCCGGTCTGCGGGCCCACGGGCCACGCGAGAACGACGGCCCGGTGGTGTGCGTGGTCACGTCCAGCGGCTACAAGGACGTCGCCACCGCGACGGAGACGTACGAGCCGACGGCCCCGGACTGGCCGGCGATCAAGGCCGCCCTGACGGCTGCCGTGGCGGACTGAGGCACCGGGGAGCGGGGAGCGGGGAGCGGGGCCGAACGGCGTTCGCCCTCAGCTCTGTTCGTCGTGGGCGGCCGGAGGCACGACCCGGATGTTGAACGCGAAGGTGCCCGTCGACAGGGCGATCCCGACGAAGAGCAGCGCGAAATGCTCCTGTCCCCGGGCGGTGGCGATGCCGCCCAGGTCGAGCAGCGAATCGGCGGGCCAGCCGAGGTCGGTCACGAGCCCGCCCACGACCCGCTTGGCCTCCGCGTCCTCCCCGGAGAGGAAGAGCGTGCTGGGCCCCGCCAGGGAGTCCGGTGCGACCATCACCTCGCGGTCGATCGTGCAGAGGGTCTTCACCACGCGGGTCTCCGGGAACGCCCGCTGGATCTCCTCGCCGAGGCTGACGACCGGGTGCGAGAGCGACTCGTCCTCCAGGAAGCCGACCGCGACGTCGAGGAGGACCTTCCCGGCGAGGGCCGGGGCGCCGATCGACGCGAGCAGCGCCACGGAGGCCGTGCCCGGGGTCGCGTTCACGAGGACCTCCGCGTGCGCGGCGGTCCCGGCGGGGTCGTCGACCCGTAACCCCGCCCGGTGGAGCTCCTTGAGCCCGGTGAGGAGCTCTTCGTCACCGGGCCGCCGTGACCCGAGGACGACGTCGTGGCCCGCCCGCAGCCAGCCGGCAGCGAGAGCCCGTCCTACATTGCCTGTTCCGAGGATTCCGATCTTCATGACGCTCATCCTGGTGTCACCGGCGCCCACCCCGCCTCGGCCGGGGGACCGGACCCGCGTCGGCCGCTCGGACTAGGCCGAGCGCTTGGCTGTCTCCTGGGCCGTAGCGTCGGCCGGGTCCTGGGCCGAAGCGGGTGCGGCGGGTGGGACGGCCCCCGGACGCCACAGGCAGAGGACGATCAACAAGACGAACGCGGCGAGCGCCGTGAGCGTGCGCAGGTTGTTGAACAGCTCCCAGCGCCGCAGGATCTCCGCGTGGTCGGCGGGGGCCGCGGTGAGCGCCCACTCCTTGATGCGACCGTTGATCGGCACGTTGCCGAGGCGGGTGATGAGGAAGGACGCGAGCGTCAGCAGAGCCGCCGCGCCCGCCATCAGCCGGGCGCGGCCGCGGGTGAGGACGGCGAGGGTCAGGGCACTCAGCGTCGACACCGCCATGGCCGCCTGCATCGTGATGCCGTTCATCTTCATCAGCTCGGCGTGGAAGGAGAGCCGCATGTCGAGCGGTACGGCGTTGAACGTGGGGACGAGGTTGGCCGCGCCGTACCCGAAGGCACCCGTGAGGAGGCCGGTGGCGAGGAGGGCGAGTCCCTGGAGGACACGGATGGGCATGGTGGAGGGCTCCGGTGGTCGGGTCAGGCGAGCGAGGGGTCGGCGAGGTCGAGGCGCAGCTCGTTTCCCCAGTCGTTGGTGAAGACGGCCGCCGTTCCTTCGTAGCGCACCCCCACGAACGGGTTCGAGCAGTACATGAAGGCCACCCAGCGCAAGGAGCCGTCGGCGTTCAGACGGGCGAGGTGGCCGGTGTTGCCCATGCCGGCGCCACCGCCGCACATCCGTCCCGATCCGTCCGGCAGCGCGCTCTCGAAGAAGTGGTCCACCTCCGCGGTGCCGTCCTCCTCGACGGCCCGGTCCACGTCGATCGGATCGCCGAGACGGAACGGGATCGGTTGCCGGGCGTCCGGGTGGTACGCCCCGGGGCCCTCCACGTGCACCTCCGTGCCGGTGTCGTCCGGGCGGTACAGCCCGTCGCGGTACGGCAATTCCCCGGCCGCCCACAGCCGTACGACTGTCCCCACGTCCCCCGCCACCTCCACACCGTCGTCGATCAGAGGACCGTAACGTGCGGGACCACCGGTGTCGTTCCCGGGGGCGGGCTGAGAGGATCGGAACCATGCCCGTCTCCCCGACTCCGACATCGACCCCCACCACGGCGCCGCCCGCGCCGCCGGCCACCGACCGGCTGCTCCTGCGGAGCGTGCGCCGTGGCGACCTCGCGGCCGTGACCCGGCTGTGGACCGACCCCCAGGTGCGGCATCACCTCGGCGGCCCCGTCACGGAGCCCGTCGTCCGGATCCGGCAGCGGCGGATCGTCGGGGCGGCCGGGTTCCACGCCGTGATCCGGGCCGAGGACGACGTCCTGCTGGGGCTCGTCACCGTGGAGCCCGGCGCGCGGAACGGGGAGACGGAGGTGTCGTACCAGTTCCTGCCCGAGTACTGGGGGAGGGGTTACGCCCGGGAGGCCGTCGGCGCGGTCGTCGCACGGGTCCTGGAGAGCACGCCGAGCGTGGTCGCGGTCACCCAGGAGGCCAACGACCGCTCGCGCCGCCTCCTGGAGGCCGTCGGCATGGAGCACGCGGAGTCCTTCGTGGAGTGGGACGCCCACCAGGTCCTGTACCGGCAGCGCCGAGACTGACCGGCTGCGCCGCGACCGACCTGCCGCGACCGACCTGCCGCGCCGTGACTGACCTGCCGCGCCGTGACCGGCCGGCCCGCGCTCAGCGGGGCCGGCCGCCCGCCGCGAGCGCCGCCACGGCCCGCTCCAGGCGGGCCGCCCGCGTCTTCGCCGTACGCGCCTGCCAGAGGCTCAGGATCACCAGGTAGCGGTCCGTCTTCCCCAGGGCGTCGAAGGCCGCCGCGGCACGCGGATCCGCCGCGAGCGCGACCGCCAGGTCGTCCGGGACGGTCGCGTCCTTCTGGGAGGGGTACGCGGACTCCCACCGCCCGTCCGCCTGTGCCGCCCGCACCTCCGCGAGGCCCGGCTCGCGCATCCGGCCGGCGGCGGTGAGCGCCTCGACCTGGCGGACGTTGACCTGGGACCAGAGGCTCCGCGGCCGACGCGGGGTGATCTTCTGGAGGTACGTGTGCTCGTCGCGCGCGATGCGCTTGCCGGTGATCCAGCCGTAGACGAGCGTGCCGTCGAGGATCTCGTCCGCCGTCGGCGAGGGGAGGTCGCTGCCCTTCTTGGCGAGCAGCAGCCAGATACCCGGGGTGTCCCCGTGGTGCTTCTCCAACCAGGCCTCCAGCTCCTTCCCGTCGCCGAACGCGATGACCGCGAGCCCCTCGACCGTCTCCACCGTCGCCACCGGAAAGTCCTTCCCCCGCACCGCCGCCGACACCGCCGGCGAGTCACGCCGCCATCCTTCGTGCACACGATAGTGACAGCGGCCCGATGACGGCCGGAGCCCGCGGCGACGTACCATCTCCGGGTCGTCCACCAGGGCACCCGCGTCCGGGACACCTACGCCGAGGAGCGCCGACCCATGTCCTTCCTGGTGATCGGCGAGTGCGTCGCCGACATCGTCCGCGCCCCCGCGGGCTCCGGCGCCGCCGACCGCGTCCACCCGGGCGGCAGCCCCGCCAACGTCGCCTACGGTCTCGCCCGCCTCGGCCGGGACGTCACCCTGCTCACCCAGCTCGCCGACGACCCCGCCGGCCGGCTGATCGCCGGCCATCTGACGGGCGCGGGCGTCCGGATCGCCCTCGGCGGCACACCCGCGCGCACCCCTTCGGCGGTCGTCGGCCTCGACGAGCGGGGCCGGGCCACGTACACCTTCGACATCGCCTGGACCCTGGAGGCCGGAGCGGCTGCGGAGGCCGACGCGTCTCCCTCCCATGTGCACATCGGCTCGATCGCCGCCGTCACCGCGCCCGGCGCGGACACCGTGCTCGCCGAGACCGGGCGGCTCCGCGACCGGGTCACGGTCAGCTACGACCCCAACGTCCGCCCGGAGCTGATGGGGGAGCACGCCGAAGCCGTCGCCCGGGTCGAGCGCTGCGTCGCCCTCAGCGACCTCGTCAAGGCGAGCGACGAGGACCTGGCCTGGCTCCACCCCGGCGAGGACCCGCTCGCGGTCGCGGCCCGCTGGCTCACCCTCGGACCGGCCGTCGTCCTGGTCACCCGGGGCGCGGACGGCTCGTTCGCCCTGACCCGGCACCACGCCGTCGCCGCCGGGGCGCCGCCGGTCTCCGTCGTCGACACCGTCGGCGCGGGCGACTCCTTCATGTCCGCCGTCCTCGACACCCTCGCCGGGCAGGACAGGGCGGCGCTCGGCGAGCTCTCCGCCGAGGAGCTCGCGCGGCTGCTCGACCGGGCCGGCAGCGCGGCGGCAGTCACCGTCTCCCGCGCCGGCGCCCAGCCGCCCGACCGAGCCGAACTGGACGCCGCGCACGAGGAGTTCGCCCTCAGGTCCGGGCGTGCGTCGTGATGTCCGAGGCGAACTGCTCGACCATCTCGGGGGTGACCGTCGGGCGGCACTGCCCGATGGCCTCCAGATAGTCCGCCGTGCTCGCCCCCGGCGTAGGGTCGTCCGCGCCCCGGCCGCCGACCGCGACCAGGTCCCGCTCGAAGGAGGCCTGAGCGGCGATCCGGGCCGCGTGTTCGATGTCGGCAGGGGTGAACAGATCGCTCGCCAGGACGAGTTCGTCGATGTCGACGTCCGTCCGGCCGTCCGTGTAGCGGGCCCAGATCGCGGCCCGCGCCACCTTGTCCGGCGTACCGATCGGGATGAGGTAGTCGAAGCGGCCGGGGCGCAGGAACGCCGGGTCGAGGGAGCGGATCGAGTTGGTGGCACAGACGAGGAGGCGCTCGTCCCGCTCCCGGAAACCCGGTATCAGCTTCAGGAGTTCGTTGGTGACGCCGTGCATGCCGCCGGGCTGCGCGGGCTCCGAGCGGACCGGGGCGATCTCCTCGACCTCGTCGATGAAGACGAGGACCCGCTCCAGTTCGGCGATCCGCGCGAACGCGGAGCGCAGCGCGGCGGCGAGGTTCCCCTCGTCGGCGAGCCGGGACGGCAGGATCTCCACGAAGGGCCAGCCGAGCCGGGAGGCGATGCCCCGCGCGAACGTGGTCTTGCCGGTGCCGGGAGGGCCGAAGAGACAGACCGCGCGCGGCGGCCGCACCCCGTGCCGGGTGGCCCGCTCCGGCTCGGCGAGCGGCAGGACCACCCGGCGCTCGATGAGGTCCTTCTCCCGCTCCATCCCGGCGACCTTCGCCCACAGGTCGCCGGGGAGCAGCCGTCCGCCGAGGTCGTCGAGGAGTCCGGCGGCGGGCCCGTGCAGCGGCTCCACCTTCTCGAAGTACGCGACGGCCGGCTGCCGCGTGTACCCGGCGTTCAGCAGACCCTCGCCGAGGAGCTCCTCCTCCGGGAGGACGTACGCGATCCGCCCGACCCGGGCCGCCACGAGCCGCCGCTCCAGCTCCACGAGGAGGGCACTGGCCAGGCCGCGGCCGCGCCACGCCGAGGAGATCGCGATCCGCATCACCCAGGCCCGCTCGCCGGAGACGCAGGCGAGCGCGGCGCCGATGGGCGCGCCCTGGTGGACGGCGACCACGGCCGGCTGCCGGGAGGTGAGGGCCCCGATGCACTCGGCGAGCGAGAACACGGACTCCTGCCCGAGCTCGGCCGTGGTGTCGATCAGATGGACGACGGCCGCGAGATCGCTCTCGCGATAGTCATGGATGTGCCAGTTCACCGCTGGTACCGCCCCTCGTTGGTGCCGATGCGGCGAGGCTAGGCGCGGCCGCGGACACCGGTCGTGCGCCACCGTGCACAAGGCGGCACGGGCAAACGCTCCGTACCGGCTCTATGCCGCTCGCGGTCGCCGGACGGACGCGGTGAACGGCGGCGCCTCCGCGTAGGGGAGGCGCCGCCGTTCCGGGAGAGGTCAGTAGGTCACGTCCTTCTCTTGGTCATGAGCAGCCCGCCGGCCGTGAGGGAGAACAGGCAGACGCACGCACCGGTGATCACGTTGCTCAGGATCGTGCCGGTGTCGGGGTTCTGCCCGACCAGCCACGGAGCGACGATCAGCCAGACGCCCAGGATCAGTACGACGAAGTTCAGGTCCTGCGACCGCTCGGGGGCCATCGACATGCAGAGGCCGAGCGCCGCGATGCCGATGCCGACGACCAGGTTGCTGATGGCGAGTTCCGGCTGGGCGGCGGAGAAATGAACCGTCCACGCGGAGACCGCCGCGTAGATTCCGGCGAGGACCACGAGTTCCTCGACCGCCGCGACACCTCGGGTCTGGAGCATGCGGGCGTAACGATCCCGCATTTCCGACGCATCGGGGTGTCCCGCGATATCACCGGGACGGTGAGAGACGTCGGCCATACGACTCGCCTCCTTATGGCGTCATGCGCGTCTGACCGTTTGTGTGGCAATCATGCCGCGGCTCCATTGTGCGCTTATCTGTCCTTTATGTGTAGGTTTACCCGCTAGGGGAAGCGCACAGAATTCGCCCCGTGAATATGCCCGGAACCACCAAACGAAGGTGGGCCCGGCCGGCCCGGCGTAGCCTGGAAGTGGACTCGGGGCCAGGCCTTTCCACCGCCGGGAGAGCGTGATGGCCGGGATCGTACAGAAGAGCTTCGATTCAGCGGACGAGACCCGTCCCTTCGAGGACGGCAAGGGCAGGCTCGACCTGATCAACGGCGATCGCGGAGCGGTCGGCCGTGCGGTGTTCGAGCCGGGCTGGCAGTGGTCCAAGCACGTGAAGCCGATCGCCGGCACCGACAGCTGTCAGGCGTCGCACGTCGGATACATCGTCAGCGGCAAGATGAAGGTCGTCATGGACGACGGGGAGTCGGTGGAGTTCGGCGCCGGCGACTTCATGGAGGTCAAGCCCGGACACGACGCATGGGTCCTCGGCGACGAGGCCTGCGTCGCCCTCGACTGGGTCGGCTTCGGCGACTACGCCCAGTCGTCCGGTTCCTGACGCACCCCGTCCCGGCCTCCGTCCCGACTTCCGTCCTGACGCACCCACCGTCCTGACGAACTCCCCGACCTGACGTATCCCTCCCGTCCTGGGGCGCGCCCCAGGACGGGAGGAACGCCGCGCCGTCGGCCCTTCCGGGCGCCCCCGGTCAGACAGCGACGGGCTCCTTCGTGGACGCGCCGGAGGCGATGCCGAACGCCGGGTCCGGGACGGACTCGGGCGCGAGGAGGACCGAGGCGGCGCCGTCCACGCCGACCGGCACGTCGCCGTCGATGGTCACCCGGCGCAGCTTGCGCTCGTGGTCGTCGGAGTCGTCGACGCCGTAGTGCTGGGTGGCGCGGTTGTCCCAGATGGCGACGTCGCCGACCTGCCACTGCCAGCGCACCGTGTTCTCCGGGCGCTCGATGTGCGACTGGAAGAGCGCGAGCAGGGCACGGGAGTCGGCGCCGGTGAGGCCGTTGATCCGCTGCACGAAGTTGCCGAGGAGGAGCGTGCGCTCGCCGGTCTCCGGGTGGACCCGCACGACCGGGTGCTCGGTCAGGTACTTCGTCGAGGCGAAGACCTCACGGAAGCGCGCGAGCTGCTCGGGCAGCACGCCCGGGCGCAGGGCCGCGTAGTCGTAGTCGTTGGAGTGCACGGCGCGCAGGCTGTCGGCGAGCGCGCGGAGCGGCTCGGGCAGCTTGGCGTACGCGGTCGCGGTGTTGGCCCAGAGGGTGTTGCCGCCGTACGGCGGAATGGTCACCGCCCGCAGGATCGAGAAGGCCGGGTACGCCGGCACGAAGGTGACGTCCGTGTGCCACTGGTTGGCCCGGGCGCCGTGGTCCGAGTCGATGGGGAAGGAGTAACGGCCGTCGACGGAGGGGACGGTGGGGTGCGCGACGGGGGTGCCGAGGAGCTTGCCGAAGGCCTCGTGGGCCTCCTCGTCCAGGTGGTCCTGGCCACGGAAGAAGACGACCTTGTGCGCGAGGAGCGCGGCACGGATCTCGGCCACGGTCTCGGCTGAGAGGTCGCCGCCGAGGCGGACGCCGGAGATGACGGCGCCGAGGCGGCCGCCGACCTTCTGAACGGTGACGGTGGTGGTCGTGGTCGACATGGTGGGGTGGTCCTTTCGGAGGTGTGTGTGAACGCGCTCAGGAATTAATTCCGGAGCGGAAGCAATGACGTGACGACGAGGAACCCGTCGGCCGGGGGAGGCGCACCGGAGTACGGGACTACCGGTGTGCGGGACCACGGGAGTGCGGGAGTACGTCGCACGAGAGCGGTGTACGGAGGCGGCGCAGCGCGCCGGAGTGGTGCGGGTACGGGCGGCCAGCCCGTCACGCGAAGGGGTCGCGAGAATCAGGCGCCGGAGCCGGCGGGACACGAGGAGGTCGCGAACATGTCCCGGAGACTGACAGCGGCCGTCGCGGGACGTCAAGCGACCGTCCGGGCCCCGAACAGCGCCCCGTGATGGTTGAATCGGCGCCTGCCCGGCGCCGTCCTCCTCGGTCTCCGCAGCCCAGTTCGCCCGCAGCACCCCTGCTGACCAGCGGCGATGCGTCACCACTCCGAGGGATCGGCCCGCACGGGCGGAGCCTCGACGGCCCCGCCGCCGACGGCCCCGCGAATTCACACCGCCGCAACAGTGACGCAGAGAGGCACCCATGACGACCCCCTCCCACGCTTCCCGGATGGCGGGCGACGGCCGGCGCGAGGCCAACGCCGCCACCGTGCTGCGGACCGTCCTCGACCACGGCCCGGTCGCCCGCGGCGCGGTCGCCCGGCTCTCCGGTCTCAGCCCGGCCGCCGTCTCGCGCCAGGCCACCGACCTCACCCGGCTCGGTCTCCTGCGCGAGCTGCCGGAACTGACCGGAGGCGGCGGTGTGGGACGACCGCAGATCCCCGTCGACCTGCACATCGGAGCATCGGGCGGGCCGGTCGTCGGCGGCGTCCATCTCGGCGTGCCCAGCTCGACGTTCGGCCTGGTCGACCTGCGCGGCCGGGTCCTGGCCCGCCGTACCCACCCGCACGGCGGCACCGCGTCGGACGGCCTGCCCGCCGCCGTCGCCCGCGCCCTGCGGGGCTTCCTCGACGAGCACACCCAGGGGCGCCCGCTGCTCGGCGTCGGCGCCGCCGTCGGCGGCTGGGTGGACCCCGCGGCGGGAGTCGTCGTCCGCCACGACGCCCTCGGCTGGCGTCGCCGCCCGCTGGCCGCGGAGCTCGCCCGGGGCCTCGGCGGGCACACCGTACGACTCGACAACCACGCCCGTTCCATCGCCCAGTCGGAGATCCTCTTCGGGCGTCCCGCCGCCCGGCGCAGCCTCGTCCACCTCTTCATCGGCAACGTCGTCGACGCGGCCGTCGGTCTCGCCGGGATCGTGCACCAGGGCCCCGGTTCGGCGGCCGGCGACGTGGCGCACCTGCCGGTACCGGACTCCACCGTCCCCTGCCCGTGCGGGCGTTCGGGCTGCCTGGAGGCGACCGCCTCGAACACCGCGCTCGGTCTCACCGCCGTGCGCAGGGGGATCGTCCCCGAGCCCGACACCTTCCTCGTCGTGGACGCGGCGGCGGCGGGGGACCGGCGCGCCGATCGCCTGCTGCGCGAGCGGGCGCGGGCGGTGGGGCGCGCCATCGCGCTGCTCATCGACGTCCTCAACCCCGACCTGGTCGTCGTGACCGAGCACGCCAGCGTCCTCGAACCGGACTATCTGGAGGAGATCCGCGGGGCGGCGATCGACCTCTCGCACGTCTGCGACGACCCCGAACGCATCGTCAGTCCACATGCCGGACCGGCCACGCTGCCCGTCGCGGCGGGCACGGTTCTGCTGAATCCCCTGTTCAGAAGGCCTCTTCGGACGGTCGACGAGCTGCTCGGCGAGGGCCGGGAAGGGTGATGTCGTCTCAGAATGCGGGCATGACCGGTTGACCGCCTCGCGGAGCCGCTGTCATATTGCTCCCGTGAATCCGGACATGCGCCTCATCTCCCGCAGGCACGTCGACCTCTGTCGACAGGCCAGTGCGGTCTGTGCCGTCCGCATCTGATCCTTCACGGCTGACCCCTCTGCTCCGGTTGCTCGGCCGATCGCCCCGGCGGGTGCGCTGACTCCGTCCCTTCGGGTGCGTTGACTCCGCCCCGGCCGCGCCGAACACCCCCGGACCCACAGCCTTCCGGCCCCCTTTCGCGCCCTGTCGTCCCGGCCACCGACGGCCGGCGACGACTCCTGGCAACCACTGGGAACCACCGGCAATCACTGGGAACCACCGGCAACCACTGACGGCCGCCGGACCGGCCGTCTCGCCGTACGTACACCGTCACACCCCGTCCCGTACCGCGCATCCCGCGTCCCCCGCGTGCCCGGTGCGCGCATTTCTCCCGCAGCGGAAGGAATGCGCGCACCCCGCGCCCTCCGACCTCTTTCACAGGCAGGCAACGATGACCGAGTCGTACCCCACCACGCCCACCGCTCCCACCCGGCGCACCACCCTGCGCGCCGCGGGCGGCGGCGCCCTGCTCCTCGGGCTCGGTCTCGCGGGCTGCCGTTCAGCGGTCTCCGAGACCGAAGCCCCCTCGGGCCAGGCCGGCGAGGCGGGCAAGGCGGGCGCGCAGCCCCGGCGCGGCGGCACCCTCAGCGTCGCCGTCAACGCGGACTTCACGCCCAGCCTGCTCTTCGCCCAGAGCGCCCAGTCGCTCCAGCAGCGGCTGATCTACAACACCCTCACCCGCTACGACGACGGGCTGAAGCCGCAGCCGGAACTCGCCACCTCCTGGGAGTACGCCAAGGACGGCCGCAGCATCACCCTCGCCCTGCGCACCGGCGTCACCTTCCACGACGGCCGCCCCTTCACCGCCGACGACGTGATCTTCGCGGTGAAGAACCTTCAGAACCCTCTCCGAGCAGCCCAGTTGAGGGCCACGGCCGCAGCCGTCACCGGTTTCGAGAAGCGCGGTGACAACGAGCTCGTCCTGAAGCTCGCCCACCCGGTGAACAACCTCTTCGACCTCTTCGAGTTCATGATCATCACCGATCGGCACAGCGTCGAGGACGCCGTCACCGGCAAGAAGCTCATCGGTACGGGACCCTTCCGGCTGACCAAGTGGAGCCCCGGATCCGGGGTCAGCCTCACCCGCAACGAGACGTACTGGCAGCCCGGCCGGCCCTACCTCGACGGCGTCGAACTCCGCGTCGTGCCCCAGGCCGACGCGCTCCTCTCCTCGCTCAGGACCGGCCAGTCCCAGCTCTCCTTCAGCGTCCCCGGCAAGAACCTCGCCGTCGTCGCCGCCACCCCCGAGCTCGCCATCAGCGAGTACGCCACCGGCGGGGGAGCCGTGTACCTCGGCGTCAACACCACCGTCGCCCCGCTGAACGACAAGACCGTCCGGCAGGCCCTCGCCTGGGGCATCGACCGCGAGCGGATCCTCCAGCAGGTCCTCGGCGGCTACGGACTCGCCTCCGCCACCCCCTGGCCCAAGTCCTCGCCCGCCTTCACCGAAGCAGGCCGCACCCACTACACCCACAACCCCGGAAAGGCCCGCGAGCTCCTCAAGTCCGCCGGCCACACCCGCCTCGACCTGCCCCTCCTCCACGTCAACCTGCCCGGCGAGACCGCGGTCGCCGAGGCCGTCCAGTACGACCTCCGGCAGATCGGCGTCCACGTCACCCTCCAGCCCACCGACTCCGCCGCCGCCCAGAAGAACCTCATCTCCCAGAACATGCCCGGCCTCTGGACGATGAGCCACGGCTTCGCCCAGGTCCAGCCGTCCACCCTCGCCGTCAGCGCCTACCCCTTCAACGAGGCCAAGAACACCTCCAAGTTCCGCTCCGCCGCCTACACGAAGGTCGTCCGCGAGGCCTGGACCACCCCCGCCGACGGCGCCCGCGCCAACACCCTCCGGCAGCAGATCACCGACACCCTCCTCGACGAGGCGTTCATCATCGACCTGGCCATCCGCGGCGCCGTCCAGGTCTCCGCCAAGAAGCTCCACGGCGTCACGCTCAACAAGTTCTCCTACCTCAACCTCGACGACGCCTACCTGGCGGGCTGAGATGCGCGGCTATCTGCTGCGGAGACTCCCCTCCGCCCTCCTCGTCCTCCTCCTCGCCTCCCTCCTCGTCTTCGCCGTCCTCCGGCTGGTCCCCGGCGACCCCGCGGCCGTCCTCGCGGGACCCGACGCGAGCGCCGAGGCCGAGGCCGCCATCCGGGCCCGCCTCGGCCTCGACGACCCCCTGCCCGCCCAGTACGCGCGGTGGATCGGCGGCCTCCTCACCGGCGACCTCGGACCCTCCTACGCGATCGGCGGCCAGACCGCCGACCTGATCGGCGACGGCATCGGCGCCACCGTCGAACTCACCCTCGGCGCCCTGCTGTTCGTCGTCGTCCTCGGCACCGCCTTCGGCATCGTCGGCGCGACCTCCCACAACCGCTGGCTCCGCGGCACCGTACGGATCCTCACCACCGGAGCACTGGCCGTCCCGCCCTTCGTCACCGGCGTCCTCCTCGTCCTCCTCTTCGCCGTCCTCCTCGGCGTCCTACCCCCGGGCGGCCGCGTCCCGCTCCTCACCGCACCCGACCTCGGCGTCCAGTACCTCCTGCTGCCCGCCCTCTGCCTCGCCCTGCCCAGCGCCGCCGTCCTCGGCCGCTACCTGGAGGACAGCATCGGGCGCGCCCTCGCCGAGGACTACGTCCGCACCGCCACCGCGGCCGGCATCGCCCCCCGGCGCCTCCTCTGGCGCCACGCCCTGCCCAACGCCCTCCCGCCCGTCGTCACGCTCCTCGGCATGCAGACCGGCCACCTCCTCGGCGGCGCCGTCCTCGTCGAGGCGATCTTCGCCTGGCCGGGCCTCGGCCAGCTCGCCGAACAGGCCCTGGTCCGCCGCGACTACCCCGTCGTCCAGGACCTCCTGCTCCTCCTCGTCACCGTCTTCGTCCTCGTCCAGCTCCTGACCGACCTCGCCCATGCCTGGCTGGACCCCCGGATCAGGTGGGAGTGACCATGACAACCCGCGCTGTCAAACCGTCCCCAGCCACCGTCGAAACGGCCCGAGCCCGCAGGCCCCTTCACCCCTACCGGGCCGCCCTCGCCACCGCCCGCGGCCGGACCGGCCTCGCCCTCGTCGGCCTGGTCGTCCTCGCCGGGCTCCTCGCCCCGCTCCTCTCCGGCCACGGCCCCACCGACCAGAGCGCCCTCGCGCTCGCCGGACCCGGCACCCCCGGCCACCCCCTCGGCACCGACGACCTCGGCCGTGACCTTCTCTCCCGCCTGCTCCACGGCATCCGCGCGGACCTCGGCATCATCGCCGTCGCCGTCCCGCTCGGCGCCGCCCTCGGCTGCCTCCTCGCCCTCGCGGCGGCCGCCCACCCGGTCGCGGACACCGTCGTCCAGCGCGCCTTCGACCTGGTCCTCGCCTTCCCCGGACTGATCCTGGCGCTCGCCGTCACCGCGATCCTCGGCCCCGGCCGGACCCCCGTGATCCTCGTCATCGCCCTCGCGGAGATCCCCGTCTTCGGGCGGCTCCTCCGCACGGGCATCCTCGTCCAGCGCGGCCGGGAGTACGTGACGGCCGCCCGCGTCGGCGGCACCTCCGGCGGCCGGATCCTCACCCGCCACATCCTGCCCAACGCCGCCGACCCGCTCGTCGTCCAGCTTGCCGTCTCGCTCACCGTCGCCGTGTTCATCGAGGGCGCCATGAGCTTCCTCGGTGTGGGGGTACGGCCCCCCGAACCCACCCTGGGCGCCGTACTCAGCCAGTCCATGCCCTACCTCGCCCAGGCCCCGCACTTCGCGGCGGGACCGCTCGTGACCGTGACCGCGCTCGTCCTCGGCCTCTCCCTGACCGCCGAGGCACTGAACCGGGAGATACGCCGATGACCACCCCGCCGCTCCTCGAAGTCCAGGGCCTGGACGTGGAGTTCGCGACCCCGGACGGCGGGGCGCTGCACGCCGTCCGGGACGTGTCCTTCACGCTCCGCCGCGGCGAGACGCTCGCCGTCGTGGGCGAGTCGGGCTCCGGCAAGTCCACCACCGCCCTCGCCCTCCTCCGGATGCTCCCCGGCACCGGCCGGATCAGCGGCGGCTCCGTCCGCCTCGACGGGCAGGACCTCGCCACCGCCGACGAGCCCGCCCTGCGGGCCGTGCGCGGAGCCCGTATCGGCATGGTCTTCCAGGACCCGATGACGGCCCTCAACCCCGTCCTCACCGTCGGCCGCCACCTGGACGAGGTGCTGCGCGCCCACGACGGACACACCAAGCGCGGAGGCCGCCGCGACAAGGCCGCCCGGCGCGCCCGCGCCGTCGAACTCCTCCGGCTCGTCGGCATCCCCGACGCCGAACGCCGCCTCGACGACCATCCGCACCAGTTCTCCGGCGGCCAGCGCCAACGCGTCCTCATCGCCATGGCCCTCGCCGGCGAACCCGACATCCTCCTCGCCGACGAACCCACCACCGCCCTCGACGCCACCGTCCAGGACCAGATCCTCACCCTCCTCGGCGACCTCACCCGCACCTCCGGCACCGCGCTCGTCCTCATCACCCACAACATGGGCGTCGTCGCCCGCGCCTGCGACCGGGTCCTCGTCATGTACGGCGGCACCGTCGTCGAGGACGGCCCCACCGCCGAGGTCCTGTCCCACCCCCGCCACCCCTACACCGCCGGCCTCCTCGCCGCCGTGCCCCGGCTCTCCGCCCCCTCGGGCACCCGGCTCACCGGCATCCCCGGCACCCCGCCCGACCTCTCCCTGCCGCTCGCCGGCTGCGCCTTCGCCGCCCGCTGCTCCCTCGTCGAGGACCGCTGCCACACGACCGTCCCGCCGCTCACCGCCGTGAACGGAGCGGGCACCGGGACGGGCATCGCGACGGGCACGGGCCCGGCCACCGGCACAGGGACCGACGCGGGTACCGACATACGTACCGACATACGTACCGACACAGGTACCGGCACCGTCCGCGCCGCCTGCCTGCCCGCCGCCGAACGCACCACACCCCTGCCGCCGCCGCCCCCGCCGCCCCTCCGGATCGACCGGCCCGCACCCGGCGCCGTCGTCCTCAGCGCCGAGGGGATCCGCAAGACCTACAAGGACCGCGGCCGCCGCTCCTTCACCGCGCTCGACGGCGTCTCGCTCACCCTCGCCGCGGGCGAGACCCTCGGCATCGTCGGCGAATCCGGCTCCGGCAAGTCCACCCTCGCGCGGGTCCTCGCCCACGCCCACCCCGCCGACGGCGGCCGGATCGTCCTCGACGGCCGGGACGTCACGCGCCCCCGCCGGGCCGAACTGCACGCCGTACGCCGCCGCGTCCAGATGGTCTTCCAGGACCCGTACGCCTCGCTCAACCCCCGCATGACCGTCGGGGAGATCGTCGCCGAACCGCTGCGCGCCTTCGGGACCGTCGCCCCGGGGGAGCGCGCCGAGCGCGTCGCGGAACTCCTGCGGCTCGTCGGCCTCGACCCGGCCGCCGCCGACCGCCACCCGCGCTCCTTCTCCGGCGGCCAGCGCCAGCGCGTCGGCATCGCCCGGGCCCTCGCCCCCGAGCCCGCCGTCCTCATCTGCGACGAACCCGTCTCGGCGCTCGACGTCTCCGTCCAGGCCCAGATCGTCGGCCTCCTCACCGACCTCCAGCGCGACCTCGGCCTCGCCCTCGTCTTCATCGCCCACGACCTGGCCGTCGTCCGCCAGGTCAGCCACCGCATCGCCGTCATGCACGAGGGCCGGATCGTCGAGACCGGCGGCGCCGACGAGGTGTGCGAGCGCCCCCGCGACCCGTACACCCGCGCGCTCCTCGCCGCCGCGCCCGAACCCGTACCGGCAGCCGTTCCCGCCCGCGTACCCGTCCCCGTTCCCGTACCCGCCGGGGTGGTGGCCGAGTGAGCGCCTGCTGCACCCCCGGACGCGGCTGTACGGCAGCGGCCGGCGCCGCCGGGACCGTGGATCTCCTTCCCCTGCCGACCGTACGGACCGCCCCGCCGCCCCGCCCCATGGTGGAGCTGCCGGGCGGGACCTTCCGCATGGGCGACGCCTTCGGCGAGGGCTACCCGGCCGACCGCGAGGGACCCGTGCGGGAGGTCACCGTCGCCGCCTTCGCGATCGACGCCACTGCCGTCACCAACGCCCAGTACGCGGAGTTCGTCCGGGCCACCGGGTACCGCACCGACGCCGAACGCTTCGGCTCCTCCTTCGTCTTCCACCTCCTGCTCCACCCCGCCGCCGCACGCCACGTCCTCGGCCGGGTGGAGCAGGCCCCTTGGTGGCTGGGGGTCGAAGGCGCCGCCTGGCACAGCCCCGAGGGCCCCGGCTCCGGCATCCAGGACCGCGCCGACCATCCCGTCGTCCACGTCTCGCACGACGACGCCCTCGCCTACTGCGCCTGGGCGGACGTCCGGCTGCCCACCGAGGCCGAGTGGGAGTACGCGGCCCGCGGCGGCCTCGACGGCGCCCGCTACCCGTGGGGCGACGACTTCACCCCCGGCGGCGAGGAGCGGTGCAACACCTGGACCGGCGACTTCCCGTACCGCTCCGACCGGCCCGGCGGACACATCGGCACCGTGCCCGTCACGGCGTACGCACCCAACGGCCACGGCCTGTACAACACCTCAGGCAACGTCTGGGAGTGGTGCCAGGACGCCTTCGACCCCCCATCCGATGCCGCCCGCCCCGCCGAGCGCGTCATCCGAGGCGGCTCCTACCTCTGCCACACCTCCTACTGCAACCGCTACCGGGTCGCCGCCCGCTCCCACAACACCCCGGACTCCTCGACCGGCCACGGCGGATTCCGCACCGCCCGCTCACTTCCCCCGAATCCGGAAGGACCCGTCCCCGTATGAGCACCGCACCCCGCCGCGACCCCTACGAAGGCTTCCCGGGCCGCGTCGGCCGCACCTTCGCCGAGTCCGAGCCCGCCTGGCCCGGCCGTACGACCCCGCCGGCCAAGGCCCCCAACATCGTCGTCGTCCTCGTCGACGACATGGGCTTCAGCGACATCGGACCCTTCGGATCCGAGATCCCCACACCGGTCCTGGACGGCCTCGCCGACGACGGCGTGCGGCTCACCAACTACCACACCATGCCGCTGTGCTCGCCGGCCCGCGCCGCCCTGCTCACCGGCCTCAACCCGCACCGCGTCGGGTACGCCATGGTCGCCAACTCCGACCCGGGATTCCCCGGCTACGGCATGGAGGTCGCCGACGACATCCCCACCCTCGCCGAACTCCTCCACGACACCGGCTACGCCACCTACGCCGTCGGCAAATGGCACCTCGTCCGCGACTCCGCCTCCAACGCGGCCGACGGCCGCGCCAACTGGCCGCTGCAGAAGGGCTTCGACCAGTACTACGGCGTCCTGGAGGGCCTCACCAGCCTCTTCCACCCGCACCAGCTCGTCCGGGACAACAGCCCCCTCGACATCGACGAGTTCCCCGACGACTACTACTACACCGACGACATCACCGACCAGGCGATCTCCATGGTGAAGTCCCTGCGCGCCCACGACCCCGACAAGCCCTTCTTCCTCTACCTCGCCCACAATGCCGTCCACGGCCCCCTCCAGGCCAAGGCCGAGGACATCGCCCGCCACCGAGGCCGCTACGACGAGGGCTGGGACACCCTGCGCGAGCGCCGCTTCGCCGCCCAGATCGCCGCCGGCCTCTTCCCGCCCGGCACCGAACTCCCCGACCGCAACAGCGAGGCCGGACTCGACGTCCCCGCCTGGGAGTCCCTGACGGTCGATCAGCAGCGGCTCTACGCTCGCTACATGGAGGTGTACGCGGCGCTCGTCGACAACATCGACCAGAACCTCGGCCGGCTCACCGACACCCTCGCCGCCCTCGGCGAACTCGACAACACCGTCATCGTCTTCACTTCCGACAACGGCGGCACCGGCGAAGGCGGCGCGGAAGGCACCCGCTCCTACTTCAGCCGCTTCGTCCACCACCCCCGCCTCCCCGGAGACTGGGACCCCGACGTCGACCGCGACCCCGAACTCATCGGTGGCCCCCGCAGCCTCGTCCACTACCCCCGCGGCTGGGGCATGGCCTCCAACACCCCCTTCCGCCTCTACAAGGGCCACACCTACGCGGGCGGCGTCCGCGTCCCCTTCGTCCTCTCCTGGCCCGAAGGGGTACGCGACGGCAGGCTCGCGACCGGGCTGCGCTCCCAGTACCAGTACGTCACCGACATCGCCCCCACCCTCCTCGAACTCGCCGGTCTCGCCCGTCCCGAGAGCCGCCGCGGCATCCCGCTCCAGGAGCCCGACGGCATCAGCTTCACCCCCGTCCTCGCCGACCCCGCCCATGCGTCGACCCACCCCGAGCAGTACTGCGAGATGACCGGCAACCGCAGCCACTACCGCGACGGCCGCAAACTCGTCACCCTCCACCGGCCCGGCACGCCCTACGACGACTCCGAATGGGCCCTGTACGACATCCGCACCGACCCCACCGAGATCCACGACCTGGCGGCCGAACAGCCCGAGCTGGTCAAGGAGTTGTCAGCGGCCTGGGAGGAGGCCGCCTGGCGCAACGGCGTCTTCCCGCTGCCCGACCACAGCGGCGCCCTCGCCCGCCGCAACCCCGCGGAACAGCGCCTCAGCCGCTCCGTCACCCTGCTGCCCGGCACCCCGGAGCTGGAGCGCTACCGCTCCTCCAGGCTCGTCTCCCTGCGCTCCTTCGACATCACCGTGGCGGTCGAGGAGACCGGCGACGGCGTCCTCGTCTCCCACGGCGACCAGGGCGGCGGCTACAGCCTCTACGTCGAGAACGGCCGGCTGGCCTTCGCGTACAACGAGTACGGCCGCCTCCACGAGACCGACGCGGGCCCGCTCGCCCCCGGCCCCCACGAGATCGTCCTCGTCGCCACCGCCGAGGAGGGCCTGCGCTGGCGGTTCACCGTGCTCGTCGACGGCGAGCACCGGGCCGCGCCCGACAGCGTCCACCAGCTCGTCGGCATGGCACCCTTCCAGGGCATCAGCGTGGGCGTCGACCGCAAGTCCCCCGTCTCGTGGCCCCTCTTCGAACGCCACCGCTCCTTCCGCTTCACCGGCAGGCTCCGCTCCGTCACCTACCGCCCCGGAGCACCCGGCCCCGACGCACCCGAGGCCGTCGCGGCGGCCCTCAAGGAGGCGGCGGCCGCCTTCGAGTAACGGAACGCGGGCACGAACACGGACGGGTCGGGCCCGGGCGGAAATTCCCGGGCCCGACCCCACCCGACCAGCCATAATGCCCCCATGACCACCCAGGATCCCGAGATCACCGAGGCCATCGAGGGCGAACTGCGTCTGCTGGACCCGACCGTCCGCGGCTCCCGCGCCCTCGCCACCGAACTCCTCGACCCCGAGTTCGTCGAGGTCGGTGCCTCCGGCCGCCGCTGGACGTACGAGGAGATGCTCGCCGCGCTCCCCGAACTGACCGGCAGCAGCGAGAGCGGCCCGCGCCACGAACCCGGTGCCTTCACGGGCGCGGTACTCGCCCCGGGAATCGTCCACCTCACGTACGAGTGTGTGCACGACGGCCGTCGAGTCCGCCGCAGTTCGGTGTGGCGGCGCACCCCCGGAGCGCCGGGCGACACCCCCCTGCGGATGTACTACCACCAGGGCACGCCCGCACCCGAAGAACGCGCGTGACGATCCGCCCCGAGCCCCCTGTCGCACCGCTGCTCGCCGCCGCCCGGCGGCTGTGGGAGGACCTGGCGGGCGTGCCCGCGTCGTTCCCGCCGGCGGCGGGTGCGGTGAACGTGGTCGTGTCCCCGGAGTCGGACCTGTGTCCCGCGGGCTGGGTCGGAATCGTGACCCTCGGCGGATCGGCGCTCGTGACCGCTCCGGACGAGCACACCGCGGAGACGGTACGGCAGGCGCTGCGGGGGCTGCCGGTGGAGGCCCTGGCGGACGCCGCAGCGGTCCGCGACGCCCTGCCCGTGACGGCCCTGCTGGGCCCGGCCGCACTGGCGTACGTCTCTCCGGAGAACTTCCGCCCGGCAGAGGCGTCCTCGCAGGTGGAGCGAGCCGATGGCCACCACCCGGCCGTGCGCGCCCTGGAGCGGACGGCGGGCCCCGAGGACGCGGCGGAAGCCGCCCTGGACGAGATCACGTCCCCGGCGTTCGTACTCCGCGAACACGGCGATCCCGGCGATCCCGGCGATGCGGTGGCCGCCGCCGGCTACCGGTCATGGCCCCGGCGGACCGCCCACCTCAGCGTGCTGACCGCGCCGGCCGCGCGGGGACGCGGATGCGCGCGGACCGTGGCATCGGCGGCGGTCGCCCACGCGCTCGCCGCCGGACTGCTGCCCCAGTGGCGCGCCCGTCCCCCGGCCTCGCGGCGGGTCGCCGCCGCACTGGGCTTCGAGGAACTGGGCGCACAACTCTCGGTCGAGCTCGCTCAGGACCGGCGCGGGGTGACGTTGCCGCCGTCGTAGACGTTGTCCGGGGTGATGATCCGGGTGACCGCCTGGGCGAGCAGCGTGGACGGCTCCTGATCGGCGACGCGGCGGATGTCCGTGTTGAGCATGAGGACCAGGGTGGCCTTCTGCGAGGGCAGGTAGACGGTCACCGTCTCGTACCCCGGCAGGGAGCCGTTGTGCCCGATCCAGCCCTCGGTCTCGAAGATGCCGAGGCCGTACGTGGTGCTGGGGAAGCCCGTCGGCAGCGTCTTGAGACGCTGTGCCTGGGTCTCCGGGCTGAGCAGCTTCCCGGTGGCGACGACCTCGGCCCAGTGGCGCAGGTCGTGCAGGTTCGAGATCATCGCCCCGGCCGCCCAGCCCCAGCTCGGGTTCCAGTCCGTGGCGTCCTCGACCTTGCCGCTCAGCGTCTGGTCGGTGTAGCCGTGCGAGTGCGGCTCGGGGAACTCGGCCCCCTCCGGGAACAGCGTGTGGAACAGGCCGGACGGGCGGAGCACCCGGTTGCGGATGACGTCCTGGAGCCGCTGACCGGTCACCTTCTCGACGACCAGGCCGAGCAGGACGAGGTTGGTGTTGGAGTACTGGAACTGCGTGCCCGGCTTGAAGGTGTTCTTGTGCTTCATGCCGTACGGGAGCAGCTCCTCCGGGGTGAAGGGGCGCTGAGGGTCGCTCAGCAGGTCGTGGACGAAGTCCGCGTCGGACGTGTACGGGAACAGGCCGCTGCGCATCTCCGCGAGGTGACGGAGCGTGATCCGGTGCCCGTTGCGCACGTGGGGGACGTACTTCGAGATCGGGTCGTCGAGACCGACCCGGCCGTCGTCGACGAGCTGGAGCAGCGCGGTCACGGTGAAGGTCTTGGTCTCGCTGCCGATCCGGATGTACGAGCCGGCGGACATCGGCTCGCGGGTCACGGTGTCGGCGACGCCGGTCGCGCGGACGTAGCTCCCCTTGCCCGGCATCCACACGCCGACGACGACCCCGGGGATGCCGGCCTTCTTGCGTACGTCCTCGATGGCCTTGTCCAGCCGGGCGTTCACCTCGGGGCCGAGTCCGCCCGGCGGGCAGTCGTCCTTGTCGTGCCGGTCGATGCCCGCGGCGTGGGCGACCGGGGCCGGGGCCACGGCCATCGGGGCCAGCACGGACGCCACGAGCAGCGCTGCGGCGAACAGACGTCGGGTGGGGGTGCGTCGCATCTCGGAGGCGCCTCTTCCAGGTCGGGGGAGCAGGCAGCCACATCACCATCCGAACCCCGGGCGGAGGCCGCCCTCCGAGGAGCGTCCCGCCGAGTCCACTCGTTCGGCGCCGCACGGATCGCTGAGGCGGCCCTGACCCTTCAGGCCCCGCTCACCAGTCCCGGCCGCCGATCAGCTCCTCGACGTCCGCGTCCGCGAACCCGTACGCCGACGCGACGGCCCAGAAGTCCTCGGCGATCGCCTCACGCGCGACGGTCTCGATCTCACTCCCCGCCGCCTCGAACTCCGCCTCCAGAAGGTTGAACTCCTCCGTCGCGGCACGGGTGAGCACGTACAGCGCCGCCAGCTCCGAGGGCCGCTCCGCCTCGATCCGCTCGCACAGCCGCAACAGGATCGCCCTGCCCCGGTCGACGACGTGATCGGGGAAGTACGAGTCCGCGTAGAGCGGCCGCAGAAGCGCGTGCCCTGCTACCTGCTGGTTGGTGATCGGCATGGCACTTCCCCGCCTCCGTAGAAGAACTGACGAGCCGATCATGCACGAGCACACTGACAACGACGCCGACCGTGGACGCCGGACCGCAGGTGACCGCACCTCGCGCCGTCTCACCTGATCAGGAACTTCACCGAACCGAAGTGATCGGGCGCGTTCTGACCCGACTCGAGGAAGGTCACGATCGCACCGTCGTGGCAGTCCGTACCCCGGAACAGAACGGCGCGGCGGTCGGTGTGGTTGGCCGGCCCGTGTGCTTCGGCCATCGTGTTGTAGCAGCGCCCGTCCTCGGGATCGGTGAACTCGAATCCCCCGAACCAGCCTTCCACGCTGTAGGCGAAACTCCCTCGCCCTGCCTGAGCGGGCGTCGCGAACACCGTGCTCAGGGCCGCGGCGGCAACGGCGACGGCCAGCGCCTTGCGGAGGGTCTTCATGGAGTGCTCCTTCAGGTGACGTCTTCGCGGGCAGCCAGTGTGTCCGCCCGGATACGCCGCCAGGACGGCCGTCACCCGAATGGCTGTGGAGGAAACGATCCCCCCTCACCCAAGGGAGCTATCACTCGCTCCGTAAACCCTGCCCCGGCAGCGCAAGCACACGGGCTGAAGAAGCAGTGGACCGACACCGGGCACGACAAGCGGTCCGGACCTGCCCTCGGACCGGACCGCTCACCGCGTGCTGTTCCTCGCTAGGAGGCTCGGCCCGCCGGGTGGAAGTTGATGCGTTCACTGGTGACGGGGAAGCCGGCCTTGGCGAAGTTCGCGGCCATGGGGAAATTGCCCCGGTCCGTCGCCGCGCTGACGAACTCCGCGCCCTGCTCGACGAGGAAGTGGGTGCACTCCGCGAGGAGGTCGTAGGCGTAGCCGCGACCGCGCTGTTCCGGGACGACTCCGATGAAGCCGATGGTCGGTCCGGAGGGGTTGTGCGCCGGGATGTGGATGCCGGCGAGGTCGCCCTCCGGCGTGTGGGCGACCTGCCACCACTCCCGTGGGGACGGGCACCAGTGGAAGAAGTCGAGCTCCTCTTGCGCGGCCTGGTCGAGGCCGCCCTCCTCGATGGCCCTGAGCGCGTGGGCGTCCAGGGTGACGGAGTGGATGCGGCGCAACGCGTCGAGGAACACGGCGTCGTCGGGTTCGGCGCCGAAGCGCAGGCGTCCGGGCCGCTCGGGCAGACCCCGCTCCGGAGTCCAGCGGTACAGGAAGCGTTCCACCAGGAGTTCGTACCCCGCGGCTCGTGCGGCGGCGAAGCGCGCCTCGGCGGCGGCGCGCAGGTCGGTCTTCTCCCGCCAGCCACCGGGCAGGTTGATCTCGAGTTCGACCTGCCAGGGAGCGGAGCGCAGGAGTTCAGCCCCGGCCTCCTCCTGGCCCTCGGCCACGTCGAACCAGTTGATGTTGACGGGCTCCGAGTCGTCGGGCCCGCCCCACCAGGCACCGCGTGCGACGACCTCGCCGTCGCGCAGGGCGACGCGCTTCCAGTCGGGGCGGAACCGCGTACGCCGATGCTTCTCACGGGCGCCCAGGGGGTCGGGGAGTGTGTCGAAGAGATGAGCGTCGCTCGCGGAGAGCGAGCGGATGACCGGATCGGTCATGGATTCCTCCGGGAAACAGGCTGCTTGGAGCGCTCCCGGTCAGAATTGACGAACCACGCCGGGATGGTGGAAAAGGGAGCGCTGGAATGTGGTGAACTGCACGGCACTCGCCTCCTTCCATCCGTCTCAGGGCGTGAAGCCACACCGTACGTGATCTTCCCCGGGCCCGTCCACGGATTTCCGCGCCCCGTGAACCGCAGCGGTGGGGAAAGGCGATCACGATCTAGTGCCGCATCAGGCAGCGTTCGCCCCGACGTGACGCATCGTCCGGTTGCCGTGTTTGGGCGGCATCGACCTGGTGACCGGACTATGCCGAATCACACCGTGATGAGGTGTGTCGCCCTGATGGTGCAATGGCGGAGTGGTCAGTTCGCATTGCCAAGAACATCACCGGCTGCCGTGCGGAAGCCCTTCACGGCCTGGTAGAGGGTGTGCTGTCGCTCGGCGGCGAGAGCGGTGTCCACCACCTTCTGGGAGGAGTCTCCTGAATGGGCGTTCTTCACCATCCGCCGCATCACGTTGGAGAGGTCGCGGGATGCGTGAGCCACACGGTCGGCTGCTTCCACTGTCGAAGGCGGACCTTCAAGGCTGACAACTTCAACGGCACGATGGACGTCCCGAGCCAGTGCGACGAAACGGTGGACCTTCTCGTCCACATCCCGCAGGTCAGGAGTCTCTGGCTGGAGTGCGCCCAACACCGCGTCCATGGCGATGTCTCGGTCGTGAAGAGCGCCGAGGTAGTTCGCGTAGGCGTCCCTGCGGTGCTGCCTACGCCACTGGCCGGACTGCGAGCGTGCGGTAGCACGCCCGTTCACCATCGCCGCGCCGATGGTGGCGAAAGAACCTACTGCGGCGCCGAGCAGCGCGGCGAGTCCAGCATCCATGATTCCATTTTGCCTTTCCCTCTGATCCGTCAGCAGTCAGGTCTGCGGCCCGCCACGGTCTGGAAGCGGGCAGCCAGAATGATCACGTGGCTGAACGTGTGCGGGTTCGTGAGATCGACGACGACGAGGGGCGACGACTGCTGCGGATCGAGGGCGAACGTTGCCTGATGCGGCGCTAGAGGAGCCGTCGGACGAACGGTGCCGTGCCCAGGACGAGGGCGGTGAACACGACCAGTCGTTGCAGGCCGGGCTGAGCGGCGAGGCTGCTGTGCTGGATGCCGTAGGTGGCGTACCAGTTGGCGGCGAGATCGGTCGTCACGATGAAGCAGGCGAGGTCCGTCCCTCGACGCTTGCCGCTGATCAGAAGCGCAGCTGCGAGCGGGTCGAGGAGTGCCAGCGAGGACCAGTAGAGGTTGAGCCACCTCGGAGCCCAGTCGTACGGCTGAAGGCCATGGCGCAGCAGGTCGGTGACGTGCGCGACGGTGCCGACGAGGAGCAGGCCGGCCGCTATGGCGCACACCACTGTCACCACCCAGAACGGGGTGCGGTACATCCACGTGATCACGCCGTTGATGGTCTCAGCCGCTGGTGTTCCCCGTCAGGCACTCTGCCCGGGTGCGGGCCGACCTCGCCGCAAATCGGTTTGCCTCGCCGTGCGGCAAGGGCGAAACTCGCCGCCATGACCACCGATGCGATCGTGCGTCCGGCCCGGCCCTCCGACGCCCGGGTCCTGGCCGAACTGCGGTGGACGTTCAAGCAGGAGGACGACGACGGGCAACCGCCCACCCCTGCCCGGCCCGTGGAAGAGGCCGAGCGTTGGATCCGCGACCGGCTCGGCGATGGCCGCTGGTCGGCCTGGGTCGCGGAGACCGACGGCGAGATCTGCGGTCACGTCTTCCTCTGCCTGGTGGAGCGGATGCCGGAGCCGTACGCGGACAACAACCCGTTTGGCTATGTCACGAACTTCTTCGTCCTGCCGTCCCAACGGAACAAGGGAGCCGGTGCGGCACTCCTGGAGGCCCTGAAGCAGCATGCCCGCAGCGCCGGCCTGGAAGGCCTGATCGTCTGGCCCTCAGAGCGCAGCACCCCGCTCTATCAGCGCTCCGGCTTCCAACCTCCGGAGGAGCTGTTGGAACTCCCGCTCGACACCTGATGAGAGCGGTTGCCAACGAACGCGGAGACCTCGCGAGCCTCTCCGGTGTTCCACGCTGCGACGTCCGCATCGGCCCGATGCCGAGCATCTCCCGTGAACTGTTCGATGAGGCGACTCGGATGCCGGAGCAGATCCGTGAAGGACTGTGTCCCCGCAGCCCGTTGTACCTTTCGATCCACCTCTGCATCCTCCTGCATCGCGGTTTTGGCGGTGTCGTATCAGGCTACGTTCGCCCTGTGTTCGGTGTGGGGTAGGGTCCTTCGCCATGGGTGAGCTGGTGGTGGTCAGGCACGGCGAGACCGTATGGAGCCGGACCGGTCAGCATGCCGGGCGTACCGACCTGCAGCTGACCGAGGCAGGGGAGGGCGCGGCGCGTGCGCTGGCGCCTCGGCTGGCTGGACGGGAGTTCGCCGCCGTCTACAGCAGCCCGCTGACTCGTGCCGTGCGGACCGCCCAACTGGCGGGGCTGAGCGGCGCGGAGCCCGACGTCGACCTGATCGAGTGGGACTACGGCCGCTACGAGGGGCTGACCGCCGAGCAGATTCAGGAGCTCAGGCCCGGCTGGGAGCTGTGGCGCGACGGCGTCGATGCCGGCGAGGACCTCGGGCACGTGACGGCGCGGGTCGACGCCTTCCTCGGCCGGGTCCGGCCGCTGCTGGACAAGGGCGACGTGGCCGTCGTCGCCCACGGCCACCTGTCACGCATCCTCGCCGCGCGCTGGCTCGGGCTCGACGCGTCGGCCGCGCGGCAGTTCGGGCATCCGCATCCGGGGACGATCAACACGCTGGGTTACGAGCATGGCCTGCCGGTCGTGCTCGGGTGGAACGTGCCGTAGTGGCGGGGCTGTCCCTTTCCTCCGTCCAAGGTGTGGCTACCGGCGTGCAGGGGACGTTCGCTCGGGCGATGCGGCGATGCGGCGATGCGGCGACGTGCCGTCGTCGGGGATCTGCGGGGAACGCTCAGGCTCCGTGGTCGCGGGCCGTCGCGATACCCGCCCGTACCGCTTCCAGCAGGGCTTCCAGGCCCTGCGCCCGCTGCCATTCCTCGGCCGAGTGGTGCCAAGTGTGGCGCGTCGCCGGGGTTTCGGGCGGGCCGGCGATGACCTCGACGGTCCGCCTCCCCTTCCGGTCGGGGCCCGTGACCCGCAGGTCCATGTTCCGGATGTGGAACCGCGTCGGATAGTTGCCGAAGATCTCCAGGATCCGGCCGTCGAACGTGTAGAACTCTCTACCTGCCCTGGCCGTGATCTCGTCGGTCATGGGGCGACGCTACACGCGGGGACTCGCGCCTGTCAGGCCCCCGTCCGCCGGCAGCTACGGGACAGCCCCTACGTGTACGCGTCCGTGACGCAGTCGACGGCGCATCGCCAGTGTTCGAAGCGTCGGCGCAGTGCCGCCGCCGCGTGGCATCGTTCCACCGCCGCGTAGCCGTAGCGGTCTCGCGTCAC
Source organism: Streptomyces sp. NPDC056169 (assembly GCF_042268445.1). Taxonomy (NCBI): domain Bacteria; kingdom Bacillati; phylum Actinomycetota; class Actinomycetes; order Kitasatosporales; family Streptomycetaceae; genus Streptomyces; species Streptomyces sp. NPDC056169. The sequence continues at coordinate 127,269 of NZ_JBHJUO010000010.1, read as the reverse complement.
CCGCACCACGGCCTCGACCGTGACGATGGCCGGTTCGCCGTCGCCTGCGGAGCGGCGGGCCGTGGCGATCACATGGTCGGCCGCCCGCTGGAGATCGCGTGCGTACTCCCGTTGGGCGACGGACCGTGCCCGGGAAGCGGCGAACGGTCGTACGGCGCGGCCCTTCCAGACGATGCCCGCCGCGATGAGTCCCACCCCGACGAGGCCGACGAGCACGCCGATCACGATATCGAGGTTCCATCTCATCGCGCACCGCCTTCCCCCAGGACCGCCGTCCTGCTGCCGGTTGATCCGATTCTAGAGCGCGGGACGCCGCGTGCGCGGGCGTGCCCAGGAGGGTGTCCAGATGTCGGCCTCCGAGGGCTCGGCGGCGGGAGCGGACAGGTGGTCGCGGAGGGCCAGGAGCGCGGGGTGTGGATTGTCCACGGACCAGAGCAGCGAGTGCGGATAGACCGGCGTCGGGTCGTGTACGGGGATGCGCCGCAGGTCGTGGGCCTCGGGCCAGACGAGGCGCGTTCCCTCGCCGACGAAGGTCGCGAGCTCGGGGGAGTCGGCCACGGTGTCGAGGAGCGGCTCGGTCCCGAAGTCGGGGCCCGTCACCTCGATCGTGAGCCCGAACGCCGCGGCGAGGTCGGCGTAGTAGGCCGCCCACTCGGTTCCGCTGACGATCCCGGGCACCCAGATCCGGTGCCCGGCGAGCCGCGCCGGCGTGACGGAGCGGGCGGACGCCAGCGCGTGGGCCGGTCCGGTGAGGAGCTGGATCGGCTCGTCCAGGACCGGCAGGGCCCCGATGCCCTCGGGGAGGTGCATGCCGGGCATGGTGACCGCGCGGAAGGACGCGTCGATCGTGCCGGACCGCAGGGCGGCGACCGCCGCTTCGGCGTCGAACAGCGTCACGACGTCGAGCTCGATCTCCGGGTGCGCCCCGTGGAACGCGCGCAGCAGCGCCGCCGGTGCCAGCCGCCTGCCGATCACGTCCACGCGCAGCGCGCGGCTGCCCGGCCGCACGGACGCGATCGCCCGCGCCTCGGCGTGGAGGAGGGCGCGGGCGTGCGGGAGGAAGGCCTGGCCGTCGATCGTGGCCTCGGCGCCGTGCGCGGTACGGGTGAGGAGCCGTACGCCCAGCTCCTTCTCCAGGGCGGCGACGCGCTTGGAGACGGCCTGCTGGGTGATCGACAGTTCGTCGGCGGCCTGCCGGAACCGCCCCGAGTCCAGGACGGCGAGGAAGGTGCGTACGGCTTCGAGATCCACGACGCGAGCCTACAACCCTGGGTTGTCCGCTGTTGCTGATCGAGTTGTTTGCTCCCGGTATCGGGGAGTCGCTTGGATGGTGGCCGGCGACGCGCGGTTGTTCGCGGTGGTTCGACGCGTCGCGGAGAGGGGTACGGGCATGGCGGGCGGACGGGTGGCGCCGGGGCGCGATTTCGGGTGGTTGTGGGCGGCGTACGGGGCGAGCGCACTCGGCACCGGGCTCGCGTTCAGCGCCTTCCCCCTGTTGGCGATCACGGTGCTCCACAAGGGCGCCGCCGAGGTCGCCTCGCTCGCCGCCGTGGGGGCGGCCGTGGGCGCGGCCGTCGCGATCCCGCTCGGACCGTGGGTGGAGTTCCGCCGCAAGCGGTCGGTGATGATCGCGATGGACCTCGTCCGGTGCGCGGCACTGCTGAGCGTCCCCGTCGCGTACGCCCTCGGCCGGCTCGGCCTCGCCCAGCTCCTGCTCGTCTCGGTCGTCGTCGCCGCGGCCGACATCACCTTCGGCGCGGCCGCCGGTGCCTGCCTGAAGGCGCTGGTCCGACCGGAGGCCATGGTCACCGCCCAGGCCCGTCTGGAGTCCACGACCTGGACCGCCACCGTCGTCGGGCCGCCGCTCGGCGGCGCCCTCATCGCCCTCCTCGGCCCCGTCGCCACCGTGGCAGCCGACGCCGTCAGCTATCTGCTCTCGGCGGCGGGCATCCGGGCGATCCGCGGCCGGGAGCCCCGCCCCCGAAGGGCCGAGCGGTCCGGAGCACGCTTCGGCGACCTCGTCGAAGGCTGGCGGCACATCCTCGCCCACCCCCTGCTGCGTCCGCTGTTCTTCCACACCGTCCTGGTCAACGGCCTCATCATGGCCACCGCGCCCCTACTCGCCGTCCTGATGCTCGGGCCGCTGGGGTTCACCCCCTGGCAGTACGGCCTCGCGTTCGCCGTCCCCTGCCTCGGCGGCCTCGTCGGCGCCCGGCTGGCGCCCGGGCTCGTCGAACGGTTCGGCCGCCACCGGGTCCTCCTCGTGTCGGGCACGCTGCGCGTGTGCTGGCCGGTCGGCCTGGTCTTCATCCACCCCGGAGTCACCGGACTCCTGCTCGTGATGGCCGTCGAGCTGGCGCTGATCACCTGCATCGGCGTCTTCAATCCGGTGTTCGCCGCCCACCGGCTCCGCGTGACGGAGACCGACCGGGTGGTCCGGACCCTCACCGCCTGGTCGGTCACCGGCAAGGCGGTGACCGCGACCCTGACCGCCCTCTGGGGCCTGCTTGCGGGCCTCGCCGGGCCCCGGGAGGCGATCGCCCTCGCGGGCGTCCTCCTCCTGGCGACGCCGCTGCTGCTTCCTCGGCGCGAGGCCGGTGGCGAGGCCGGCAGCGAGGCCGGTGGCCAGGCCAGTGGCGAAGCCGGTCGTGAGGGCGGTAGCGAGGCCGGTCGTGAGGGCGGGGCCGAGGGCGGGACGGATACCGAGGGCGCCACCGTCCACACGGGCTGAGGGGCCGCCTCGGAACGGCGGCGCCGACATCAGGATTGACACGTGTAAGTCGACGGTGACACGCTCCTGGTCCGGCACCCGTGTCGCCCCCGCGCAGAAGGAGCAGGACCGCATGAGCACGACCGTCACCACCACCCGAGGACCCGTCCGCGGCGAACGCCGTGCCGACGGCAGCCTCCGCTTCCTGGGCATCCCGTACGCGCAGCCTCCCGTGGGCGACCTGCGGTTCGCCGCGCCCGTCCCGCCGGAGCCGTGGACGGAGCCGCTCGACGCCACCGCGTACGGCCCGACGGCCCAGCGCCGCCCCTTCGGTGAGATCGTGATCATCCCCGAGCCCACCATCCCGGGTGAGGGCGTCCTCAACCTCAACGTCTTCACCCCCGGCGCCGACCCGGAGGCCGGGCTTCCCGTCCTCGTCTGGATCCACGGCGGCGGCTATGTCGCCGGTTCCGCCGCCAGCCCCTGGTACGACGGGGCCGCCTTCAACCGCGACGGCGTCATCGTCGTCTCGCTCGGCTACCGGCTCGGCATCGAGGGCTTCCTGCACCTGGAGGACGCCCCCGACAACCGCGGCGTACGGGACTGGATAGCCGCCCTGGAATGGGTCCGCGACAACATCGCGGCCTTCGGCGGCGACCCGGCCAAGGTCACCATCGCGGGACAGAGCGCCGGCGGCGGAGCCGTCCAGACCCTGCTCGCCGTCCCGTCCGCCCGGGACCTCTTCCGTGGCGTGATCTCCGTCTCCGGCGCGGTCCTGCGCCCCGACGGCCCCGAGGTCGCCCGCGCCGCCGCCCGGCTCCTCACCTCCCGCACCGGCGTCCCCGCCACCGCGGCGGCGCTGCGGGACCTCGGCGACGACGAGATGCTCGCGCTCCAGGACCGGCTGGCCGAGGACGGCCCCGACCGCGAGGGCCTGCCGCCGATGCTGGCCCTCGCCCCCTTCGCGGACGGCGAGCTGATCCCCGTACCCGCGCAGGAGGCCCTGACGACGGGCGGCGCGGGCGACGGCGTCCCGCTGATGCTCGGCTTCACCGAGCACGAGTTCTCGATGGTCCCCGCGCCCGAGGGCGTGCCGGTGCCGCTGCTGCTCGGCGGCGTCGGCCTCGACGCCGCCCGTACCGACGCCTTCACCGAGGCGTACGCGGCGGGCGGCGAGGCCTCCTTCTTCGGCCAGGCGATGACCGACGTGGTCTTCCGCGCCCCGAACCTCGCCGTCGCGGACGCCCGCGCCGCGCGGGAACAGCCCACCTGGCTCTACGAGTTCGCCTGGCGCTCGCCGGTCATGGGCATCGCCTTCCACTGCCTCGACCTGCCCTTCGCCTTCGACGTCCTCGACTCCGAAGGCGTCGCCCCCGTCGCCGGGGACACCCCGCCGCGCGCACTCGCCGACGCCGTCCACCGGGCCTGGGTCGCCTTCGTGACCGACCAGGACCCGGGCGCCGACTGGCCGCGCTACACCTCCGACAAGCGCGCCACGATGATCTGGGACGCCGAGCCCCGGATCGCCGACGACCCGCTGAGCGCGGTCCGCGCGATCTGGCTGGACTGAGCGGGAATACTCCCGCGGAGCTCCCCGCGGACCGTGTCACACGTTCTTCATGCGCTGTGCATGGTCCGTGGGGGAGGGCGCGCGGATGATCGGCTGTGGCCCCGGGAGCCGCACGACAGTGCCCCGGGACGCCTCCTGAAGCGCCGTCAGTCGCGCCCGCCGCCCTGCCCGAGGAGCCCCGTCATGTCCAGCCGCCGCCGTTTCCTCGCCGGGTCCGCCGTCACGCTCGGCCTCGGTGGGCTCCCCGCGACCGGCGCCGTCGGGGCCGGTGGGGCCGTCGGTGCCGGTGGGGCCGTCGGCGCCGTCGGGCTCCTCGGGGCCGTCGCGGGACCGGCCGGGGCCGCCGTGCCCGAGGACACCACCCGCCCGCCGAACCTGATCGTGGTGCTCGCCGACGACCTCGGATACGGCGAGCTCGGCGCGTACGGGCAGAAGCTCATCTCCACCCCGCGCATCGACGCGCTCGCCGCCGACGGACTCCGGTTCACGGACGCCTACTCGACGGCGGCCGTCTGCGCCCCCTCCCGCTGCTCCCTCCTCACCGGACTGCACACCGGGCACGCGACCGTACGCGCCAACCCGTCCGGCGCCCAGGGCTCCCTCACCGCCGCCGACACCACCTTCGCCCAGGTGCTCAGGGCCCGCGGCTACCGCACCGGCGTGATCGGCAAATGGGGATTCGGGCCCGAGAGCGCCGGCCAGGACAGCCACCCGAACGCCCGCGGCTTCGAGGAGTTCCACGGCTACATCGACCACGGCCACGCGCACCAGTACTACCCCGAGTACCTCTGGCACAACGGCGCCAAGGAGCCCCTGCCCGGGAACGCGGGCGGCGCCAAGGGCACCTACGCGCCCGACCTGCTGCGGCAGCGTGCCCTCGACTTCCTCGACCGCCACGCCGCCGAACCGTTCCTCCTCCTGCTGACGCCGACCGTGCCGCACGCACCCAGCGACATCCCCGACACCGGCGCGTACGCCTCCCGGACCTGGACCGCCGCCAACAAGGGCCACGCCGCGCAGGTCAGCCTCTTCGACGCCCTCGTCGGCGACGTCGTCGACCGGCTGGGCGCCCTCGGACTCGCGGACGACACCGTCCTCCTCGTCACGAGCGACAACGGCCCCCACGAGGAGGGCGGGGTCAATCCCGACCTGTTCGACGCCAACGGACCGCTGCGCGGTTACAAGCGCAACCTGTACGAAGGCGGTGTACGCGTCCCCCTCGTCGCCTGGGGCCCCGGCCGCGTCCTGCCCGGCACGAGCGACCGCCCCACCCCGCTCACCGACCTCCTCCCCACCCTCGCCGAACTCGGCGGCGCACCCGCACCGTCCGACGTGGACGGCCTGTCGGCCGCGCCCCTCCTCGCGGGCGGCGGCAGCGCCGCCCACCACGACCACCTCTACTGGTTCCGCGACGAGCGGGGCGTCACCGGCCGCGCCGACGCGCAGGACAAGAAGCGGGCCACCTGGCTCGCGGAGGCGCTCCGCAAGGACCGGTGGAAGGCGGTGCGCTTCGCCCCCGTCCGCGACCACACCCTGCCCGACGACCAGTGGCAGGTCGAGCTGTACGACCTCGCCACCGACCTCGGCGAGACCTCCGACCTCGCGGCCCGGTACCCCGCGCGGGTCGCCGAACTCGTTGCGCTCATGCGCTCCTCCTGGCAGGACGAGTACCCGCGAGCCGCGTTCGGCGCGACCCTGACGATCCCTCAGCTCGCCGTGCCAGGACAGCCGTTCGCTGTCACCGCCACCCTCGCCAACGGCTCGGCACGGGCCTGGAACCAGGCCGCCGTCGCCCTGCGCGCCCCCGCGGGCTGGACCGTACGGGCCACCACGGCCACCGCCGCCGCACAGCTCGCCCCCGGCGCCCGCATCTCCGCCGCCTGGCAGGTCACCCCGCCCGCCGGCGTACCCGCCGCCACCCCGTGGACGCTGACCGCCGAGGGCACCGCCCTCGCGCCCGGCGGCCCCGTGCGGTACGCCGCGGACGGCGTCGTCACCACCCCGCCCCCGGCACCCACCCGCGACGGCTACCTCTCCGACCTGCCCTGGATCAGCGCCGTCAACGGCTGGGGCCCGGTCGAGCGCGACAGCTCCAACGGCAAGAACGGGGCCGGCGACGGCACCCCCATCGCCTTCGGCGGCACCACGTACCCCAAGGGCCTTGGAGTCCACGCGTACAGCGACGTGTCCTACCACCTCGGCGGCGCGGGGAAGCGGTTCACCGCCCTCGTCGGCATCGACGACTTCTCGGCGCGCCAGAGCTCCACGGGCGCCACCCGCGCCACCGTGTACGGCGACGACCGCGTGCTCCTCACCACCCCCACCCTGACGGCCGCCACCGGCCCCGTACCGGTGGACGTGGACGTACGCGGTGTCCGCGTCCTGCGCCTGGAGGTGACGGACGCCAACGCCAGGACGTCCTTCGACCACACCTCCTGGGCCCTCGCCCACGTCACGGTCGGCTAGGGGGTGTCTTGTCGATCAGGTCGGATCAGGGAGCGGCGTCTGGTGCCGTGGATCGCAAGGCGAAGGAGGGAGTCAACGCGGAGCGTTGGCGAGTGACGACAACGCGGCGAGGCGCGGTGCCGGACGCCGCGAGCCCGGCCTGATCGACAAGACACCCCCTAGGGCGTCTCTTCCGTCGAACTCCCGCAGGCGTGCGCTAGGTTGCCGACCATGACCGGACACGAAACCCTTGCCTGGCCGCCCGCCCCGATACGGACCGAACGACTCGTCATCCGCGCGTCCGAGCACCGGGACCGTGCCGCGTTCATCGAGCTGTTCGCCTCGCCGGAGGTGGGCACCTACGTCGGTGGCGCCCGCCCGCGCGATGAGCTCGAACGGGCGGTCCCCGAGGTGCCCGGGCGGCGCCCCGGCCTCTTCGTGATCGACCTCGACGGAGCGATGATCGGAATGATCACGCTCGACCGGCGCGACGCGGACCGTCCGGGTCACGTCCGTCCCGAAGCCGGAGAGGCCGAACTCGGCTACATGGTCCTGCCGCAGGCGTGGGGACGCGGGTACGCGGCCGAGGCATGCGCGGCGGCACTCGCCTGGTTCGCCGACGCGCGGCGCGGCGAGCCGGTGGTGCTCACCACCCGGACCGCCAACGACCGCGCGATGCGCCTCGCGGCGAAACTGGGATTCACTGAGGTCGAGCGGTTCGAGGAGTACGGCGCCGAGCAGTGGTTCGGCGTGTGGTCCCCGGCCACGCCGAACGGCTGAGCGGGAGCGGTCGGGTGACAGGGGCGATGCGGGAGTATCCGCTGGTGGGCGGGCCGGTGGAGGTACGGGGTGCGCTGGACCTGGAGAGGACGCCGGCGGGGGTGATGCCGCGCCGATTGCCGGCGTGGACCAAGGAGCAGTACCAGGACCCGTCGGTCTACGGGGGAACGGTGATGCCTTCGGGGGTGCGGCTGGTGTTCCGCACCGACGCGCGGGTGCTCGAGTTCGAGGTCCTCACCTCCACGGGGCAGCTCGACGGCGACCCCCGGCCCCGGCCGACCGGGATGCTGGAACTGACGGTGGACGGTGCGCTTTCCGGCCGCCGACGAGCTCCGTTGGGTCATGTGGTGCGGATGGCGGGCCCCGGGGCCGCGCAGCGGCTGATTCCGGGGAAGCCGGGAACGGCACGGTTCGCCGGTCTGCCGAGCGGCATGAAGAACGTCGAGCTGTGGCTGCCGCAGCAGACCCCCACGGAACTGGTGGCGCTCCGCGCCGACGGTGAGGTCCTGGCGCCCCTGCCCCACGGTCGGCCCCTGTGGGTGCACCACGGAAGCTCCATCAGCCACTGTCTCGAAGCCGACGGCCCCACCGGCACCTGGCCCGTGGTGGCGGCGTCGCTCGGGGGCGTGGAGGTGACCAACCTCAGCCAGCCGGGCAACGACATGCTGGACCCCTATGTCGCCCGGACGATCCGCGACCTGCCCGCCGACCTGATCAGCCTCAAGACGGGCGTCAACATCGTGGGCCTGGCCACCTTCCGACTGCGGACGTTCGGCCCGGCGGTGCACGGATTCCTGGACACGATCCGGGACGGCCACCCGGACACTCCGCTGCTGGTGATCTCCCCGGTGAGCTGCCCGGCACTCGACGAGCGTCCCGGCCCGACCGCGATGGGCCGGGACGGGAGGATCACCGCGCTGGGCGACCCGGCCGAGCTGGCCCGTGGGGCGTTGTCGCTGCAGGTGGTCCGTGACGAGCTGGCGAGAATCGTGGCGGCCCGGCAAGCACACGACCCTCACCTGCACCACCTCGACGGACGCGAACTGCTCGGCCCGGCCGACGTGGACGACCTACCCGATGGCCTGCACCCCTCTCCCGCCGCGTACCGCCGGATGGGCGAACGCTTCGCCGCCCACGCCTTCGCCGCCGAAGGACCGTTCCGCGCCCGCTCGCATTCGCAGCCGACCGACTAGGACGCCCGGCTGTTCTCGGTCAGGCTCTGGCCTGTTGTCCGCCTGGAGGTTTGTGCGGGGCGCTTCATCCGTTCGTGTGGCCGGCGTGGAACATCTCCCCGGGGTGATCTTGGCGGTGTGAGCATGTATCCGGCACTTTGTCGCCATCCGAATTTCACAGAAGGTGGGTACAGCCATGTCTGTCGACGGAACCCCGGAGACGCCGTTCGCGCTCAGCGCCGACGACCTCGCGAAGCTCGACGCGATCCGTGAGGCGCTGCTGGACCCGTCGCCGCGCCGGATCGGCCGTCTGGACCAGTGGGGTCTGGCCGACGAGTACGAGGTGTACGCGGAGATCGGCCTGTACTCGGAGGTCTCCCTCACGATGGCGGACGGGACGGTCCTGGACGCGTCGCTGAGCGTCCCGCGGAACCTCGCCCCCGGACAGACCTGCCCCGTAGTCGTTCTGCCCGCCCCGCTGGTCGGCATCGGACACCGGGCCTACCTCGGCATGATCGGCCGCTGGGCGCTGGGCGGCTACGTCGTCCTGGCCTACAGCCAGCGCGGTCTGGCCAACTCCACGGGCGAGATCCACGTCGCCGGTCCGCAGGACGTCGCCGACGCCACCGAGGTGATCGACTGGCTGATCCGGCAGGACGCGGTCGATCCGGACCGGATCGGCTTCTTCGGCGCCTCCTACGGCGCGGGCACGAGCCTGCTCGCGGCCGCGCAGGATCAGCGGATCAAGGCCGTCGCGGGCGCCAGCGCCTGGGCCGACCTGTTTGCCTCCCTGTACGAGAACGGCACCCGTCACCTCAAGGCGTTCGAGGCGCTCGTGACGCTCTTCGGCGAGGACCGGTGCTCGGAGGAGTTCCGCGGGATCATCCAGAAGATCCGCGCCAACACCATCGACGACCAGGTCCGGAAGTTCGCCGAGGCACGGTCGCCCAAGAACCACCTCAAGGCGTACAACGAGGCCGCGACGCCCATCCTCCTGACCACCACCTGGCACGAGACCATCTTCTCGGTGCCCGCCGTCATCGACTTCCACAGCCGTCTGACCGGACCCAAGACGCTCCTCGTCCAGGTCGGCGACCACGGTAACGCCGAGCTCCCGGGCCTGATCGGCCTCCCCGCCAAGCCCACGGACATGGCTTACCGATGGATGGACCACCACCTCGGCGGCACCGCCGGCGACGGATTGACCCCACGGTTCGACGTCCGCTCGGAGTACATGTTCAACTCCCTCTCCGACCTCCGCCACGCCTCCTGGGCCGACTACGCCCTGCCGAAGAAGCGGTTCCACCTCGCCGACGCGGCCTCCGGGCAGAGCGACGGACAACTGGTCGAGGGCACCGCGGCAGCGGGCTGGACCCGTTCGGTAAAGGCCACCGGCACGGGCACCGACATCGTCGTCGCCCCCCAGCTCATCCAGACCGGCCTGGCCGAACGCCTGGGCCTGCCCCACGTCTACAAGACGGCCGACATCGACCGCGGCCTCGCGGCGGTCTTTGTCACCGCGCCGCTGGAAAAGGCCGCGCGCGTACGGGGTGACCTGGAACTGCGGGTGACGGTGAAGCCGCAGCAGACGGACGCCACGATCGTCGCCTACCTGCTCGACCACAACCCGGCCACCGACAGGGCGCACATCATTACCCACGCCCCCTACACCTTCACCGCCGAGCAGGCCGGCCAGGCCACCACCGTGACCTTCCCCCTCCAGCCCGCCGACTACGCCCTGCCCAAGGGCCACCAGCTCCAACTGGTCATCGACACCCACGACCCCCTCTTCGCCGCCCCCAACACCACCACCCCGGTGTTCACCATCGACATCACCTCTCCCAAGGGCACCGAGTCCTACCTCGACATCCCCCTCCACCCCATCGACTGATCCAGCCCCTCGGAGCACCGGTGCGGCCCGCCCGAACACGAACGGGCCGGCCGCACCGTCCCCCCCCTTATCCGGTCAGCCCTCGAAGCCGACCGTGCCGTCCGGCAGGATCGCCTCGACGTGTGCGCCGTGCTCGACGGTTCGGCTCACCGTGCAGAACTTCTCGTGCGTCAGACGGACCGCCCGGGCGAACACCTCTTCCGCCTTCGGGTTGTTGTCCGGCAGCTCGAACTCGTAGCTGACCCTGATCCGGCCCACCCGGCCGTCGTCCTCGGGGCCCGAGACCGACTCCACCACGATCCGCAGGTCGTCGTGGTCCACGGCGCGCGCGGTCCGGTCGACGACCAGGCCGCCGCACCCGCCCATCGCCGCGAGCAGCAACTCGACCGGCGTGAACGAGGGCTGCGCGTCCGCGTCGTCGGCGGCGGCCATCCGGACCTCCGCGCCCCGGTCGTTGCGGGCGGTCCAGTTCCGGTACCCGGTGCGGACGGTTTCGATCCGGTAGTCGGCCATGGCGGTGCGGCTCCTTCGTCGTGGTGCGGTGGTGGTGGCGGTACGTCGACCGCCACACAATCCCACGGTCACCGCCCCGCCAAGCGGACGCGCCCGTCGCGCAGCCACCCCGGGACGTAAGTATCCGCACTCATGACTCAGTACTCATGAGTCATGACTCATGGCTCATGACGCATGCGGTGCGTGCGACGGGCATGGGCCTGTACGACCGCGCCCCACGCCTCGGACACCGCGCCCCAGACGGTGCGGAGTTCCGGGTCCGCCTCCCGTACCGATGCCACCACGGCCGCCGGGTCGCCGCCGTCCGCGCGGACCTGCGCGTCGTCGGCCTCCGCCCACCGGGCGACCGTGTCGGACTCCGCCTCCGGGTGGAACTGGAGCCCCCAGCCCACGGGCCCCACCCGGAACGCCTGGTACGGGCAGTCGTCACCGGTGAGCAGCGGTACAGCTCCCGCCGGCAGCCGGTCCATCTCGTCCCAGTGCCACTGCGCGGCCCGAGCCCCCTCGGGCACCCCGCCGAGTACGGGGTCGCCGTCGGCGGCGGCCAGCCGCCGCAGCGGCACGGCGCCCAGCTCGGGCCCCCGCGACCGGGTCACGACAGAACCGCCCAGGGCGTCCGCGACGATCTGCCCGCCCAGGCATATCCCGAGGAGCGGCACCTCACCGGCGACCGCCTCGCGGACGAGCGTACGGACCCGGGGCAGCCACGGGGCGGCCCCGTCGTCCCGGCAGTTGACGGACCCGCCGAGGACGAGGAGCCCCGCGTGGCCGCGCAGGTCCTCCGGAAGGGGCTCGCCCTGCCAGGCCCGCACCACGTCGAGGCGGAGACCGGCCCGTACGAGGTGGTCACCGACGAGACCGGGACCGGCGTCCTCCTCGTGCTGCACGACGAGAACGGCCGGGGTCGGGGTCGGGGCCGACGCCGTGTCGTCAGCCGCCTCGCGGGTCACAGTCGTCTCACTCGTCACGGCGGTCGCGCCTCCACACTCCGGCCCGGGACGCCCCGGGCTGTTCGATTCCCCCGAGGATCTCCGAAGAAGCCCGCCGGTGGGAGTCCCTTGGGCTGCTGGCCTGTGACAACGAACGGTGAGCGTTGTCACCGTAGATTGATCGTCAGTACGTTCGTCCATCGAAGTCCGAGCAGGTGGCGGTTGTGGGGGGTGCTGGGGTGAGGGTGCTCACGCTGACGGAGATTGCCGACGATCCGCTGGTGCTGACGCGCCGGCTGGCGCTGGAAGGCGGGTCGGAGGTGGTGTTCCGTCCACTCGTCCGGGCCGACGCGGGGCGTCTGGCCGGCTTTCTCGAGGGACTGTCCCCCGAGTCCAGGCGGTTCAGCACGTACGACGGATACGACCTCGTGGCCGCCGGCGAACTGTGTGACGCGATCGCACGCTACGACAAGCTCAGGCTGGTGCTCGAAGAGGCACCGGCCGGCAGGATCGTCGGCCTCCTCGAATTCAGTCTCGATCTCCACCCCGACGACATCGCGCGCTACCAGGAGGTTGGCATCCGCCTCGCAGTGACCGACTGCCGCTTCGGCCCCACCCTGGCCGACGACTACCAGGGGAAAGGAGTGGGAACGCGCGTCTTCCCGCTCATCGCGGATGTCGCACGGCGTCTGGGCAGGAAGAGGATCATCCTGTGGGGCGGCGTCCTCGCCGACAACCCGCGCGCCATCCGCTACTACGAGAAGAACGGTTTCCGTCCGGTCGGATCCTTCACCGGGGCGGACGGCACCCGGTCGCTCGACATGCTTCTGGACCTCGATCCGCTGCCGACGTGTGAAGGCCGCCACGCGGACTTCGGTGGCACGGGCCCCATCCCTCTCCGCGAGCAGGTGAGTAGGTCGCGCCGCCCCGGCTGAGTACGTCGACCGATACGCGGGCCGCCGCCGGCCGCTGGAATGGAGGCATGACCTCCGACGCCCGGCCCACGACCCGGCCCGCCGCCCGGCCCCTCCAGCACGTCACCGCCACCGGTACGGCCCTCGCGGTGGCCCTCGGTCCTGTGCTGCTGGGCGCGCTGCTCGTCCGGTCGGCGGGTGGCGACCCCATGGCCTCCGTCAACGCCCTCATCGCGGGCGGCGGCCAGCGCGCCCGGGTCTCCCGGGCACAGCTCCGCTCCTGCGGCGGCCGGGTTCAGTCGCGCGGCCTGCGGGCCAGCAGGAAGGCCTGGGGCGTGCTGTCGTCGGGGCCCGGCTCCCGCACCAGGCGGGCCGTCTCGACCAGGCCGGCGCCGGCCAGGAGTTCCGCGACGCGGTCCGGCGACCAGCGGTACACGTCGAGCGCGACCTCGTGACCGTACGCCCGCTCAAGCCGTACCTTCTCGTTCCCCACCTTGAAGGCGACCAGGGCGAACCCGCCCGGAGCGAGGGCGCGGTGGAACTCCGCGAAGGAGGCGGCGAGTTCGCCCTCCGGCATGTGCACCGTGGAGTACCAGGAGAGCGCCCCGCCGAGTGAGGCGTCGGGCAGGCCGAGCGCGGTCATCGACCCCACCTCGAAGCGCACGCCCGGGTACGTGTCGCGCGCCACTGCGACCATCCCCGGCGACAGGTCCACGCCGAAGACCTCCGCGCCCAGCTCCCGCAGATGCGACGCCACGCGCCCCGTACCGCACCCGAGATCGGCCACCGTGCGCGGTCCGTCGAGGGTGTTCACCTGTTCGACGAAGGCGGCGAGCATCGCCCGGTCCAGCGGCGTCGTCGCCAACTGGCCGCCGAGCAGCCGCTCGTAGTCGACGGCGACGGTGTCGTAGGAACGGCGGGTGGCGGTGAGGTGCGCGGCTTCGGTCATTGCGGCACCCTACCGGCGGCATCCCTCCGAACGGTTCCCGGAGGTCCCCCGCATGAGCGATGATCGTCGCATCGGAAGATACCCGGCGGTAGCAAGACCGGTAGCAAGACCGGTAGCAAGACCGGGAACACGACCGGGAACACGACCGGGGCCAAGACCGGGACCCATGCCGGGACCATGACGAAAGGGCACACCGCATGCCGAGGCGGCACCCCGCGCGGGACAAGGACGACATGAGCGGTATCGGGGACGGGGGCGCGCCCTCCGCGCCGCCCGCCGGGAGCGAACCCGGCATCGCCCGGCGGCGGTTCCTCGGGTACGTCCTGGCCGCGCCCACCCTCACCGTCGCCGCCCAGCTCGGCGCCGAGGCCCTCGCGCCCCGGCAGGCCGCCGCCGCGGCCCCGGCGCTCATCCCGTCCCTGCCCGGCCCCGCCGAGCTCCTGGACCTCAACGAGCTGCTGACCCTCGCGGCCCTGCCCACCAGCAACCTCATCACCATCCGCGTCGACGCCGACGGCACGGCCCACTTCGCCCTGCCCCGCGCCGAGGTCGGCCAGGGCGTCACCACCTCCAGCGCCATGATCGTCGCGGAGGAACTCGACCTGCCCCTGGACAAGGTCAAGGTCACCCTCGCCGACGCCCGGCCCGAGCTCCTCTTCAACCAGCTGACCGGCGGCTCCAACACCACCTACTCCACCTACACCCCCATCCGGGTCGCCGCCGCCGTCGCCCGCGGCCGCCTGCTGCACGCCGCCGCCCTCGTCCTCGGCGACGCCGTCGAGACCCTCACGACGAAGGCCGGCGCCGTCGTCTCCCCGGCCGGCACGCTCCTCGGCTACGGCGAACTCGCCGCGAAGGCGGCCGCCCTCGCCGACACGGCGGTGGAGGTGGAGCTCAAGGACCGCGCCGACTTCCGCGTCATCGGCACCGCGCAGCGCAGGCTGGACGCCCTCGACGCCGTCACCGGCCGCAAGAAGTTCGCGATGGACCTCCAGGTCCCGGACGCACTGCCCACGATGATCTGCCGCCCGCCCACCATCAACGGCACCGTCCGCTCCGTGGCCAACCTCGCCGAGGTCCGCGCCATGCCCGGCATCACCGACGTCGTCACCGTCTCCACCGGCGTCGCCGTCCGCGGCCGCACCTTCGGCCAGTGCGTCGACGCCGTCCGGGCACTCAGCGTCGACTGGGGCCCCGGCACCGCCGAGGGAGCCTCCGACGCCACCGTCCTGGCGAAGCTCCGCCGGGCCGAACTCCCGCTGGTGGTCCCGCCGCTGCCGCTCCTCACCAAGGCGGTCGACGCCCGCTTCACCTTCCACTTCGCCAGCAACGCCGCCCTGGAGACGAACTGCGCCATCGCGGACGTACGGGAGGACTCCGCGGAGATCTGGGCCTCGGTCAAGGCCCCGATCGTCGCCCAGGAGCAGATCGCCCTCAAGCTCGGTCTGCCGCCCACCGCCGTCCGCGTCCACGTCACCGAGGGCGGCGGCTCCTTCGGCCGCAAGCTCTTCCACGACGCCGCCCACGAGGCCGCCGAGGTCTCCCGCGCCCTCGGCAAGCCCGTCAAGCTCATGTGGCACCGCACCGACGACTTCCGCCAGGGCCGTACGCACCCGATGTCCACCTCCCGGGTCCGTGCCACGTACTCGCTCGGCGAGGTCCTCACGTACGAGCAGCGGCACACCTCCGTGGCCACCGACTTCGGGCACGGCATCGGCGAGCTGCTCACCGCCGAGGTGGCCCGGCTGCCCGTCGCCGATCTCGCCTTCTCCGAGACGATGTTCCAGCTCACCCAGGTCAGCCCCTACCACCTCGGCGTCACCACCCAGCTGCTCTCCGAGACCGACAAGGGCTTCAACACCGGGTCCATGCGCGGCATCTACTCGCCCAACGTGCGCTGTGCCCAGGAGCTCGTCATGGACGAGCTGGCCCGCCGCATGGGCAAGGACCCGTACGCGCTGCGACGCGGGCTCATGAAGGACCCGCGGGCCCGCGCCGTCCTCGACAAGGTCGCCCAAGCGGGGGAGTGGGGGCGGACGATGGCGCCCGGCACCGCCCAGGGCATCGCCGTCCACGCCGAGTACCACTCCTTCGTCGCCGTCCTCGCCGAGATCGACTGCCGTCCCGAGACCACCGGGCGGACGGTCCCGAACGCGTACACCGGGCCGCGCGTGACCAAGGTCGTGTGCGCCGTCGACGTCGGGCTCGCCGTCAACCCGCGCGGTCTGGAGGCCCAAATGATGGGCGGCATCGCCGACGGCATCGCCGTCACCCTCACGTCCGGACTCCACCTGCGCGACGGACACTTCCTCGAAGGCAGCTGGGACCAGTACTTCTACACGCGGCAGTGGAACACCCCGCCCGAGCTGGAGATCATCGTGATGCCGTCGAACGGCGAGAAGCCGGGCGGCGCGGGGGAGCTGGCGGTCGCCGGCGCCATGGCCTCCGTCGCCTGCGCCTACGGGCGGGCCACCGGCACGATGCCGACGGTCTTCCCCGTCAATCACGCCGAACCGCTCGCCTTCACCCCCCTGCCGACCGTCCCGCCCGTCCCGGCGTCGCCCACCGACGGCCGCGACCGCACCATCTGAGAGCTGGAGTCCCCGTGCCGCAGCACACCTTCATCCTGAACGGCAAGGCCGTCACCGCCGACGTCGAGGGCGACGTCCGGCTCCTCTGGGTGCTCAGGGACGTCCTCGGCGTCACCGGACCCAAGTACGGCTGCGGGGTCGGCGTCTGCCGGGCCTGTACGAGCCACCTCAACGGCAAGGCGTTCACGCCCTGCGCCGTGCCCGTCGACGACCTCGCCCCGACCGACGAGGTCACCACGATCGAGGGGCTCCCCGACACCGTGGGCAGCGACCTCCATCCGATGCAGGAGGCCTGGCTCGACCTCGACGTCGCCCAGTGCGGCTTCTGCCAGCCGGGCCAGATCATGGCGGCGGTGGCGACGGTCCGCCGGGCGCGGGAGGCCGGGCGGGAGATCACCGAGGCCGACCTCGACACGATCCGCAACATCTGCCGGTGCGGCACCTACCACCGCATCCGGCAGGCCGTCCTCGAAGGGTCCCGGCGCATGGAATGACCAGTGGTTCGTAGCGCGGAGGCATTCGGGCCGTCCGCGTCACCCTCACCGAGGAGGACGCGCGCGCAGCTCGCCGGCCTGATCGACAAGGCCCCCCTACGCCGAGCCGGCCGCCAACTTCTCCCGTACGGCGTGCAGATACTCCGCCACCGCGTCCCGGTTCCGGGTCAGGCACCGGATCCGCTCGGACATCCGGTCCCGCTCGCCCTCAAGGGTGGCCAGCATCTCCGGCGTCGCGTCCGGGAAGTGGATGACCCTCGGCTTGTTCAGGCACGGCAGGATCTGCTTGATGATCCGGGTCGGCAGACCGGCGTCGAGGAGCCCCCGGATCTGCACGACCCGGTCCAGATTCGACTCGTCGTAGACGCGGTAGCCGTTCGGCAGCCGATCGGCGACTATGAGGCCCTGCTCCTCGTAGTAGCGCAGCAGCCTGCGCGGTGTGCCGGTGCGCTCCGACAGCTCCCCGATGCGCATGGGACGCCCCCTCCCGGGACTCGCTTGACCCTCACATCAATGTGAGGGTTCGAGCATAGGTCCATGAGCAACCACGCGACAGTGGCGGCCGGTTCCGCCACGACGACCCCCGGCCACCCCAAGCACTCCGACCGACTTCCCCTCCCCGCCCTGCTCGCCCTCGCCACCGCCGTCTTCGTCACCAGCCTCACCGAGACCCTCCCCGCCGGCGTCCTGCCCGGCATGAGCGCCGACCTGGGCGTCGGCGAGGCCGCCGCCGGCCAGTCCGTCACCGTCTACGCCCTCGGCACCGCCCTCACCGCCGTTCCCCTCGCCGCCCGCACCGCCGACTGGCGCCGCAAGCGCCTGCTGCTCGCCTCGGTCGCGGGATTCGCCGCCGCCAACACGGTCACCGCCGTCTCCTCCTCGTACGCCCTCACCATGGGCGCCCGCTTCCTCGCCGGCGTCGCCGCGGGGGTGGCCTGGGCCCTGCTCGCCGGATACGCGCGCCGCCTCGCCCCGCCGCACCTCCAGGGCCGGGCCGTCGCCGTCGCCATGACCGGCATCCCGCTCGCGCTCTCGCTCGGCGTCCCGGCGGGCACCTTCCTCGGCGCCGCCGTCGGCTGGCGGGCCGCCTTCACCGCCATGACCGTCATCGCCGCCGGACTCCTCGCCTGGATCGCGCTCGCCGTGCCCGACCTGCCGGGCGAGGGCCGCGGCGGACGCGCCCCCGTCCTTCGGACGCTGAAGGTCCCCGGCGTCCTGCCGGTCCTCGCCGTCACCTTCGCCCTCGTCCTGGCGCACACCGTCCTCTACACCTACGTCGCCGCCTACCTCGGCCACCTCGGCCTGGGCGGCTCCACCGGGCTCGTCCTGCTCGTGTTCGGCGTGGCCTCGCTCGCCGGGATCTGGATCACCGGCCGGTACATCGACCGCAGGCTGCGGGCCCTGACGCTCGCCGGGACCCTCCTCGTCGCCGTCGGGGCCGCAGCCCTCGCCGTACCGGCCGGGAGCACCGCGCTCGTCCTGGTGGCCGCCGGGCTGTGGGGCCTGGGCTGGGGCGGGGCGCCGACACTGCTCCAGACGGCCGTCGCCGACGCGGGCGGGGACGCCGCCGACACCGCCCAGACGATGCTGGTCAGCCTCTGGAACGCGGCCATGGCGGCCGGCGGTCTCGCGGGCGGCCTGCTCCTCGGCGCCCTCGGCGCGGGCGCCCTCCCCTGGAGCGTCCTGCTCCTCCTGGTCCCCGTCGTCGCCGTCGTCGCGGGAGCCCGCGCCCACGGCTTCTCCGCTCACCGGACCTCCTCCTGAGTGCGGCCGGAGTGTGCGAAGGCCCCCACCGCGCCAGGGCGGTGGGGGCCTTCGTACGGAAGGAAGGGTCGGCTCAGACGGCCGGCGGGACCCGGGACGGGCGGCCCGAGCCGCGCGTCAGGACGAAACCGCCGACGCCCGCGATCGCCGCGAGGACGCCGCCCGCCACGGTCCAGATCCAGCGGTCCGACCACCAGCCCGAGGACCAGCCGTCCTCCGGGGCCGCGGCCTCCACGACGGAGGGCCGGCCCGCGTCGGCGTCCGCCTCCGCCTGGTCGGCGGTGGTCGCCCCCGGCACGAGCGGCGCGGCGAGCGAGCCGTCCGTGGCGTAGGCGCCGCCCTTGTCGAGGGTGGTCACCCCGACCCTGGCCGTGAACGGCTGGCCGAGGTCCTCGTCCGACAGGCCGGTGACGGTCAGCCGGACGTAGTAGCTGCCGGGCAGCGGGTCGTTCGCCCAGGCGTCGGCCGAGGCGCGGACCGGCCGCAGCACACAGGCGAGCGCCACCGACGCGGTCTCCTTGCCGGCCGTACGGGACTGGGTCCCGTACATGCACGGCTGACGTCGCCGCAGCCCGTCGTAGACGTCGACCCGCCAGGTGGTGGGGCCGTGCCGCAGCGCCGCGTCGGGCAGCGTGACCGTGGCGTTCACCGTCGGCCGCTGCCCGGTGTCCGCCGGGAACACCCAGTACAGGTAGTCACCCGTGGCGGCCTGCGCGGTGGCCTGCTGCCCCGGGAGGAACCTCGCGGCGGTACGGAACGTGGTCCCGGCCTCCGTCGGCCCGGCGCTCGCGCTCGGGTCCGCGGTCGGGGTGGTGTCGGCCGAGGCGCCCGGCGCCGCGAGACCGAGGAGCGCGGCGCCCGCGAGGGCGGCCGTGGCGAGCATGCGTACCGTACGCATCAGTTGGTCCTCCAGACAGCGACGCGCCAGCGGGACACCCAGCCCCAGAGCAGACCGGCCAGGAACCCGGCGAGCACGAGCACGCCGAGCAGCCACCAGCCCCGGCCGAGACCGAAGGCGGCCACGTCCGAGGCGGCCGACGGGCCGTCGACGACGTCCACCGTCAGCTCGATCGGCATGCCGGGCGTCGTCTTGACCGACGGGGGAGCGGAGAAGGAGTTGCTGACCTGGAGACAGACGGTCTCGGCGGCCGGCTTGGCGTCCCCGGGAGCGTCGTCGAGGTCCGGCTTCGGGTAGCGCAGGCCGGTCGAGATCACGTCCGTACGCCCGTCACCCGCCTCGGAGCCGCGGACGATCTCCCGGCCGTGGAGGGTGACCGCGCGCAGCAGCACCCCGTAGTCGTTGTTGACGGCCCGGTCGGCCGACACGCTGACGGAGGCGCGCAGCTCCTGGCCGGGCAGCAGGTCCACCCGGTACCAGCGGTGCTCGCCGAAGGTCTCGCGGTCGGTGTACAGGCCGGCCTTGAGCTGCGGGGCGTCGACGCACCGCGCCGCACCCTTCGTGCCCACAGGAGTGACGACCGGGTCGGCGGCACGGTCGACCAGCTGTTTCACGCGGCGCGAGAGTTCGTCGGTGCGGTGGACCGAGGTGTACGTGCCTCCGGTCGCCTCCGCGATGCAGGTGAGCTGCTGCCGGGTCTTGGCGTCCGGCACGAGGCCCAGCGTGTCGATGACAAGGTGGATGCCCTTCGCCGCGATCTCCCGCGCGACCTGGCAGGGGTCGAGGGGAGCGCAGGTGTCCTCGCCGTCCGTGATGAGCACGATCCTGCGGGTGGCGTCGCCGCCCTCCAGGTCCTCGGCCGCGCCGAGCAGCGCCGGACCGATCGGCGTCCAGCCGGTCGGGGCGAGGGTGGCCACGGCCGTCTTCGCCTCGGTCCGGTCGAGCGGGCCGACCGGGTAGAGCTGCCGGGTGTCCTTGCAGCCCCGCTTGCGGTCGGGCCCGGGGTAGTCGGCGCCGAGCGTACGGATGCCGAGCCGGACCTCCTCGGGCACCGCGTCGAGGACCTCGTTGAAGGCCTGTTTGGCCGCGGCCATGCGGGACTTGCCGTCGATGTCCTTGGCCCGCATGGACCCGCTGACGTCGAGGACCAGCTCGACCTTGGGGGATTCCTTCGCCACCGGCTCGTCGGCGGCCGCGCTCGTCGGCAGGAGCGCGGCGGTCAGGACGGCGAGCAGCGCGACCGCCCCGGTCGCCAGCCGTTTTCTCGTGATCATCGCCGGATCGTATTGATGATCCTCCGACAATCCAAAACGAGGGTGGCCTGTTCGCCCTCCAGGGCCCTTGACGTCCGGTCAGCGGTGCTCGGGGTTCGGGAACTCGGGCTTGCAGCCGGCGTCCCACACCGAGCGCATCGGCATGTGAAGACGGCGAGAGAGGCAAGAGCGGGAAGAACGGTGGAGGCGGTGGGGTCTCGGACCCTCACCGCCCCCTGTTCTGCGGTCAGACGCCGCGGTGGCTCAGGACGGCGATGGCGAGATCGGCCAGCAGGCCGACGCCTTCGGGGCCTATGCCGTCGACCGCCTCGTCCAGGATTCCCAGGCAGCGTTCACGCCGGCGGGCGATCGCCCGCCGGGTCGCGGTGAGCGCACCCGAGGCACGGACCCGGTGTGCCGCCTCTCCGGCCGGCCCGGTGCGTGGCCCTTCGCACCGGGCGAGTTCCTCCAGGAGCCGCCGCAGCCCGGGGTCGCGGCGCAGCGCCCAGAGCGTGGGGTAGGTGTAGACGCCGTTGGCGATGTCGTGCCCCACCGGCTTGCCCGTGGAGGCTTGACTCGCCGTCAGGTCGAGCATGTCGTCGAGGAGTTGGAACCCCACACCGAGATGGTGGCCGAAGCGCCCCAGGGCCCGGGTCGTGGTGGCGTCCAGTCCTGCGGCGAGCGCGCCCGTGCGGCACGCCGCGTCGATCAGGGCACCGGTCTTCCCGCCGATCGCCCTGAAGTACGACTGTTCACCGCGGTCGGCGTCGAAGAGTGTGGAGGCTTCCTCGGCCTGGCCCTCGCACAGCCGCACCAGGGTGTGGCCAAGGAGGGTTCCGGCCTCGGCGCCGAGGCCGGAAGCGGCGGCGTGCGCGTGGCCGATGAGGTAGTCGCCGGTGAGCAGGGCGCGGCTGTTGCCGGCCCGTGCGCTGATGGTCGCGACCCCGTGCCGGGTCACCGCCTCGTCCATGATGTCGTCGTGGACGAGACTTGCCAGATGCAGCAGTTCCACGGCGCGGGCACCGCTGACGGCGCGGCCGCGCGTGCTCGCCGACGGCGGGCCGGCGGCGTGCGCGACGGCCAGGACCAGCAGCGGACGCAGCCGTTTGCCGCCCGAGAAGACGTCGGCCATCGCCGGCGGGATGACCAGCGGCGCGGCGCGGACGACGGTGTCGATACCCTCCAGGCAGGCCCGCAGGTCCGCGTGCACGGTGGCGGCTCCCAGCCGCCCGGCCAGCACACCGTACGCCGCGGTGGGCCGCATGCCCTCGACGGGCGGGCGCAGGGGAGCGTCCACGAGACGGGCCGGCAGTGTCGTCTGGGTCATGACGCCACCGCCCGGGACCCGACCGGCGCGCCGCCGGTGGCCGCGCCGCGGGGGGTACGTGCTTCGACTCTCAGCACAACGTTCTCGGCACCGAGCGAAGCACGGACCAGGGGCCGTGCCGTCGTACCGGGAACGGCCCGCAGGCTGAACCGGGACGCCACGGCGGCGACCGCGAGGCACAGTTCCGTCAGGGCCACCTCGTCGCCGATGCACTTGCGGTTGCCGGCCCCGAAGGGCAGCAGTGCGGCGCGGGCGGCGGGGGAGGGGGAGCGCCAGCGGCCCGGGTCGAAGCGCGACGGATGCGGGAACACGTCCGGGTCATGGTGGAGTTGGTACGGGCTGAACAGCACCGTGGCACCCTTGGGCACCGGATGGCCCAGAAGGTCGGTGTCCTTGGTGGCGACGCGGCTGAGCAGCCACGCCGGCGGGTAGAGCCGCAGTGCCTCGAGCACGATGTGCCGCGTGTGTTCCAGGCGCGCCAGGTCCGCCGCGCTCAGGGCGCGGGCCGGCCTGCCGCGCAGCACGTCGTCGGCCTCGGCCTGCAGGGCGCGCTCGGCCTCGGGATGCTCCGACAGCAGCTGGAACACCCAGGTCAGCGCGGAGCCCGGCGGCTCGGTCGCCCCGATGAGCAGCGTCATGACCTGGTCGTGGATCTCGGCGTCGCTCAGTGACGAACCGTGCTCGTCGCGGGAGCTCACGAGGATCGACAGGACGTCGCCGTGGTCCTTCCCGGCGTCGCGGTAGGAGCGGACGGTGTCGGCGATGACGCGGTGCATCGTGGCCCGGGCCTGGTCGAAGCGGCGGTTGGCGGGCAGCGGCAGGCGGTGCACCCAGTCGGCCGGGACGAGCATGTGCCGGTAGACGCCCCGCATGACCAGCGGCATGCTCGCGACGACCTCGGTGACGGCCCGCTCGCCCAGCTGGGCACCGAACATCGTCCGTGCCGCGACCTCGAGGGCCAGCGTGTGCATCTCCCGGCCCACGTCCAGTGTCCGGCCGTGCTGCCACCGGTTCAGCGCCGTGTCGATCTGCTCGGCCATCAGCCCGGTGTAGCCGGGAAGCCGCGAGGTGCCGAACGCGGGCTGCATCAGCAGGCGCTGCCTGCGGTGCGTGGCGAAGTCCGAACTGACCAGACCGTCACCCACCAGCAGCCGGGCCTTCTCGAACAGCGGGCCGCCCTTGTCGAACGTCCGCGGATCGTGCAGCACGGTGCGCACCGCGTCGATGCCGCACGCCAGATAGGCGCGGTGGCGGCCCAGGCGCAGCGTCACGAGGTCACCGCGCCCGTTCAGCTCACGCAGGAAGGGCAGCGGGCGCCGCCACAACTGCACGGCATGGCCCACGACCGGCAGCCCGTGCGGGGCCTGGGCCGGTGCCGCAGCGGCCCAGGTCATGAACGCCCGCCCTGGTAGGGGCATTCGCCCGGTCGGGCCGAGGGCGCCGGGGTGTGATGCGCGGCGGCGCGGCGGTGCAGCACCATCGGCATCGGGCCGGGGCCGAGCGTCGCCTCGGGCAGCGAGACCCGCTTGGCGTCCGGGATCATCCGCAGCGACCAGCCCGACAGGATCGTCGCGATGACGATCATCGCCTCGTTCAGCGCGAACTTGTCACCGATGCACTTGCGGTTGCCCATGATGAAGGGCTGCATGGCGGCCTCGGTGATGTCGTCGACGCGCTCCGGCAGCCACCGGTCCGGGTCGAACGTCTCGGGCCGCGCGAACAGGTCCGGGTTGTGGTGCAGCAGGTAGGGGCTGAGCAGCACGATGGTGTCCCGGCCGATGCGGTGGCCGCCCAGCTCGGTGTCGCACGTGGTCATCCGGGTCAGCAGCCACACCGGCGGACGGATCCGCAGGGTCTCGTACAGCACCCGGTACAGATACGGCAGGCGGGGCAGGTCCTCGAACTCCGGCGGCCTGCCGGCCAGCACCTCGTCGAGCTCCGCGCACAGCTGCCGTTCGACCTCGGGGTGCTCGGTGATCAGGTGCAGGGCCGAGCAGATCGCGTTCGCCGTCGTCTCCATGCCGCCGGCCAGCAGCGTCATGACCTGCTTGTGGATCTCCGTCTCGGACATGTTCTGCCCGGAGCCCTCGTCGACCGCGCCGATCAGGATCGACATCAGGTCGCCATGGTCGACGCCCGCACTGCGGTACTGCTCGATCGTCTCGTCGACGACCTGCTCCATCCGCTCGTGCGCGAGCTGGAACTCACGGTTCTCCCGGGTGGGCAGCTTCTCCAGCAGCGAGGTCGGCGCGACCATCCGCTTGTAGACGCCGCGGTTGATGATCGGCATGCACTCCTGCACCTCGGCCGCGGCGCGCCCGCTCATCGGGTTGGTGAACATGGTGCGCGACGCGATGCGGAGCGTCACCGTGTGCATCTCGTCGCGTACGTCGCGTTCCTGGCCGTCGGCCCAGCCGTCGAGCAGCGCCGCGATCTCTTGCCGCATCACCGCCACGTACCCGGGCATCCGCGACTTGTGGAAGCCCGGCTGCATCATCCGCCGCTGCCTGCGGTGCGGCTCCCAGGTCGCCGCGAACAGCCCGCTGCCGACGAGTTGCTCGGCCTTCTCGAACAGCGGCCCGCCCTTGTCGAAGGTCCGCGGCTCCAGCAGCACACGCTTGATCAACTCGGGGTGGCAGACCATGACGGCCTGGCGGCGCCCCAGCCGGACCTCCACCAGGTCCCCGTGCCGGGGCAACCCGGTCAGGAACTCCAGCGGTCGGCGGGCAAGCGGCACGGCGTGGCCGAGCAGGGGCAGGGCCCCGGGCGCGAGCGCGTAGGACATCGTGCGGGGCGGTGGCGGGACGGTGGTCACGGCGCTCCTCAAACCAGCGATCGGGTGGGTCGGGTGCTCGGCGGGGCAGCGGGTGCGTCACGGAAGCGGGCCACCGACGCGGTGAGACTGATCCAGCCGGAGGTCGAGCCGTCCCACACCGAGCCGTCGCCGAAGTAGCGCGGCGTCAGATACTCGAACTCCTGGCTTCCGCCGATCAGATGGTCGAGCCCCGACAGATAGGCGCGGACGTCCTCGCCGTGCCCGTGGGGGCCGGCCAGCACCGCGTCGCGTGCCGCGATGTAGGCGCGTTCGTGGTGCTCCACGAGGGCGCACAGCCGGTCGACGGCGTCCTGCAGCTCAAGCCCTTCGACCTCGCACAGCACGCGGACGGTCGTCATGGTGTCCTGCTGGGCGTACTCCTTGCGCCACGAGAGCAGGTCGTTGACGAGGATCAGCTGCCGCATGCCGTGGTGGTGGACCTCGTCGAACAGGCCCTCTGCGGCGGCCCGGCTCATGTCGACCTCGGCCGCGTACTCGGTGAGCAGTTCCAAGAACTCGCACCCGAAGCTGTCGACCCGCACCCGCATGCACGCCTCGAACTGCGGAACCCGCTTGTCGAGTTTGCTGCGGATCTCCTCCGCGCACCCGCGCAGGAACGCCTCGAGGGCCGCGACGAGCCGATCGACCTGCCCTGCGCTCATCCCGGCCGCGATACGCCGCCACAGGTCCTGGGCGGCGCGGCCGTACAGGCTCGCGGCCGGGCCGCCGACCCCGCCCTCGCGCAGGTCGGCGACGACGGCGGCGAAGGTCTCGGCGGCCGCCGCGTGGTCGGCGCCCAGTGCCGCCTCGTCGGAGACGAAGCTGTCGATCACCGTGACGAACTGGTACCAGTCGGCGATGTTCTGGGCCCTGCCCGTCTCGGCGTACGGCACCGTCAGCGGCCCGTAGATCCCGTTGCGCTGACGCAGGAAGAACAGCAGCGACTCCTCGGAGTCGAAGCAGTCCGCCAGCATCTGCCGCACCCAGCCGTTGGAGGCGATCTCGATGCGGGCGGCGTCGGGGTGGTAGCCCGCGGGCAGCAGCCGCGGCAGCGGCGGCAGGAAGAACTCTCCCGGCCCGTCACCGGGCAGGAGGCGACGGGTGAGGTCGGTGTCGGTGATCACCTTGGGGCTCCAGATCGGCGGAAGCGGGCTGAGGCGTTGCTGACTCCCCACAGTGGGACCGCCCGCTAAAGATTCACTTGAGCGTCGACGGCGCGTGTGCGCCCAAGGCCGGGACAAGGCCCGCTCCATGCGGCTTGAGCACGCGGTCGAGGTGCATGGCAAGCGGGACCGAGGCCGTGAGGCGTGGCGCACCTCGACCTGTGTGAAGAGTGATCTTCACCACCAAGGGAGGGTTGTCATGGGGTTGTTTGTCGAGGTATACGGGCAATCGGAGTTCGGTTCGGCACGCCCGGGACCGTGCATGGTGCGTCAAATTCCGGCCGAATGTTGTGAGTTCGCTGTGAAAGTAGATAGGACAACCCCACTGATCATCTACATGGGGGACATCCGTGCGCACAGCGCGACCACTGGTACTCCTGGTGGCCTTCGTCATGGCCACTCTGGCGGGTACGGAACAGGCCGCACTAGCGGTGAACCGATGGGACATCGCACAACCCGGCTCCAGTCCCGGTGAACTGCCCGAACAGCAATGGGGATCGGCGCGTTGGCGCGGCCACAGCGCCGCCGGCGACGCCACCGACGCGGCGGCGGGAGGGGGACGGAGCGGCCCGCTGAAGGCGCCGGGCGAACTCCCGCCGGACGGCGGCACCGCGCCGCCCGGGCGGGGAGACGCCGCGAAGCCTCCGTCGAGGATTCCGTTCGCGAAGGTCCCGGCGCCCACCATGGCGCCGCCGAAGGGCTTCGACGCGAAGACCAGCACCGAAGTGCCGGCCAAGCGCACCGAGCGCGCCCGCACCTTCGCCAACCCGGACGGCACCTTCACCACCCGCTACTACAACGAGCCGGTCAACTTCCGTTCCTCCGACGGGACATGGAAGGGCATCGACACCGCTCTGGCCCGCACGTCGCAGACCGGGACGCGCGCCGTGAACGGCTCCGGCGCCGACTGGGAACCGCGCTCCACCGAGGAACGGCTGCGCTTTGCCGAGTACGCCGACGCGCGGACCCTGGTCCGGCTCGGCGTGAACGACTCCGCCGCCATCGGATGGGGGATCGAGGGCGTCGCGCACACGCGGGGCAAGGTGGCCGGAAGCGTCATCACCTACCCCGAGGCCCGTCCCTCCGCGGACGTGGAACTCATCGCCGGCAGCAGCTCGGTCAAGGAGACGCTCATCCTCAAGAGCGCCGACGCCCCCACCCGGTGGCGGTTCCCGCTGGCCCTCGAAGGGCTGACGGCGCAGCTCGACGGCCACGGCGGCGTCGCCTTCGTCGACGGCTCGGGCCGCCGGCAGGGCTGGATGCCCGCCGGCTGGATGGAGGACTCCCGCCAGGCCCCGAACTCCCACGAGGGCGTCATCTCCTCAGGGGTCGGCTACGACCTTGTGCGGGAGGGCGGCCGCCAGGTCCTGGTCGTCTCCCTGGACAAGAAGTGGCTCTCGGCCCCGGAACGGGTCTTCCCCGTCAAGGTGGACCCCTCCGCCACGCGTGAGGGCGCGTCGTCCGGCACGTACGTCCAGGCCTCGTACAACCAGAACTTCTCCTCCGACACGGTGCTCAAGGTGGGCACGTCCAACGGTGGAGGGAACCGGGCCGCGTCCTTCCTGCGCTTCGACGGCGTCAGCAGCTCGCTGAGCAACGCGTGGGTGCTGGGCGCACAGCTCAACCTCTTCAACACCTGGTCCTACTCGTGCACCGCGCGTCCGGTGACCGTGCATCCCATCACCTCGAACTGGTCGGAGACCTCGACCTCCGCGTGGCCGGGCCCGGCCACCGGTGACGCCCTGGCCTCGAAGAGCTTCGCTCACGGGTGGAGCAACGACGGCCAGGTGTTCCCCTGCGGGAAGCCCGCCTGGGAAGGCATCGACCTGGGCGCCGGTGGACGTCAGCTCATCGACGACTGGACCCACGGACGCAAGCCGAACTACGGCCTCGCGCTTCGGGCCTCCACCTCGGATTCCTCCGCGTGGAAGCAGTTCGGCTCCGACGACTACCCGAACGGCAACCCCCGGCTCGACGTCACCTGGACCAAGTACGGCGCCACCTACCAGCTGGGCCAGTGGGTCCAGCCGATGACGGCCACGACCGAGGGCGCCTTCAAGGTCACCGTCACCAACCGGGGCCGGGAGACCTGGGGCAAGGGCAGCAACTACAAGCTGCGCTACGACCTGTACGACGGAAACGGCAACATGGTGGGCGGTGACTACTGGAGCAAGATCCGGTGGACGCCGATGCCCTACGACGTGGCACCCGGCGCCTCCGCGACCGTCGACGCCAAGATCGCCCCGCTCGCCCCCGGCCGCTACACGCTGGTGTGGACGATGGACGAGTACGGCGTGTCGAGCTTCGCGGCCGACGGCGTCCCCGGAGTGGCCATCACCTTCGACGCCGTCAACACACCGCCCTACCTCACCGGGGCGGCGCCGCCGAGCGGCACCCTCGTCGACACCCTGACGCCGACGCTGTGGCTCTCGGCCACCGACATGGACAAGTCCCCCGGCTCCCTCACGTACCAGTTCGAGGTGTGTGAGGTCGAAGGCAGGGACACCCGGAAGAACTGCCGTGGCAACACGCACGCGGCCTCGCAGAGCTGGACCGTTCCGTCCGGCTGGCTGAACTGGGCCAAGACCTACGCCTGGTACGGCTACGCCAACGACGGCAAGGACCAGTCCGCCCGGACCACGCCCTCGATCCTGACCACGCAGGTCCCGCAGCCCCTCATCACCTCCCACCTGGGCGGTGCCGCCCCGGGACGGCGCTTCGACGAGCGGTCCGGCAACTACGCCACGGCCGCGACGGACGCCGCCGTGCCCTCGGTCGGCCCGGAGCTCGCGGTCACCCGTACGTACAACTCGCAGGACCCGCGCAGGACCAGCGCCTTCGGCGCCGGCTGGGCGACCCGCTGGGACATGCGGGCCGCCCCGGAGCCCGACGGCAGCGTCGTGATCACCCTCGCCAACGGCGCCCAGGTCCGCTTCGGCAAGAACGCCGACAACAGCTACAGCGCACCCTCCGGCTCGCAGGGCGTTCTGACCGCCGTCTCCGGCGGGGGCTGGACGCTCCGCGACGCGTCCGCGGCGCTGTACACCTTCGACGCGACCGGCCTGCTGACCAAGGTCAAGGACGCTCACGCCCGCGAGCAACTCCTCACCTACACCGGCGGCAAGCTCACCAAGGCGACCGACGCGCCGTCCAAGCGGTCGCTGACGTTCACCTGGAGCGGCGCGCACGTCGCGTCCGTCTCCACCGACGCGGTCGGCCCGTCCGCCCCGGCCCTCGTCTGGTCGTACACCTACCAGGGCGACCAGCTCGTCAAGGTCTGCCCGCCCACGTCGACGACGGCGTGCACGGTGTACGAGTACACCGCGGGTTCCCAGTACCGGGGCATGGTGCAGGACGCCAATCCGGTGGCCTACTGGCGTCTCGGCGAGAGCGAGGGCGAGACCGCCCGGAGCGACGCCGTCTCCCGTACCGGCATGAACGCGGCGCACTACCGTGACGCGGGCCTCGGCAGCGCAGGCGCCCTGACGGGCACCGGCAACAAGGCGGCGTCCTTCGACGGCACGAGCTCCTTCGTGGAGCTGCCGGAGTCGACCCTGGCCCCGTCCACCGTGCTGTCGGTCGAACTGTGGTTCAAGACCGACAAACCCGGCGGGGCGCTCGTCGGCTTCCAGGACGCTCCGGTGGGCCCGACACCCCCCGTCCGCTACAACCCGGTGCTCGCCATCGACGCCGCCGGCAAGCTCCGCGGCGCCTTCGAGAAGGCGGACGGCGGACTGGTACCCATCACCTCCACCGCCCCGGTCACCGACAACGCCTGGCACCACGCGGTGCTCACGAGCAGCGGAACCAACCAGACGCTGTATCTGGACGGCACCGCCGTGGGGACCCTCGCGGGTCCGGTCGACCACGCCGGCAAGACGTACGCCTACCTCGGCACGGGCTACTCCAACAGCGGCTGGGACGGGATCGCGGCCACGGGCAACCGCTACTTCAAGGGCCTCATCGACGAGGTCGCGGTCTACCACCGCGCTCTCGACGCCGGCTCGGTGCGGGCGCACCACGCGGCCCGCACCGGCGCGGCCAAGCTGTCGAAGGTGACCCTGCCCTCGGGCCGGACCGGCGGCACGGCGGAGTACGACAGCGACACCGAGCGGGCCACCAAGGTCACCGACGAGAACGGCGGCGTGTGGCAGATATCCGCACCCCGCTACGCGTCGGGATCCGAGGCGTACGCGAACGCGGTACGGGGCGCGGGCCCGGTCGACTACTGGCGTCTCGGTGAGAGCAGCGGCGCCGCGGCCCTGGACGACATATCGACCGGCGGCAACGGCTCCTACCGTGACGGCGTCGCCCTCGGTGGCTTCGGCGCCTTCCTCGACGGCGACGACGGCGCGGTGACCCTTGACGGGGCCAAGGGCGCGATCTCCGTTCCGGCCGAGTCCATCAGCGACGCCACCTCGCTCTCCGTCGAGCTGTGGTTCAAGACGGACAAGCCCAGTGGCGTCCTGCTCGGTCTGCAGAACGCCGAGCTCGGCGCCACCCCGACCATGTGGAACGCGAGCCTGCTCGTCGACGGCGAGGGCAAGCTGCGCGGCCATCTGTGGGACGGTCCTTCGGCCGGCTGGCCTGTCATGGGTGGCGTCGCCGTCGCCGACGGCACGTGGCACCACACCGTGATCACCGGCGGTCCGGCAGGACAGTCGCTGTACCTCGACGGCGTGAAGATCGGCTCGAAGACCGGTGTGGTCAAGCCGGAGACCCTTGCCCACGCCTACCTCGGCGCCGGTTACTCCAGCGAGGAGTGGGACGGGCAGGCACGCGCGACGCGCTACTTCGACGGCCGGCTCGACGAGGCCGCCTTCTACACCAAGGAGCTGAGCGCCCAGACCGTCGCGGAACACTACAAGGCCCGCACCCGCCTGGTCTCCGGCAGCGGAACCCAGTACCGGGGCACGGTCATGGCGGACGCTCCCTCCGGGTACTGGCAGCTCGACGAGACCGGCGGCACCACTGCCGTGAACAGGGTCGCCGTCACCGGAGGCACCAGCACCTACACCAGGGCCACGCTCGGCGCCTCCGGCGCGTTCGGTCCGGGTGACGGATCGGCGGCGCAGTTCGCCGGCGACGGCTACGCCGAACTCGCCGGCGGTCACCTTCCGCAGACCGACCTCTCGGTCGAGCTCTGGTTCAAGACCACCAAGCCGGGCGTGCTCTTCAGTGACCAGGAGAAACCGCTCCCGGACGCCGTCGCGTACGCGCCCGTCCTGTACGTCGGCTCCGACAACAAGCTCCACGGCCAGTACTTCACCCGCGGTGTCGGCGCGACCAACACCTCGCCGAACACGGTGACGGACGACGAGTGGCACCACGCCGTGGTGACCGCCCTGGGCGGAACCCAGACGCTGTACCTGGACGGCGCCCAGGTCGCCCAGGCCACCGACGTGCCGGTCACGCACGAGACGAACAAGCTCGCCTACATCGGCGCCGGCTACACCAAGTACTGGCCCGCGTCCCCGGGCGACGGGGTCAACTACTTCACCGGCCGGATCGACGAGGTCGCCGTCTACCCGCGGGCGCTCACGGCCGACCAGGTCGCCAGGCACCACAGCGCCCGTACGAACGCCTCGGGTTCCTCCCTCTCCTCGACGGTGACGGTCACCGACCCCGGCGGCGCGCAGACGAGCAGCACCTTCGACGCGGTGCGCGGCCAGCGCCGGGTCGCCACGACGGACGCGGAGGGCGGCACCACGACCTTCGCGTACGACACCGGCGGCTTCCTGCACACGGTCACCGACCCGAACGGTCACGCGACCACCACGGGGCACGACGAGCGCGGCAACACCGTCTCGACGACGACGTGCCGGGACGCGAACTCCTGCTGGACCTCGTTCGCGGAGTACCACCACAACGCGGCGGACCCGCTGGACCCGCGCAACGGCAAGCCCACGGCCGTCCGTGACGCCCGGTCCAGCGGCCCCGCCGACGACCGCTACCGCACGTCGACCTCGTACACGGCCCTCGGTCTGATCGACACCGTCACCCTGGCGGACGGCCGGACGAAGTCGACCACCTACACCACGGGCACCGAGCCCGCGGTCGGTGGCGGCACCACACCGGCCGGTCTGGTCGCCACGACCAGGACCACCGGCGGCGCCACGGCCTCGTACGCGTACTTCGCGAGCGGTGACCTGGCGAAGGCGACGGCACCCTCCGGGCTCGTCACCACGTTCACCTACGACGGCGTCGGCCGGAAGCTGACGGAGACCCAGGTCTCCGACGCGACGCCCGGCGGTGTCACGGCGTCGTACACGTACGACGCGATGTCCCGGGTCGTCTCCGAGACGGGCCCCGGCATCCAGAACGAGATCACCGGAGTCACGCACACGGCGAAGACCACCCGCACCTACGACGCGGACGGGCACCTGCTCACCGAGTCGACGCAGGACACCACGGGCGGCGACGCCACCCGCACCACGACGTACCGCTACGACGCCTTCGGACTGAACGAAAGCGTCACGGACGCGGCGGGCAACGAGTCGACCTTCGGGCACGACACGCTGGGCCGGGTCATCCGGGAGACGGACCCGGAGGGCAACGTCGTCACGCACGCGTTCACCAAGCGCGGGCAGCTGGCCGAGTCGGTCCTCAAGGACTGGACCGGCGACCCGTCCGGCCTGACGCGCGATCTGGTCCTCGTCTCCCACGCCTACGACCCGGCGGGCCGGCCGGCCTCGACGACGGACGCGATGGGCGCCACGACCGCCTTCACCTACTACGACGACGGTCTCAAGGCCACGTCGACGGCGAAGCAGGTCACCCAGGCCAACGGCGCCAAGAAGGACGTCGTCCTGGAGTCGGCGCTCTACGACGGCGCGGGCAACACGGTGTCCCGGACCGAGAGCGGCGGACGCACGACGGTCAGCACGGTCGACGCCACCGGACGGGTCACCCGCTCGGTGTTCGACCCGAACGGCCTGAACCGCGTCACGACCGCGGCCTACGACGGTGACGACAGGATCACCGAGGAGACCCGGTCGATCGACAGCTCGGGCCGGAAGCTCACGTCGACCACCGAGTACGACGCGCTGGGCAACCCGAAGAAGGCGACCGTCACCGACGGCACCGGGACCCGGGTCACCTCCGCGACCTTCGACCAGCGGGGACTCCAGCTGACCGAGGTCTCCCCGCGGGGCAACACCTCCACCAGCCGCCACGACGTCCTCGGCCGCCTGGTCGAGACGACGCAGCCGCAGGTGCAGGCCGAAGAGAACGGCGGTACGGCCGCGGCCGTCACGCCCAGGACCCTCACCGGCTACAACACCTTCGGCGAGGCCACCGAGACCCGCGACGCCCGCGGCCTGGTGACCCGGGTGGAGCACGACAAGCTGGGCCGCTCCGTCGCCGTCACGCTGCCCGACTACACGGCGCCCGGTGCCACGACGCCGATCACGGCCGTGGCCCGCACGACGTACGACAAGCTCGGGAACACGGTCTCCACCACCGACCCGCTCGGCCGCACCCGGTCCTACCGGTACGACCAGATGAGCAACCTGGTCGGCGCCACGGACCCGGAGGTCGGCGGCGCCCAGGGGCTCCAGGCTCCGGGGGGCACCACCCTCGGCGGCACCACCACCGGCCTTTCCGCCGGCGGCGTCTCCACCTACAGCTGGACCCCGACCGGTCTGGCGCTGTCCGCGACCGACCCGACAGGAGCACGCACCGAGTCCACCTACGACGAGCTGGGCCGCAGGCTCACCGCCACCACGATCGAGCGCAGGCCCACCCCGGCCAACCTCGTCTCCCGCTTCGTCTGGGACGACGCGGGCAACCAGACCGAGTCCACGACGCCGGGCGGACGCCGCTCATCGGCGACCTACGACAAGGCCGGCCGGCTCCTGACCGTCACGGACCCGCTCGCCGGCATCACCCGGTTCACCTATGACGGCCTCGGCCGCCGGACCGAGTCGAAGGACGCCACCGGGCGCAAGACCGTCACGGCGTACGACGTCACGGGCCGACCGGTCGCGGTCTCCGACTACGGCACCGGAACGACGGTCCTGCGGTCGGTCGCGACCGAGTACGACAACGACGGGAACATCACCGCGGCGGTCTCGGCCACCGGCGCCCGGCGCACCTACACCTACGACGCCCTCGGCCGGATGACCAAGGAGATCGAACCGGTCACCGCGACCGACTCGATCACGACGGCCTTCGGCTACGACGCGGCGGGGCACCGCACCCGCCTGACCGACGGTCGCGGAAAGGCGACGTACTACACCTTCACCGCGTGGGGCCTGCCGGAATCGACCATCGAGCCCAGCACCACGCTCCACCCCGCCCTGGCCAACCGCACGTGGACGAACGTCTACGACGCGGCCGGCCAGATCGTCACCGAGCTGCTGCCCGGCAACGTCAAGCGCAACAAGACGTACGACGCCCTGGGCCGGCTGACCGGCGAGACCGGCTCCGGCACCGCGGTGGCGACCCGGCCGCGCACCCTGTCGTACGACCTCGCCGGCCGGCTGACCGGAGTGGGCGGCGACGGAGTCCTCGCGGGCAATACCTACGAGTTCGACGACCGCGGGCAACTCCTCCGCAGCGACGGCCCGTCGGGCACGTCCGCCTACGCGTACGACGCGGACGGCAACATGACGTCCCGCACGGACGCGGCGGGCACGACGGCCTTCACCTACGACCCGGCCGGCCGTCTCGACACCACGAGCGACCCGCTGACCGGTACTCAGGTGCGCAGCGACTTCGACGCGGCCGGGCGACCGACCGCGCAGGAGTACGCCCGCCCCGCGGCCGGCGGCACGTTCACGATCGGCGCGAAGCGCTCGTACACGTACGACGCCCTGGGCCGGCTCGCGGACGACAGCGTCAAGAAGACCGGGACGGGCGCCGTGGTCCAGGGCTCGGCCTACGAGTACGACCTCGACGACCGGCTGACCAGGAAGACGACCACCGGCACGGCCGGAGCGGCGCCGGAGACGTACGCCTACGACCTCGCCGGGCGCATGACCTCGGAGACCGGCGGAGGAACCACCACCGCCTTCGAGTGGGACAAGTCCGGCAACCTCACCAAGAAGGGTGACACCACCGCCACCTACGACTCCCGCAACCGCGTCCAGACCTGGGGCACGCAGACCTTCGACTACTCCGCCCGCGGCACCATCAAGTCGGTCACCGACGGAGGGACGACCCGGGTCATCAACTCCGACGCCTTCGAGCGCACGGTCAACAACGGCACGAGCACCTTCACGTACGACTCGCTCGACCGGGTCATGACCAAGGGCGGGACCGCCTTCACGTACGACGGTGGCTCCAACGACCTGGTGGGGGACGGCACGTCGGCCTACAGTCGCGGGCCCGACGGCACGCTGCTCGCCACCGCCACGACCGGTACGCCGGGCTCGGCCCGGCTCGTGATCACCGACGGTCACACCGACGTGGTCGCCGGCCTCTCCGCGGACGGCACCACGGTCTCCTCGTCCCGCGCCTACGACGCCTTCGGCAACGTGACCGCGTCCACCGGCACCAACCCGTCCCTCGGCTACCAGTCGGGCTGGACGGACGGCTCCACCGGGGAGGTCAACATGGCCGCCCGCTGGTACCAGCCGGGGATCAGCGGCTTCACCAGCCGCGACACCTGGCGGCTCGACCCGGAGCCGTCCGTCCAGGCGAACCGTTACACCTACGCCAACGCGAGCCCGCTCAACGGCACCGACCCGACCGGGCACGCGATGATCATCTGGAACCAGGCCGAATACGAGCGTCAGCAGGCGATCGCGGGCGAGAGCTCCGCGTGGGGCTGGCAGATGCTCTGGGAGACCGAGGAATCCATCTGCGGCAGGCGCTGTGACTGGGGCGGTGGCGGCGGCGGTGGCGGTGGCGGTGGCGGTGGTGGCGGAAGCCACGGCGGCCGTGGCGGTGGCGACAAGCGGCCGCCGGTGACCCAGCCGGTCCCCGTGTACGACCCGCCCTGGAACGGCCCCAACCCCATTCCCGCCCCGGATCTGCCCCCGATCATCGCGCTCGTGGTGGCCGGGACGGCCACGGTGCTCACCGAGGCGACGGCCGCGGCAGCCACCGTCTTCACGGCCCAGGCCGTCCTCGACGCACTCGCCATCGCCATCTTCACGCCGGTCGTCGTCGGTTCCCCGGACCCGGCGCTGGAAAAGCAGGGGGACGGTGACAACAAGTGGCGGGACCGGACGGACGGCCAATGTGACGACGGCCCGGGCAGGAGCGAGAACGGGCATCAGGTGTACCTTCCGCGAGAGCGGTACTTGGACACGTTCTCCCATCGGGAGGAATGCCGTGCGACGGGCGTCTACGGGATCCTCGATTCCAAGGACCTGACGACGAAGGCGTTTCCCAACGGCCCGGGCACACACACGAACGACCGGCTCCGTCCACCGGGCTACGATGAGATCAACAGCCAGCCCGGCCAGAAGGCGAACAACGGGCACCTGATCCCGAACCTCGGAGGAGGATCGGGCACCGACCTGCGCAACCTCGTGCCGCAGTACTACTGGGTGAATTCGCCCTACATCCGCGACACGATCGAGAAGGACATTCGCGGAGCCCTGGAATCGGGCAAGAGAGTGACGCTCTCGGTCGTTCCGTACTACGACAGGTCCGGCAGCGGCATCCCCACGAGGATCGAGTACAACTACTCGGTCGTGGGCAGCGGTGAGTGGAAGCACTGCACCGTGTACAACAATCCGGACAAGACCGCCGTCACGGTCGGGACGTCGAACTGCCCGCAGAAGAAGAAGAGATAGGTGGCGAGATGGTCGACTATCACGAGGCCGTCACGGCGCTCCTCGGAGAACCACGGCACGTCTTCGCCGGGCATGACGCCTGGCGACCGTGCGAGGAGGCACTGGGCGCTCCGCTTCCCCCGGACTATCGGCGGCTGGTCGACGAGTACGCTCCGATCCAGCTGAACGGTCACCTGTACCTCGATCATCCGGCGAACGCCCACTCTCCGCTCGGTCAGTGGATGGCGGACGTCATCGAGGACTTCCAGGACGTCGAATGGGAACCGGAAGCGTCCTGCCCCGGATTCGAAATCGACGGACCGATCTTCGGCGGCGGTTCCGGAATGATCCCTCTCGCCTCCACGGACAGGAGTCAATACGTCTTCGTGGCTCCCGGGACCGAAGGCCATCGGTGGCGGATCCTCTCCTGCGGCAGGGATGAGCAGGATTTCCATGAACACCAAATGGATTTCTCGGAGTGGCTCTACCGGTATCTGATGGGGGAGGAGATGTTCGAACCAGGACAGTCCGACTTCTACCCCGGCCCGGTCCGTCTGGAAAGCCGTCCCACGTCCGGTGACGACGAGAAGTCGGACTGGTACGGGCCCGACAGGGGTCTGTAAGGAGCCGGACCGCTGAACTGAACAACCCGAAGGGCCGAACTCGTGACGTCGAGTTCGGCCCTTCGGCGCACCGGCCGTCCAGTTGACGATCCCGCCACATGCCGAGCGGGGCCCTGACGCATGTTTCGCCTGGTCAGATGCCCCAACTCAGCGCACCGGAACCCAGCAACCCAACGGGATTCCTCATATGGCGGCGTGCGGCCCGACGACCCGTCGGGAGGCCACGTGCCCGCCCGGCGCCGGCCACGCCGTGGTCCAAGAACGGTCAGCCATCGCCACGGCTCTGCCAGGCCGCGCGCTGGCGCAGCGAGATCCGGTTGCCGTCGGGGTCCACAGCCTCGATGCGGACCCCGTAGCCGTAGTCCTCCGGCTCGGGCTGGTCGAACGTCACGCCGCGGTCGCGAAGCACCTTGAAGTCTGCGCGCAGGTCGTCCGATTCGAGGAAGACCGGGCCGGGTGTGGTGCCGGGCCGAAGCTCGGCCGGCTGGCCCGAGGCCGCGGTGTGGGGCCAGAGGATGATGTCGAGCGGGCTGCCGGGGACGCCCACGGTGAGGAACCGTCCGTCGGGACCCGGATGGTCGATGCGCTTCTCCAGACCGAGCTGGTCTGTGTAGAACCTCAGCGCGCGCTCCTGATCGGTGACGTAGAGCGTCACGTACATGATGTTTGTCAGCATGGTGCTCCTTCAGCGGTTACCTGGGCCCCTCCGGGCCCGTCATCACTCATGACGGAGCGGATTCGGGGAAGGTAACAACATGTTCGAGACCGGTACGGCGGATCCGGTGGCCCAGGCGTTCGAGTCCCAGCGTGATCGGCTGCGTGCGGTCGCCCACCGTGTGCTCGGGTCGCACGCCGACGCCGAGGACGTGGTCCAGGAAGCCTGGCAGCAGCCCGCGATGGCGACTTCGAGGGTCTGCTGCGTGTGCTCGACCCCGAGGTGCGGCTCGCGGTCGACACCCCCGGCGGCGTGGTCGTCACCCTCGGCGCCACCAAAGTCGCCGCGGGCGCGCGGCTCGCCGCCGGCTCGACCACCCTGGGCCGGGCAGCCCTCGTGGGCGGCCGTCCCGGAGTCGTCTCCTGGCGCGAGGACGGCACCCCGCTCTCCGTCCTCGCGTTCACCGTCACCGACGGCCGTATCACCGCCATCACCGCCGTGGTCGACCCGGCCAAGCTCGCGCGGATGAACCTGCCGGACCTGGCCTGAGCAGCCGCGCTACAGGTCTTGATGATTGCCCTCTGAGTGTCCGGACCGGCTCAGACGTTCGGTCAG
The DNA here is from genome assembly GCF_042268445.1 of Streptomyces sp. NPDC056169. NCBI lineage: Bacteria > Bacillati > Actinomycetota > Actinomycetes > Kitasatosporales > Streptomycetaceae > Streptomyces > Streptomyces sp. NPDC056169. The sequence continues at coordinate 88,471 of NZ_JBHJUO010000010.1, read as the reverse complement.
GAAGGCGAGGATCTCGTCCCTGGCCTTCAGCGTGGGATGTCCGTCCTCGTCGACGAGGTGGGCGGTGACAACGCTGTGGGGGGACCCGACCACGTTGCGGAAGAACGGGGGCGGGTTCGTGTTTGCGGAACTGCCCGGAAGGACGCGGCCGTCGAAGGCGTCGCCGAGGAGTGCCTGGTACGCGGCGAAGCGCTGCCCGGTGCACCAGCGGTCGTCGTCGAAGCGGAAGGCGAGGATCTTCAGTCCGTCGCGCGCGATGCGGTCTTGGACCGCGCGCGCGTCCTCTTCGCTCATCTCGAGTCCGGCGGGATCGTCCAGTGGCAGGGACGGGTGGTTGACCACTGGCGCGATGACAGCCGGCTCAATCGCCATGGTGAGTGCGAAGTTGCCGGTGAAGCACAGTCCGATCGCACCGACTCCCGGACCGCCGCACTCGGCGTGGGCTTGGCGTGCCAGCCCGCGCAGCCACGCCGTGACGGGGCTGGTGCCGCCTCCCGCGAACGCACGGAACTCGGCACTGACACACGCGCGACGGACTACCTCCTCACTGCCCTCGACCGTGGGATAGGCACCGTCGACCCCGAAGAGTGAGGGGACGTAGACGGTGAAGCCCGCATCCCGCACCCACCGCGCCAGCCGAAGGACGTCAGGACTGATACCGGGCATCTCTGGCATCAACACGACGGCCGGCCCGGAACCCGCGGCATACACGGTCTTCACTACCCCTTCCACGTCCACCAGTCGGCGGGAGAAGTCCGTGATCGCGTCGTCAAGACGTCCGTTGGGTGCACTCATGGCGACAGCGTGGACTGAGGCACCCGCACAAGGCGATAGGCTAGATCGCCATGTAAAGGGGCGATCTCGCCATAGGCATGATGCTCAGGAGGCGAGCGTGAGCGCGCTGCGGGTCGGTGTCCTGGCCTATCCGGGCTGCTTCGCGTCCGAGGTGTTCGGCGTCCCCGACCTGTTGACGATGGCCACGCACGTTGCCGGTCCGGACCGCGCCGGCTACGAGGTGTCGATTGTGTCGCCTCGTCGTCGCGTCGCCGCATCAGGTGGGGCGGCGTTGGCCGTCTCTCCGCTGCGCGAGGTCGACGTTCTTGTCGTGCCAGGGTTCGAGCTCGTGCCGGGCCTCGACGTGGACGCGAAGCTCGTAGCCCTCGCCCCTGAAATTGCGGCGATCCGCTCACACGCCGCTGCGGGCAATACCGTCGTCTCGATCTGCGTCGGTGCGTTCCTGCTCGCCGAGGCAGGGCTCCTCAACCGACGCCGGGCTACGACGGCGTGGTTCCTCGCCGACGAATTGGCTCGACGCTGTCCGGAGACCGATGTCCGACCCGAACGTCTCGTCGTCACCGACAAGGGGGTGACGACGACGGCGGCCTTCAGCGCCATGTACGACTTCGCACTGGAACTCATCCGCCGGCACAGCGGTGCCGACGTGGCACGGACAACCGCGCGGGTGGCGCTCCTCGACACTGCGCGGTCGTCCCAGACTCCATACGTCGACGCGCGACTTCTTCCGCAGCCCGGAAACGAGTTCTCCCGCAAGGTCATGCGGCACCTCGACCAGAACCTCGCCGCCCGATACGACCTCGCCGCGTTGGCGGACACACTCAGGGTCAGCACTCGGACTCTGCTGCGGCGCTTCGCAGACGCGACCGGCCAGAGTCCTCTCGAGTACCTACAGTCGTCGCGCGTCCGTCGCGCCCGCCACCTCCTTGAGACCACAGACCGAACCGTCGCCAGCATCTCCACCGCGGTCGGGTACAAGGACTCCGGAACCTTCGCTGCTCTCTTCGCCAAGCACACCGGACGACGCCCAAGGGACTACCGCGCAACCTTCCGGTCTGGTGCCAACTGATGGTGGCCTTCCCTGGTGGGAGCTCGCCGGACTCCAGCGCGAATGTCGTGGGCTGGGTGATGGCCTTGCGCTCGGTGAGCTCCTTCTGGGTCGTCACCTGTTCTCCGTGCCGACCACCGGGCATGGGCGGCTGCGCGGATCTTCAGCGCCGTGCACTTCCGCCGGAACTCCGACCGTTCCGGCCCGCACTCAACGGTGCTCGGGGTTCTCGAAGTCGAACCGGCAGCCGGCGTCCCACTCGGAACGCTGGTTTCCGTGGGCCGGGATGCCACCGGCGTCCTTGAGCATCCTCGCCAGGTGGAGCTGGTTCCAGGTCATGAAGGTCGCGTTGCGGTTCGTGAAGTCGTTCTCCGGACCGCCCGAGCCGGGGTCGAGGTAGGACGGTCCCGGGCCGGCCGGGCCGACCCAGCCCGCGTCGGCCTGCGGCGGAATGACGTATCCGAGGTGCTGGAGGCTGTAGAGGACGTTCATCGCGCAGTGCTTGGCGCCGTCCTCGTTGCCGGTGATCAGGCAGCCGCCCACGCGACCGTAGTAGGCGTACTGGCCGTGCTCGTTGAGGATCGACGAGCAGGCGTACAGGCGCTCGATCACCTTCTTCATGACTGAGGAGTTGTCTCCCAGCCACACAGGCCCCGCCAGGGTCAGGATGTCGGCGGCCATCACCTGCGAGTAGATCACCGGCCACTCGTCCGTCTCCCACCCGTGCTCCGTCATGTCCGGCCAGACACCGGTCGCGATGTCGATGTCCACCGCCCTGAGCACCTCGACCTGCACGCCCTGGCGCTCCATGATCCCGGTGCTGATGTCGATCAGTCCCTGCGTGTGGCTGCGCTCTGGGGAACGTTTCAGGGTGCAGTTGATCACCAGGGCGCGCAGGTCGGCGTACGACGTCGTTGAGTCCGGCACGGAATCCTCCTCCATACGCTCCGGGATTCCGGACGTGAGGCACCGGAGATCTCCCAGTACAGCTCACCAGGCCTTCGCCCCGGGCGCTCGTGGAGCTGGGCCGGTTGCCTGACAGCCCGCCCTCCGGTCCACCGGCCAGGGCCACACACCGGTCGCGATGCCGAGTCGCTCCTACGCCGTCGGGTGCGAGGGCACGGCGTCGACGAGTGCCGCGAGCGCGGTGCCGAGGGCCCGCACTCCCGCTCCCGCCGCGCCGCCCGGCTCGCTCATGTAGACATCACGGCGGATCTCGATCATGAGCGCGCTCACCCTCGGATCCCTGCCGTAGTACGACAGGGGTACGTACGTCCCGGCGAAGGGCGTGTCCGTCGCGAGGCCCCCGAACCCGCCGAACGCCTCCCGTGCCGCGTCGAGCAGGGCCGGCGGCGTGTGGAAGGCGTCCGTGCCGAGGCAGACCGGGGGACGGGGCCCCTTGCCGTGCAGCTCGTACGGCAGCGGCTCGGTCGGGTACGAGTGGACGTCGACGATCACCGCACGGCCCGTCGCGGCGAGCCGCCCGGCCACGGCGTCGGCCATGCCCTCGGCGTACGGCGTGAAGTACCGGTCGATGAGCGGCGCCGGATCGAAACCGGCAGGCCGGAGCGCCGTGCGGTGCGTCGTCCGGGTGTACACCGCGCCCATCCCGACGGCGAGCATCTCCTCGCGCTCGTCGGGGAAGCGCTCGGGGTCGACGACGAGCCGGGAGAGCCGGTTGACGAACCGCCAGGGGGCCTTGCCGGCGGTCGCGGAGGCCGCGGCGGCGATCTCCGCGGTGTGGGCGTCGGTGATGTGGTCCAGCTCGCGGTCCAGCTCCTCGTCGCCGAGCAGGATGCCGTCCCGCACGTCCGGGGGTATCACCCGGGAGGAGTGCGGCACATGGAGGAGGACGGGTGAGTCCGGGGCGCCGGCGAGGAGTTCGTACGAGGGTGAGGTCATCGGCTCACCCTTCCACGGGCGGACGTCATCGGTCGAACGCCACCGCCGCGTGGATGGTTTTGCCGTCCGGGCCCGTGTCCACGGTCACCTCGCAGCACAGCCGCAGCACGATCGGCCAGCCGAAGCCGCCGGGACGCAGCTCCTCGCGGAGCTCGTACAGCGGGGACTCCGTACTGGCGTCGGACACGGACACCGTCACCCGGTCGCGTCCGATGCCGATCCCGAAACCGGTGACGCCGCCCCCGTGGCGGTGCGCGTTGGTGACCAGCTCCGAGGTGACGAGCAGCAGGTCCTCGACCTGGGAGGGCCGCAGAGGGCCGAGACCCGTGAGCATGCGGCGTACGAGCTGCCGTGCCTCGGCCGGTGTCGTACGGACCGGGGGCCATCCGGCGTTCCGGGCGCCGAGCGGGTCCGCCCCGAGGGCCGGGGACCGGGTGTAGCTCCGGGTCGTCATGGCGGATCCCTTTCATTCCGTTCTTGCCGGTTCCTCAACAGCTGACAGGTTTCGTCTGCCCGTTCGCACCGGGGTGATTCCTCCTTCCCGTGAGGAAGGGGCCGGGCACGGGCGAGGAGTGCCTCCGGGAAGCCGGGGTACGAGAACCAGGACCGCTGAACGGACCGCGAGCCAGAGGAGGTTGTCCCCGTGCGGACCGATCCGGCCGAGGCGACGACGACGTACGCGACGAGCGGGGCGGGTGAGGACCTGCCCTGTCCCGAGGTCCCGCAGGCGGTTCCGCCCCGGGACGCGCGTGCCCTGTCCAAGGTGTTCTTCCGGGAACTGGCGGTGCGGGAGGAGGGCACCGAGGGGCACCAGTACGTCCGGAACACCCTGATCGAGATGAACATGTCCCTGGTGGTGTACGCGGCGGGTCGGTTCCGCGCCCGCGGCGACGAGAGGGAGGACATCCTCCAGGTCGGCATGGTCGGTCTGATCAAGGCGATCGACCGCTTCGACCTGTCGCGCGAGGTGGAGTTCGCCACCTTCGCCGTGCCGTACATCGTGGGCGAGATCAAACGGTTCTTCCGCGACACCACCTGGGCTGTGCACGTCCCGCGCCGGCTCCAGGAGGCACGGGTCGAGCTGGCGAAGGCGACCGAGGAGCTGAGTTCACGGCTCGGCAGGGCCCCGCGGATCGCGGAGCTGGCGCCGGTCATGGACCTGTCCGAGGACCAGGTGATCGAGGCCCAGGTCGCGGCCAACGGCTACCACTCGACGTCCCTGGACGCCACGTTCGCCGCCGGTGACAGCGACGACGAGGACGCCGCCCTGGCCGACCTCATCGGCCAGGAGGACCCGGCGCTCGCCCTCTTCGAGGAGTTCCACACCCTCGCCCCGCTCCTGGAGGCCCTCGCCCCGCGCGACCGGCTGCTGCTGCACCTCCGCTTCGTCGAGGAACTCACCCAGACGCAGATCGGCGAGCGGCTCGGCGTCTCCCAGATGCATGTCTCGCGCCTGCTCGCCCGCAGCCTCGACCAGCTTCGGGAAGGCATGGCGGTCGAGCAGCAGGGCGACGCCTGAGAGGAAGGTGACGCCTGAGAGGAAGGTGACGGCCGGGAGGGTGACGGCCGAGAGGAAGGTGACGGCTGGGAGGAGGTGCGGCCAGGCCCGCGCCCGGCCGCACCTTCCCCTCAGCGGACCGAACTCAGGAAGGTACGCGTGCGCTCCTCGGCGGGCGCGTCCAGGAGTTCGTCGGCCGGCCCCGACTCGACGATCCGGCCACGGTCGAACATCATGATCCGGTCCGAGACGTCCCGGGCGAAACCCATCTCGTGCGTCACGCACAGCAGCGTGATGTCGGTCCCGCGGGCGATGTCCCGCAGCACGTCGAGCACCTCCGCCACCAGCTCCGGGTCCAGCGCGGACGTCACCTCGTCCAGGAGCAGGATCTCGGGCCGCATCGCCAGGGCGCGGGCGATGGCCACCCGCTGCTGCTGGCCCCCGGAGAGCCGGGTCGGCCGGGCGTCGACCTTGTCGGCGAGCCCGACCAGGTCGAGCAGCTCCCGGGCCCTGCGTCCCGCTTCCTCCCGGCTCTCGCCGAGGACGTGCACGGGCGCCTCGACGACGTTCTCGAGAACGCTCATGTGCGGGAAGAGGTTGAACTGCTGGAAGACCATGCCGATCTTCCGCCGCCGCTCGGCCAGATGACGCTCGCTCGCCGGCACCGGTTTCCCGCCCGCGCGGCCCGGCATGTGTGAGAAGGGCTCCCCGTCGACATGGATGACGCCGTCGGTCACCCGCTCCAGCGTCATGAGCAGCCGGAGGATGGTGGTCTTCCCGGAGCCGCTCGGACCGATCAGGGTCACCCGCTCCCCGCGGGCGACCTCCAGGTCGAGGCCGTCGAGCACGGTGTGGTCGCCGTACCGCTTCGTGACCAGGTCGAAGCGGACCGCCGGGTCCTCAGTGGGCAAGGCGTGCCTCCAGTCGTCGCAGCAGTACGGACGTCGGCCAGCTCGCGAGCAGGAACACCGCGGCGGCCAGGGTGAAGCTCTCCAGATAGGCGAAGTGGGTGCTCCCGAACGTGTTCGCCTCGTGGACCATCTCGTGCACCGTGATCACCGACAGCAGCGGCGTCTCCTTGAACATGGAGACCGCGTAGTTGCCCAGCGGCGGCAGCACGTTGCGGACGGCCTGCGGCAGCACCACCGCCCGCCACACCCGCCGGCTCGGCAGCGACAGCGCCGTGCACGCCTCCCACTGCCCCTTCGGTACGGCGTCGATGCCCGTCCGGTACACCTCGGAGAGGTACGTGGCGTAGTGCACGCCGAGGACCAGGACGCCCAGCGCCGGCGCGTCGAGCCCCGGGATCAGCACCCAGGCCGCGAACAGCTGCACCAGGAGCGGCGTCGAGCGGACGAACCCGGCCGCCCCGCGCAGCGGGAGGGCCAGCCACGCGGGAGCCGCGCGCCCGGCGAAGGCGAGCACGAGTCCCAGGACCGCCGCGACGGCGAAGGCCAGTACGGTCGCGACAAGCGTGACGCCGAACCCCTCCAGTACGGTCGGCAGCGCGGCCCGGGCCGCCTCCCCGTCCCACATCACACGCCTCCTTCCTGGCCCAGGCGGGCCTTCGCGGCCCGCTCCAGAGCGTTCATGAGGAGGCTCAGCACGACGGCCATGCCGAAGTAGAGCCCCAGGAGCAGCAGGTACGAGGCGGCCGTCGAGCCCGTCGCCGAGCGCAGCTGGTCGATCCGGAAGGTGAGGTCGGGGACCGTCACCAGGGAGAGCAGCGGCGTCGCCTTCAACAGCTGGACGAGCAGGTTCTTGAACGGCGCCACCATCAGCGCGTGCGCCTGCGGCAGTACCACTCGCCGCAGCCGCAGCGCCGGCCCCATGGACAGCGCGATCGCCGCCTCGGTCTGGGCGCGGGGCACCGCGGCCACCGCGCCCCGGACGACCTCGGAGCCGTACGCCCCGAAGTTGAGCCCCAGCGCGAGGACACCGCAGGCCAGCGGCTCCAGCCGGAAACCGAGCATCGGCAGCGCGAAGAACAGCCAGAAGAGCTGCACGTACAGCGAGGTCCCCCGGAAGAACTCCACGACGAGCCGCGCCGCCCCGCGCACCGGCAGCCGCGCCGACCGGGACAGCAGCCCCAGCGCGTACGCGAGGACCAGGGCGAGCGCGGCGCCCAGCACCGTGGCCTCGGCCGTGACCAGGAGCCCGTCGGCGAGCCCGGGCGCCGCCCGGCGGAGCTCGGGGAGGAAGTCAGCCACGTCGGCCGCCCCTCACCCGGCGCACAGGTCGGCGGTCCGCAGGGAACGGGGCGGCACCTCGCGCGAGGTGAAGCCGTAGCGCCCGATCAGCTCCACGAACCGGTCCGGAGCACCGGTGATCTTCCGGAGCTCGATGTCGAAGGCATCCCGCAGACCGGTCGCGCCCGGCCGGAACACGGCTCCGCCCGCGCCGAGCTGCCGTACGCCGTCGACCACCGGGACGAACGGCTCGGCCACCTCCACCGCCGCGCCCCGGTTCGTCCGCGCGAGCCAGCGCAGGGAGATGGCGGTCAGCGCGAAGGCGTCGATCCGGCCGGCCAGCAGGGCGTCGAGACCGTCCTGCTGCTTGGCCAGCGTCTTCACCGAACCGTCGGGGACACCCGCCGCCTTGGCGAAGGACGCCTCCACCGCGGCCGTCAGCACGCCGACCGTGGCGCCCTTCGCCGCGCAGGACGCCAGATCGCTCACCCCCTTCGGATTGCCCTCGCGGACCATCAGGGCGGTGGGGGAGACGAACTCCGGCTCGGAGAAGACCACCTTGGCGCAGCGCTCGGGCGTGATCGACATGCCCGCGCTCACGACGTCGAACCGGTCGGCGAGGAGCCCGGGGATCAGCGCCCCGAACTCGGTGAGCGTCGGGCGCAGTTCGCCCACGCCGAGCGCCGTGAAGATCTCGCGGTGCAGCGTCGGGGCCTCGCCCGCGAGCTCGGAGCCGTCCTGGAAGCCGTACGGCGCCTCGCCGGCGAAGCCGACCCGTACGAAGCCCTGCTTCCGCAGCTTCGCCAGGAGCGCGCCGTCGTCCTCGGGAGCCCCTGACCCGACCTGGGTGCGGGTGCAGGCCGCGAGCAGCCCGGGTGTGAGGGCGAGTCCGCCCAGGAGCGCCGTTCTGCCGAGGAAGCGGCGGCGGTCGAGGTGTGCGGGACCGGTCATGACCGGTCCGGGGCGGGCGCGGCGATGAAGGAGGGCCGCCGGACCGGGGCGGCGAAGGGTGCCTCCGGCTGGTTCTCGACGCTGTTGAAGACGAGGAACACATTGCTGCGGGGGTACGGGGTGATGTTGTCGCCCGACCCGTGCAGGGCGTTGCAGTCGAACCAGGTGGCGGAGCCGGCCGGACCGGTGAAGTGGCGGATGCCGCAGGCGTCGGCGAAGGTGGTCAGCGCCTCGTGGGAGGGGGTGCCGGCGTCCTGCATCCGGAGCGACTTCTTGTAGTTGTCCCGGGGGGTGGCCCCGGCGCAGCCCAGGAAGGTGCGGTGCGAACCCGGCATGATCATCAGGCTGCCGTTGGTGGTGTGGTTCGGGGTGAGGGCGATCGAGACCGAGACGGTCCGCATCCTCGGCAGGCCGTCCTCCGCGTGCCAGGTCTCGAAGTCGGAGTGCCAGTAGAAGCCGCTGGCGCCGAAGCCGGGCTTGACGTTGACCCGCGACTGGTGGACGTAGACGTCGGAGCCGAGGATCTGGCGGGCGCGCCCGAGGACCCGCGGATCCTGGGCCAGCCGGCCGAAGACCTCGCTCATCCGGTGCACCTCGAAGACGGACCGGATCTCCTGGGAACGGGGCTCGACGACCGCCCGCTCGTCCGCCCGTACGGCGGGGTCGGCGACGAGCCGGTCCAGCTCCGCCCGGAGTGCGTCGACCTCGTCGGGGGTGACGATCTCGTCCACCGTGACGAAGCCGTCGCGGTCGTACTCCTCCAGTTCACGGGCCCAGAACGGGCCCGCCGTGCCGGGCTCGGACCACACGACGGGGTCCTTGCGGCCGATCAGTTCCTCCTTGGGGCCACGGGTGGGGTAGAGGTCGACGGGACGGGTGGGTGCGGAGGGCATGGGGGAGCGTGCTTCCTTTCGCGTAGGGGTGTCGGTGTCGTGCCGGGCTCAGACGTCGTCGGATGCGGGCTCGGGTTCGGTCAGCAGCGGGTAGACGCCGTTCTCGTCGTGGTCCTCGCGCCCCGTGACGGGCGGGTTGAAGACGCACAGGCAGCGGAAGTCCGCCTTGACCTTGAGGGTGTGGCGCTCGTGCCCGTCGAGCAGGTACATCGTTCCGGGCACGATCGTGTACGTGCGGCCCGTCTCGTGGTCGGTGAGCTCGGCCTCGCCGGCCGTGCAGACCACGGCCTCGACGTGGTTCGCGTACCACATGGCGGTCTCGGTGCCGGCGTACAGCACCGTCTCGTGGAGGGAGAAGCCCACCCGCTCACGGGCCAGGACGATGCGCTTGCTCTCCCAGGTGCCCGAGGCGGCCCTCACGTGCCGCTCGGTGTTCTCCAGCTCGTCGAAGGAACGGACGATCATGGGGTGTTGCCTTTCCGGTCATCGGGTCAGGAGAGGGATCAGGCGGTGTGCCGGACGGAGCGGGCCAGGATGCCGAGGCCCTCGTCGAGTTCGTCGTCCGTCGCGGTCAGCGGCGGGAGCAGCTTCACGACCTCGCCGCGCGGCCCCGAGGTCTCCACGAGGAGGCCGGTCTCGAAGGCGCGCCGGCACACGGCCTCGGCGCGCTCTCCGTCGGCGAACTCCAGGCCCCACACCAGGCCGCGGCCGCGGACCGCCAGGCCCGTCCGCCCGTCGCCCGCGCACAGGTCCAGGAGGGCGCGTTCCACCCGGTCCGCGCGGCTCAGGGTCCGCTCGCGCAGGGCGCCGTCGCGCCAGTAGGCGTCGAGGGCGGCCGTGGCGGTGACGAAGGCGGGGTTGTTCCCGCGGAAGGTCCCGTTGTGCTCGCCGGGCTGCCACACGTCCAGCTCGGGCCGGAAGAGGCAGAGGGCCATGGGCAGGCCGTAGCCGCTGATGGACTTGGACAGGGTGACGATGTCGGGCGTGATGCCGGCCTCCTCGAAGGAGAAGAAGTCGCCGGTGCGTCCGCAGCCCATCTGGATGTCGTCCACGATGAGGAGCATGTCGTGTCGGCGGCAGAGCTCCGCGAGGCCGCGCAGCCACTCGGCGCGTGCGACGTTGATGCCGCCTTCTCCCTGGACGGTCTCGACGATCACGGCCGCCGGGTGGTCGAGGCCGGAGCCGGCGTCGTCCAGGAGCCGCTCGAACCAGAGGAAGTCGGGGAGGCGTCCGTCGAGGTAGTCGTCGAACGGCATCCGGATGGCGTGGTTGAGGGGCACGCCCGCCCCGGCGCGCTTGGCAGCGTTTCCGGTGACGGCGAGCGAGCCGAGCGACATCCCGTGGAAGGCGTTGGTGAAGGAGACGACCGTCTGCCGCCCGGTGACCTTCCGGGCCAGTTTCAGCGCGGCCTCCACGGCGTTGGTGCCGGTGGGGCCGGGGAACATCACCTTGTAGGGCAGGGCGCGGGGCTCCAGGACCGTCTCGTGGAAGGTCTCGAGGAAGGCGCGTTTGGCGGTCGTCGACATGTCGAGGCCGTGGGTGACGCCGTCGTCGGCGAGGTAGTCGAGGAGGGCACGCTTGAGGGCGGGGTTGTTGTGGCCGTAGTTCAGCGAGCCCGCGCCGGCGAAGAAGTCGAGGTACGGACGCCCCTGCTCGTCGTACAGCCGGCTGCCACTGGCGCGTTCGAAGACGACGGGCCAGGCGCGGCAGTAGCTGCGGACCTCCGATTCGACGGTCTCGAAGACGGAGGGGGCGGCGATGTCGGTCAGGGTCACGAAGTCTCTTCTCCAGAGTGGGGTTCGGGGTGCACGGGGGCGCGGACGGGGGCTCAGGACACCGGGGCACCGAGGGGGCCGATGCGGTACAGCACCTCGGAGTCGTGTCCCGCCGCGGGGAAGGCGGCCGACGGGAAGAGGACCTCCTGGGTCACGTCCGCGCCGTGCCGGCGCGCGTAGGACCGGAACAGCCGGTCGGACGCCAGGTTCCCCGGGGTGACGGTCGCCTCGACCCGGCTGATGCCGTGGTCGGCGGCCACGCGTGCGGACAGGTCGTCGAGCAGGGACCCGGCCACCCCGCTTCCGCGGTGCGCGTCCTCGACGGCGATCTGCCAGACGAAGAGCGTCTCGGGCGCGTCGGGCCGCAGATAGCCGGTCACGAAACCGATCGGGCGTCCGGAGGCGTCACGGGCGACGGAGGTCGTGTCGGCGAAGTCGCGGCACCACAGCAGGTAGCTGTACGGCGAGTTGAGGTCCAGGTCCCCCGAGCCGCGGGCGATCCGCCAGAGCTCGGCGCCGTCCGCGATCGTCGGGGGTGTCGTGCGGGCAGTGGTCATGGGCGCCGAAGCTACCGAGTGGATCTCCGAACTTCCTGGCCCTGGGGTCTTGTTCGGGGTCGGTGGAACGTGATAGGTGCACCGGCGGTCGCCATGGCGGGAATGCGGGCTTCGGCGTACGGCAAACTGGGGCACGAGCGGGCAAAATCACCGTTTATAACGGATGGGTAACGCCTTGCGGGTGCCCCTCACGGTTGCGCGAAGAGCGTGAGAAAATCTGCGATTTCGCGTTTGAAGGCGCCGGGAGCGGTCAGGCGTAGAGGCCGGTCCCGCGGAACGCGAAGCAGCCGGGCCAGGGGTGATGCGCCCGGCCCGGCTGTGTACGTACGGTCGTGCTCGATCTACCAGATCGCCTCGACCCACTCGGGGTGGTCGATGAAGGGATTGCGGTTGCCCTGGTAGGTGCCGTAGATGACGTCGTTGCGGCGCTCCTCGAAGGCGCTCGGCGGGTCCTGCTCGTTCCACTGCTTCAGGATCGCGAGCCGGCCGTGGAAGGGGACGCTGCCGTTGGAGGTCGACTCGTTGGGCTCCAGGTCGGCCCAGGCGTCGTCGCCCTCGTAACGGACGGCCATGTAGAGGATCATGCGGGCGACATCGCCCTTGTCGGCGTTGCGCGGCTCGAAGGAGTTGGAGTCCGTGTAGCTGCCGGGGGCGCCGCTGACCGCGCTGCCACCGGTGTCCCAGTCCTTGTTCCCGCGCGTGCTGTTGACCTGGACGTCGCACGCCCGCAGGTGGTGCAGGTCCGTGCCGGGCCCGGCCGAGGTGCCGAAGTTGCCGTGGGACTGCGCCCACACGTGCTCGCGGTTCCAGTCGCCCACGTCGCCGCCGTTGAGGGACTTGCTGCGCGAGACGCCGCTGTAGAGCAGGACCACGTTGCTCGTGTTGTTGGGGTCCTGGTCGGTGACCTTCAGCGCGTTCCAGACGGCGTCGTACGAGATCTTGCTCTGGCTGCTGATGATCGTGTGCAGCGAGGACTTGAGGCTCGTGCCGGTCTTGCCGACCGCGTTCTTGTAGTACGTCGTGTCGTACGCGGTGGTCGTGGCGCTGGCGGGAGTCGCGGTGACCGCGGGGAGCGTGACGCTGAAGAGGGTGGCGGCGACGGCCGCTGCCCACGCCTTCCATCTGGCGATCCGCACAACGGACATGGGGGGCCCTTTCCCGGGGACGGTACGCGCGGGGCGGCGGGGACCGGCTCAAGGGCCCCGCTGTCTACGCGTGTTGACTTCGTGTCATCGGGAGGGTGACACACGTCAGGTACCTGTCATGTAACGAGGAAGAGGCTGTTCCGTGACGTTCTCGCATATGGAGCGACCGGAGGACCCGAAGACTGCCTCCGTGCCGTGCCGTGATGGGACGTGCCCGGTCGCGATCGGCGTACTCGGGCGTACTCGGGCGTACTCGGGTGCGCTCAGGCGCCCCGGACGTCCACGGGCATGCCCTTCGGCTCCTTGATCCGCTTCATGATGATCTGCGAGTTGACCTCGGTGACCCCGGCCAGCGTCGTCAGCCGCTCGATCCACAGCCGCTCGTACGCCGCGAGATCGGCCACCGCGATCCGCAGCAGGCAGCCCGGACTGCCGAACAGGCGGTACGCCTCGATGACGTCCGGCACGTCCTGGAGCGCCTCCTCGAAGGCCTCCACCGTCTCGCGGTCCCGTCGCACCTCCACCGAGACGAGCACCTCGAAGCCCCGCCCGACCGCCTCCGGGTCGATGATCGCCCGGTAGCCCTGGATCACCCCGTCCTGCTCCAGCTGGCGCACCCGGCGCAGACAGGGGGAGGGGCTGAGCCCGACCCGCTGGGCCAGCTCCTGGTTGCTCAGCCGGCCGTCGTTCTGGAGCTCGCGCAAGATATGGAGATCGATTCGGTCCATGGCGCAATTATCTATCACGCACAGCCGCTGGCCGGGCTGAATTGGCAATCGTCTTGCGCGGCCCCTGTCCTATCGTTGCGGATGTAGGGCGCGTGGGTATGACGCGCACGTCGGTATCGAGTGAGGGCGGGCAGGCATGAAGCGGACGAACGACGGAGGACCGCGCCGGATCGTCGTCATCAGCACCGGCGGCACGATCGCCAGCCGCTGGCAGGGCACGGGCTACGCGGCCGACGCCTCCGGTGACGACGTCCTGGCCACCGCCCCCCTCCCCGAGGGCGTCGGTGTCGAGGTCGTCGACCTCTTCAACGTCAACAGCTCGCGCATGACCTCCGCGCACCAGCTCGCCCTCCTGCGGACCGTCCACGAGACGTTCGCCGACCCCGGCGTCGACGGCATCGTGGTCACCCACGGCACCGACACCCTGGAGGAGACCGCCTTCCTCCTGGACCTCCACCACTCCGACGCCCGCCCGGTCGTCCTCACCGGCGCCCAGCGCCCCTTCGGCACGGGCGACGGCGACGGCCCCGGGAACCTGTACGACGCCCTCCAGGTCGCCGCCTCCGTCCGCGAGCTGGGCGTCCTCGTCGTGTTCGACGGACGCGTCCACGCGGCCCGCGGCACCGTCAAGACCCAGACCCTCGCCGCCGACGCCTTCTCCGACCCCTCCGCCGAGCGTCTCGGCCGCGTCGGCTTCTCCCGCGTCGACGTCGAGCGCCTCCCGGAGCGCCCCGCCCCGCTGCCGCTCCCCGACGCGGCCCTGACCGCGAACCCCGGCGCCACCGCCCCCGGCGTGGCTCCGCTGCCGCGGGTCGACATCGTCACGCACCACGCCGACGGCGACGCGCTCTTCCTCAAGGCGGCCGTGGCCGCCGGTGCCCGGGGCCTCGTCCTCGAAGCGACCGGCGCGGGCAACGCCACCCCCGAGATCGCCGCCGCCGTCGCGGACGCCGTCGCCCAGGGCGTCCTCGTCGCCGTGAGCACCCGCGTCCCCGCGGGACCGCTCGCCGAGATCTACACCGGCGGCGGAGCGGTCGACCTCGTCGCCGCCGGAGCGCTGCTCACCGGCACGCTCCGGGCCGCCCAGGCGCGGATCGCCGTCCTCGCAGCCGTCCTCGCCGAGGGTGACGTCAGCCCGGACCCCGCGCGCCGCACCGCGCTCCTGCGCCGTCTTCTGGAGGGACCCGTCCGCGCGGAGCCCGCGCTCGCCACCGGCGGCTCCCGGTCGGCCTCGGCCGTCGCCACGCGCGCCTGACCCGGACGGCGGCCCGGGGGCCGGTCCGCTCGACCGGCGCCCCCGTCCCACCGGCCCCTGACCCGGGCCCCTGAAACCCCGGTTCGCGGGCGGAGTGTTCCCCACCCTCCGCCCGCGAACCGGCGCCAACCTTCCTGCACCCCCTGCCGGCGTACGGCCCCGCGACCGCCCGTCGGGCCGCGGGGCCGTACGCCCCGCGACCGCCCGTCGGGCCGCGGCGGAGCCGTGCCCGCGCGTCGGACCCACGCCACTGCCGGCGGCCGTCACGCCGGCGCGCGCACTCCGGGCAGCCCTCCCGTACTCCGAGCGGCCCCTCCCGTACTCAGCGCGGCCCCTCCCGCACGCCGAGCTGCCCGCACCCGTACCCCGTACTCCCAGCGGCCCGTACCCCATACCTCGTACGCCGCTTCCCCCTCCCCGCAAGGACGGCTCCCATGGTTTCCGCACCCGCCCCGCACACCCCTTCCGTCCGCAGCGAGCACGACCTGCTCGGCGACCGGGACGTTCCCGCCGACGCCTACTGGGGCGTGCACACCCTGCGCGCCACCGAGAACTTCGCGATCACCGGCACGCCGATCTCCGTCTACCCCCTGCTCATCGACGCGCTCGCCGCCGTCAAGGAGGCCGCGGCCCGCGCCAACGAGGAGCTCGGCCTGCTCCCCGCCGACAAGGCCGACGCCATCGCCGGTGCCTGCCGGGAGATCAGGTCCGGACACCTCCACGACCAGTTCGTCGTCGACGTGGTCCAGGGCGGCGCCGGCACGTCGACCAACATGAACGCCAACGAGGTCGTCGCCAACCGAGCCCTGGAGCTCCTCGGCCACGCCAAGGGCGACTACGCCCGCCTCCACCCCAACGAGGACGTCAACCTCGGCCAGTCCACCAACGACGTCTACCCGACCGCCATCCGCATCGCGGCGATCGGCGCGGCCCGTGAGCTCCTCGTCGCCATGGCCGTGCTCCAGGACGCCTTCGCCGCCAAGGCCCTGGAGTTCCGCGAGGTCGTCAAGATGGGCCGCACCCAGCTCCAGGACGCGGTGCCCATGACCCTGGGCCAGGAGTTCTCCACGTACGCCGTGATGCTGGAGGAGGACCGCGGGCGCCTCGCCGAGGCCGTCGAGCTCATCCACGAGATCAACCTCGGCGCCACCGCCATCGGCACCGGCCTCAACGCCGCCCCCGGCTACGCGGAGACCGCCCGCCGCAACCTCGCCGACCTGACCGGTCTGCCGCTCGTGACCTCCGCCAACCTCATCGAGGCCACCCAGGACTGCGGCGCCTTCGTCCAGCTCTCCGGGGTCCTCAAGCGCATCGCGGTCAAGCTCTCCAAGACCTGCAACGACCTGCGCCTGCTCTCCTCGGGGCCGCGCGCGGGCCTCGGCGAGATCAACCTGCCGGCGGTCCAGGCGGGTTCGAGCATCATGCCCGGCAAGGTCAACCCGGTGATCCCCGAGGTCGTCAACCAGGTCGCCTTCGAGGTGATCGGCAACGACATCACCATCACCATGGCCGCCGAGGGCGGACAGCTCCAGCTCAACGCCTTCGAGCCCGTCATCTTCCACGCCCTCTCGAAGAGCCTCCTCTCGCTCCGCGCCGCCTGCCTCACCCTCGCCGAGCGGTGCGTCAGCGGCATCACGGCCAACACCGAGGCCCTCCGTGCCGCCGTGGAGAACTCCATCGGCCTCGCCACCGCCCTCAACCCGCACCTCGGCTACACGGCCGCCACGGCCATCGCTCAGGAGGCGCTCGCCACCGGCCGGGGGGTAGCCGAACTCACCCTGGAGAAGGGCCTGCTGCCCGCACACCGGCTCGCCGAACTGCTCACTCCGGAGCGGCTCACCGGCGCCCCCGGTTCGTCACTCGCCTGACCGTCGGGCCGCTCCTCCTCCGGCCTTCCTTCCTCCGGCCGCTCCTGCTCCGGCCTTCCCTGCTCCGGCCTTCCCGTCTCAGGCCGCCCCGTCCTCGGTAGCCCCCCTCCGGCCGCGACGGTACGGTGACGGCCCCGCGCCCGTCGCCCGTCAGGAGCCGCCGCATGCCCGCTCACGCCCACGACGGCGCCGACCACGAGGCCGCCCGCCGTGTCGTGGGGATCGTCCGCGAGACCCTCGGCGGGGACACCGTCCTCGCGGCGTGCCTGCACGGCTCCGCCGTCCTCGGAGGTCTGCGCCCCACCAGCGACGTGGACGTGATCGTCGCCCTGACCCGGCGCACCACCGAGGGGGAGCGCCGCGCCCTCACGGACGCCCTGCTCGCCGTCTCGGGCGAGCGGGCGTACGGCGGGCCCGCCCGGCCCGTCGAACTGAGTCTGGTCGTCCACGCCGACGTGCGCCCCTGGCGCTACCCGCCCGTGTGCGAGTACCTGTACGGGGAATGGCTCCGCGACGACTTCGAGCGCGGTCTCACCCCCGCTCCCGCGCCCTGCCCCGACCTCGCCCCGCTCCTCGCCATGGCCCGCGCCGGGGACCTCTCCCTCCACGGCCCCTGCCCGTCCGTGCTCTTCGAGGCGGTGCCGCCGGCCGATCTGCGGGCCGCGGTCGCCGCGGGCGTACCCGAGCTGCTCGCCGACCTCGACGGCGACACCCGCAACGTGCTGCTGACCCTGGCCCGGATCCTCACCACCCTGCGCACCGGCCGGATCCGTTCGAAGGACGGGGCGGCGGCGTGGGTGCTGGGCGAGCTGCCGGAGGAGTACCGGCCGGTGCTCGCCGCCGCGCGGGACCAGTACCTGGCGGGGGAGTACGGGGACTGGGCGGAGCTGCTGCCCGCGGCGCGGGCCCACGCCGCGTACATGGCGGAGGCGATCAAGAAGGCGTATGCGGCCTGAAGTTACTCGGCAGTTTCTCGTGACTTCCTCGGCGGCCGGTCGTAGAACGTGTTCCCATTCACTCGCGAGTGAGGACGATCACATGAGTGAACACCCCCAGCCCGGCCAGGGAAATCGCCACGTCAGCCGCCGTGGCTTCCTCGCGGGAACAGGTTCTGTTCTCGGCGCCGCCGCCCTCGCCGGCACGATCACGACCCCCGCCCGAGCCGAGGTCCCCGGACTGAACTGCACCCCCATCCCCGACGGATCCCAGGTGCGCGCCCTCGTCATCGGCACCGGCTACGGCGGCTCCGTCGCCGCCTTGCGGCTCGCCCGGGCGGGCGTGGACGTGCACATGATCGAGATGGGCATGGCCTGGGACACCCCGGGCCCCGACGGCAAGATCTTCGCCAACACCACCACCCCGGACTACCGTTCCTTCTGGCTGCGCACCCGCACGAAGCAGCCGCTGAACCAGTTCCTCGGCTTCCCGCTCGACAAGGACGTCCCCATCCACACGGGCATCCTCGACGCCGAGGACTTCGCCGGCATCACCGTCTACCAGGGGCGCGGGGTCGGCGGAGGTTCCCTCGTCAACGGCGGCATGGCCGTCACCCCGCTCCGGGAACGCTTCCCGGCGATCCTTCCGACGGTCGACCCGGCCGAGATGTACTCCACCTACTACCCGCGCGCCAACGCGGGCCTGGGCGTCACCTCGGTGGACGTCAACTGGTGGGAGAACGCGGACTGCTACCAGTACGCCCGGGTCGGCCGCAAGCACGCCCAGCGCTCCGGCTTCCCCTTCGTCTTCGTGCCCAACGTCTACGACTGGGACTACATGAAGCAGGAGGCCGCCGGGTCCGTCCAGAAGTCCGCCCTGGCGGGCGAGGTCATCTACGGCAACAACGTCGGCAAGAAGAGCCTCCAGAAGACGTACCTGGCCCAGGCCGCCGCCACCGGCAGGGTGAACGTCTCCCCGCTCCACCGGGTGACCTCCGTCAGCCCCGCCGCCGGAGGCGGCTACACCGTCGTCATCGACCAGATCGACACCACCGGCGCCACCCTCGTCACCAAGACCGTCCGTGCCGACCGGGTCTTCTTCGCCGCCGGCAGCGTCGGCACCAGCAAGCTCCTCACCCGACTCAAGGCGACCGGCGCCCTGCCGTCGCTCAACGAGCACATCGGCAAGGGCTGGGGCGACAACGGCAACGTCATGTGCGGCCGCGCCAACCACATGTGGGACCCGACCGGGAAACTCCAGTCCTCCATGCCCACCGCGGGCATCGACAACTGGGAGGCCGGAGGCGCCTTCGCCGAGGTCGCCCCGCTGCCCACCGGCATCGAGACCTACGCCTCCTTCTACCTCTCCATCACCCGCACCCCGCGCCGCGCCGAGTTCACCTGGAACCCGTCCACCGGCAAGGTCGACCTGAGCTGGGACCGGGCCTGGAAGCAGACGTCCATCGACATGGCCAAGTCCATCTTCGACAAGATCAACAGCAAGGAGGGGACGATCTACCGGACCGACCTCTTCGGCGCCTACAAGATCTGGGGCGACCACCTCACCTACCACCCGCTCGGCGGTGCCGTCCTCGACCGGGCCACGGACAACCACGGGCGCCTGCACGGCTACCAGGGGCTCTACGTGATGGACGGCTCCCTCATCCCCGGGAACACCAGCGTCAACCCGTTCGTCACCATCACCGCCCTCGCCGAGCGCAACATCGAGAACATCATCGCCGAGGACTTCTGACCCGGCGGGTACACGAAGGGGCCGGCCGGTTCGAGAACCGGCCGGCCCCTCCGTGCGCCGGGCCTCACCCCGTCGGCAGCACGCACACCGTGTCGAGACCGAGCACCCGGTTGAGCCGCCCGAAGGCCAGCCACGAGCCCAGGCTCATCGTCAGCTCCACGATCTCCTCCTGGCTGTACCGGGCCGTCATCCGCGCCCAGAACTCCTCGTCCAGGCCGTGGTGGTCCAGCGCGTACCGCTCCGCGTACTCGGCCGCCAGTCGCGTCCGCTCGTCGAAGGCCTCCGACACCTCCGTCGTCCGCCAGGCCGCGACGACCTCGTCGAAGCCCTCCTCGACCTTCTCGCCGTCCCGGTCGGTACGCCAGTCCAGACAGAACCCGCAGCCGTTGATCTGCGCGATCCGCAGGCGCGCCGCCTCGAACTCGCGCAGCCCCAGGGTCGTATGGGCGTACACCGACAGCGAGAAGTTCGCCGCCGCCGTCCCGATCTCCGGGACCATGTCGCCCCACACGTACCCGATCGGCTCCTGGCCCTCGGGAATGTCGATGATCACCGCGGTCTCCTTCCGAGTTTGCCGACCGCCGGCCTCAGCGGTACGTCCAATGCGTCGTACAGTCCCGGCTCCGCCGCCACCAGCCAGTCGATCGCGCCGACGAGCCGGCCCACGGCGGTGGCGTTGCCGCCCGCCGAGCGGTTCTCGCCCTCGTCGGTCGCCGCCACCGTCACCTCGATCCGCGGGCTGCCCTCGACGATCACCCGGTGCGCGCCCGCCCCGTCCGGGGGCACCGGCCAGTCCGGCGCGCACGAGGGGTGGATGCGGGTGACGTGCTCGATGACGATCCGGGGCTCGCCGTCGACGATGCCCTGCACCTCGAAGCGGATCGCGCCCTGCGTCCCCGCCTCGAAGACGCCCATCGTCCGCGTCTTCACGGTGGTCTCCAGCGGCCGCCGCTCCATCGTCTCGCGGATCTCGTCGAGCTCGGCCCCCAGCGCGCGGGCCATCAGCCGCACCTGCCCGCCCCAGATCATGGTCGGGACCGAGGGCCACAGCATCGGCGGCTCGTACTCCATCGGCCGCCCCATCCCGACCAGCTCCCGGACCGACTCCTCCTGCTCGTACGTCGAGTAGTCGAAGATCTCCTGGCAGCGGATCGCGTCCACCGTGGCGCCGAGCCCGCTCACGAGCAGCGGCAGCACGTCGTTGCCCCAGCCCGGGTCCACGCCCGACACGAAGAGCGAACCGCCGCCCTCGGCGACCGCCGCGAGCACCGGATCGCGGAACTCCGGCGGCGCGTTGCGCTGGTCGTACAGCGGGTACAGCGCGGGCGTGACCACCACCGCGCCCGCCGCCACCGCCCGTGCCACGTCGGCGAGCGCCCCGTCGGGCCGGGTGTCGCCCGAGGCCGCGTACACCACCGCCCCCGGCCGCCCGCCGAGCACCGCGCCGACGTCGTCGTCGGCCACCACCCCGAGGTCGCACCCGAGCCCCGCGAGCCGGCCCGCGTCGCGGCCGACCTTCGCCGGGTCGGACACGAGGACGGCCGCGAGTTCGAGACCCGGGTGGGCGTCCACGGCACGGATGGCCGCGCGCCCGACATTTCCGGTACCCCACACCACTGTCCGAATCATGCGCGGAGGGTAGCGTCGGGCCGCGAAGGTTCCCATACCCGCGACGCAATGATCTGACGATTCGTCAGATAGCGGTCGGGGAGCGGGGACTTCAGGCCAGCCGGAGCGCCACGAACGGCACCGTGTCGCCCGGCAGGACGTACCGCTCCACCTCCACGAAGCCGCGCGCCAGGGCGAACCGCAGCCCCTCCTCGTTCGAGGCGAGGACCACCGTCTCGACCCCCTCGTCGCTCAGCGTCCGCGCGTGCGCGAGCCCCCGCTCGTACAGCGCCGTCCCGAACCCCCGCCCCCGGAAGGCGGGCAGGGTCCGCGCGATGACGGTCGCGGCCGTCGTCTCCTCGTCCGGCGGCCGGACCGTCGAACAGCCCACCACGACGTCCCCGAGGTACGCGACGTCCAGCCGGTTCCGGCCCGCCCGCTCCCGTACCTCGTCGAGGGAGAGGACGGCCGTGGGGATGATCGTGTTGTGGACGGCCCGCCAGTCCCCGAGCTGGGCCTCGCTCCCCGCCCGTTCGATGCGAAGACCGTCATGAAGATCGTTCATTCGGGCAGGAAACCGCGCCCGGCTCGACCGGTCAACCGTTTTCTCCTCGGGGCGGGGGGGTACTCCGTACGGGTGGGGGCGCGGGCCCGGCGACAGCCCCGACCGCCGAACGGGTACGGATCGCTGCATTGCCCCCGGCCAGGAGGATGCCCCCATGCCCGTCCGCAAGGGCGCCCCCGCGCTGCTGAGCGCCGCCACACTGTGCGCGGCCCTGCTGTTCACGGGCTGCGCGCCCGCCGCCCCGCCCGCCCCCGCGCCGTCCACTCCCAAGCCCCCGGCGGCAGCGCCCGCACCCACCGCCGGTGACGCCCGCCCCGACCGCGCGCCCGGGACCCCCGCACGCGCGCCCGGGATCCCCGGCCTCGGCCCGGACACCCTGGCCCGGATCCCCGACGGCACCTCGCAGGCCTTCGTGGTCAGCGGGGCCACCGTGGACAGCAGCACGGCGACGGCCGTGCTCTACGAGCGGAACGCGGCGGGCCGGTGGACCGAGGCCGCCGGTCCGTGGCCCGCCCACAACGGGCTCGCCGGGTGGACCGCCGACCACGACGCGGGGGACCTGCGCACCCCGATCGGCGTGTTCCGGCTCGGCGACGCGGGCGGGCGGCTTCCCGACCCGGGTGCCCGCCTCCCGTACGACCAGGACGAGGAGTTCGCCATCAGCGGCACCGGCTTCTCCGGCGAGTCCCTCGAAGGCTCCTTCGACCACGTCATCGCCATCGACTACAACCGCGTGCCCGGCCGCACCCCCCTCGACAAGGAGCGTCCGCTCGGCGCCGAGAAGGGGGGCGGCGTCTGGGTCCACGTCGACCACGGCGGCCCCACCCAGGCGTGCATCGCCCTGGAGCGCGGCCCGCTCCGCGACCTCCTGGTCGCCCTCGACCCGGCCCGCGAACCCGTCGTCGTCATGGGCCCGGCCCCCGACCTCGCGCGCTGAGGGCGACCTCGGGCGCGCGAGGCGAGGGCCGGCCGGTCCGAGGGCAGGCCGGGCCGAGGGCAGGCCGGGCCGGCGTGTCGGCCGGGCGGGCGCGTCAGCCGGGCAGGGAGGCCCGGAGTGTCAGCCGGTCGGGCGCGTCAGCCGGCCCCGACCGCCCCGCCGCGGAACGAGGCCGTGTGGAGCCGTACCTGCTCCGGCGTCAGATAGACGTCCGCGTACTCGAAGTCCCGCAGCGTCCCCGCCTTCGACGCGAGGAACCCGGTCCGTACGAAGTCGTCCCCGGCGGCGGCGTTGAGGAGCCAGTTCGTCATGACCCGGGTCTTGGCCACGTTCGTCCGCAGCGCGGACCAGTGATAGGCACGGGCCACGGCCTGCGCCGGCATCCCGTGCAGCTCCACGCCGAGCGGCTTCGACACCCCGTCCATCCCGCCGAGGTCGACCACGAGCCCCAGGTCCTTGTGGACGTACGGGTGGGTCTTCTCGCCGCGCAGCGTCGCCACCACGTTGTCGGCGAGCGCCTTGCCCTGCCGCATCGCGTGCTGCGCGGTCGGCGGGCAGACCGCCCCCTCCTCGCCCTTGGCGAGATCGGGCACCGCCGCCGCGTCGCCGAGCCCCCACACCCCGTCGAGGCCCGGTACGGCCATGTCGGGGGAGACGACGAGCCGCCCCCGGAGGGTGTCCACGCCCAGCGTGCCGATCAGCGGGCTCGCCGCCACCCCGGCCGTCCAGATCAGCGTCCGGCTGGGCAGGACGCGCCCGTCCGTGAGGGTCACCGCCTCCTCGTCGACCGAGGCCACCGACACGCCGAGCGACACCTCGATGCCCCGGCGGGTCAGGATGTCCATCGCGGCGCCGCCCAGCTTGTCGCCCAGCTCGGGCATGAGCTTCGGCGCGATGTCCACCAGATGCCACTTGATCAGCCGCGGATCGATCCGCGGATACCGCTTGACCGCGTTGTGGGTGAGGAGCTGGAGACAGGCCGCCGTCTCCGTCCCCGCGTAGCCGCCGCCGACCACCACGAACCGCAGCCGCGCGGCCCGCTCGGCCTCGTCGTTGCTCGCGTCCGCGAGGTCCAGCTGGGCGATGACGTGGTCCCGGATGTACACCGCCTCCGCGAGCGTCTTCATGCCGCGCGCGTGCTCGGCGAGGCCCGGGATGTCGAAGCTGCGGGTCACGCTGCCGGGCGCGAGGACGAGATGGTCGTACGGCTCCGTCACGTACTCGCCGGAGATCGTCCGCACCACGCAGACCTTCGCCGCCGTGTCCACGCCGACCGCCCCGCCCGGGACGATCCGTGTCCGGTGCCGCTCGCTGCGCCGCAACGACAGCGCGACCGACTGCGGGGTGAGCACACCCGAAGCCACCTGGGGGAGCAGCGGCAGGTACAGCTGGTACGAGAACGGCGACAGGAGCGTGATCAGCGCCTCCCGGTCCGTGAGCCGCCGTTCGAGCCGCCGCACGCAGGCCACTCCGGCGAATCCGGCGCCCACCACGAGAATCCTCGGTCGAGTCACGCTGTCCGCCCTTTCGTATGAGCGTGCAAAATGCCCTCGGATATGACTGGGTAATCCCATGTGGCAATTTTTCGCTGACTATCCGTGGTTCACCCTTTTTATCGTCATTGCGGCTGGATCGCTCTTCGGCATGGTCCGCTTCGGTCCGGTCAAGCTGGGTGCCGCGGGTGTCCTCTTCGTCGGACTTCTGCTCGGCGCGCTCGACCCCGACATCGGCCCGGCCGTCCCCGCCGGCCTCTCCGTCCTCGGCCTCGCGCTGTACGTGTACACCGTCGGTCTCGAAGCGGGACCGGCCTTCTTCCGCGAACTCCGGCCCCAGCTGGCCGTGATGCTCGGCGCCGTCGCCGCGCTCGTCGTCACCGCCCTCGCCGTCGGCTTCCTCGGCAGCACCGTCTTCGGCATCGACGGTCCCTACCTGGCGGGCGGGTACGCGGGCATCGGCACCACCACCCCCGGCCTCGCCGCCGCCCAGGCCGCCTCCGACGACCCGGCCCAGGCCGCCACCGGATACGCCATCGGCTACCCCCTCGCCGTCGTCCTCACGATCCTCTTCGTCGCGGCGATCGCCGCCGTCCGGAGCTGGTCCGCCCGCCGCGACCCCGGTGCCGGACTCCCCAGGGAGCTCGTCACCCGCACCGTCGACGTGACCCGCCCCGTCCGCTGGGCCGACGTCCCCGGTGCCGCCGAAGGGCTGCTCCTCGCCAGCGTCCACCGGCCCGCGGAGGGCACGCCCCGGGTCGCCCGCGACCTCGACGCCCTCGCCCCCGGCGACCAGGTCGTCCTCGTCGGCGGCCCCGAGGCGGTCGCCGCCGGCGTCGCCGCGCTCGGCGTCCAGGCCCCCGCCCACCTCCTCGACCGGCGCGACGTCGTCGACTACCGCCGGATCCTCCTCACCAACCCCGACCTCGCCGCCCGCACCGTCGCCGAACTCGGCCTCGGCGACCGGTACGGGGCCAAGGCCACCCGCGTCCGCCGCGGCGACCAGGATCTCCTCGCCCACGACGACCTGCTGCTCCAGCTCGACGACCGGGTCCGCGTCGTCATGCCCCGCGAACGCACCGCGGAGGTGACGGGCTTCCTCGGCGACACCGAGGCGAAGGTCAGCGAGGTCAGCGCCGTCAGCATGGGCCTCGGACTCGCCGCCGGCTTCCTCATCGGCATCCCGAAACTCACGATCGGCTCCACCGTGCTGTCCCTCGGCACGGCCGCCGGGCCCCTCGTCATGGCCATGGTCCTCGGCAGGCTGCGGCGGACCGGCCCCCTGGTGTGGGTGCTGCCGACCCGCGCCAACCTGACGCTCCGGCAGATCGGCCTGCTGATCTTCCTCGCCTGCGTCGGCCTCACCTCCGGCTACGCCTTCCGCCGCGAGGCCTTCTCCCTCTTCGGCCTGAAGCTCCTCACCGTGCTGCTCGTCAGCGCGGTGCTGAGTTACGCCCTCATGGTCCTCGTCGCCCGGCTGCTCGGCCAGAGCCGGCCCCGCACGATGGGGCTCCTCGCCGGCTACGTCGGCAACCCCGCCATCACCGCGTACGCCAACAGCAGGGTCTCCGACAGCCGGGTCAACACCGGCTACGCGACGCTCTTCGCCCTCGCCATCCTCGTCAAGATCATCTGCATCCAGCTGATCGTGGGGCTCTGACCCGCGCCGGGACCCGCGCCGGGACCCGCGCCGGGACCCGCGCCGGGACCGGCTCCGGGCGCCGGGACGGTCAGAGGACGACGATCCCCAGCGGCCGCGAGCCCGCGGGGAGACGCCGGGTGTCACCCGAGTCGAGGTCGACGACGGTCAGCCCGTCCCAGTAACCGTCCCGGGTGAACCCGCCGGTCACATAGGCCGTGCGCCCGTCCCGGGACACGGCCACGCTCTCGTGCGGCCCCTCCAGCGGATAGACCCGCTCGGCCCCGCCGGGCGTCCGCACGGTGAGCGAGGGCCCCTCGTCCACGTCCGGGTCGATCGGCCCCGTGCCGACCGTCAGGAGCGTCCCGTCGGCGGTCACGGTGGCACCGTGCTGGTGCGTGTTCGCCGTCATCGGCTCGATCGTCGTCCGGCCCGTCCGGGGATCGACGACGGCGAGTCGCTCGCCCTCGAAGGGCAGCAGCAGCCTGCCGTCGGAGGGCCGCACGGCCGCGTAGTGCGGCTTGAGCCAGGAGCCCAGCCCGCCCTCCGTCCCGTACGGGGCGACCTCCACGCGCCGCGGACTCAGCGAGCCCGCCGCGACGACCGTGACGTCGAAGGAGTCGTGGTTCGTCACGTACACCTCGGCGCCGTCCCGCGACACGTCCACGTCGAAGGGGCGCCGCCCCACCGGCACCGTGTCCGTGAACCGCAGGGTCGCCGTGTCGAGGACCTCCAGCGTCCCGTTCCCACCGGGCACGTTGACCCCGACGTACACCCGCCGGCCGTCCGGCGCGAGCGCGATGCCCATGCCGCCGCCCCGGTACTCGCCCGTGGTCGCGGGCCCGCTGTCCGTCCGGTACGGGACGAGGGCAAGCCGCTCCCGGTGGACCGTGTCCACGACCGCCACCCCCTCGGCCGTCGCCACCCAGGCCCGCCCGTCGGCACCGAGGACGACGCCGTACGGCGCCGTGCCGACCTTCACGGAGCCCGTGGCACCGCGCTCGGGGTCCACGAAGGTGACGGTGTCGGAGCCGAAGTCGGTCACGAGCAGCGTGCCCGGGGCGGCCTTGGCGGAGCCGTCGGGAAGGGCCGAGGCGCCGGACGGAGTCGGTGTGCCGGTGACGGCCGGACCGGCGGAGGGCGAAGCGCTCGCTGCCGCACCCGTGGCGCTCGCGGCCCCGCCAGACCCCTGGCCGCAGCCCGCGAGCAGGGCGACGGCCACCGCGCCGGGCACGAGGACCCGGGCGGAACGGGACGCACGGCGGAACTTCGTCATGTCGGACTCCTCGGTACGGGACGCACGCGGACGGCACCGCCCGGAAGCGGTCTCCGCGCCTGCCCCGATCCTCCGCCCGCACCGGGCCCGGTACGGTCCGCCGCCCGGCCCCGGGCCGACGGCCGGACGGTCGACCCCGAGGTCGACCGATCGGCTGACCCGATCCCGATCCCGACCCCGCCTTACGCGGTGAGACCGCCCAGGAACCCGAGGACCCGCTCGACACAGAGGCCGGTCGCCTCCGGTACGTACGACTCCGCACCGCGCTCCGCGAACAGGTGCGCGCTTCCGGGGTACAGGAACAGCTCGCGGTCCCCGGCGTCCGCGACCAGCTCGCGCGCCGCCTCCAGGTCCCCGTCCCCGACGAAGAACGGGTCCGCGTCCATCGCGTGCACCTGCACGGGGACGCCGTCCGGCCAGGCCGGGCCGAACGCGCTCACCGGCACACAGGCGCTGAACAGCAGCGCGCCGCGAGCGCCCGGCCGGGTCTGCGCCAGCTTCTGTGCGGGCAGCACGCCGAGCGAGAACCCGGCGTACACCAGTCCCGCCGGAAGACCCTCGGCCGCCTTCTCGCCGCGCTCCGTGAGGGCGTCGAACCCGACCTCCTGGGCGTACGCGGCCCCGGCCTCCAGGTCGTCGAACGTGCGCCCTTCGTACAGGTCGGGCACGTGCACCGTGTGCCCGGCCCGTCGGAGCTCGCCGGCGAACGCGGCGACCCCCTCCGTCAGCCCGAGCACGTGGTGGAAGAGCAGAACCTCAGCCATGTCGTCATCCCCTGATCGCGGTACGAGGCCCGTCCGATCGCGGCACGGGACTGTTGGGAGACAGAGTGACGCACGGCACTGACAACGCCCCGATGACAGGGGCGGACACTCCCTAGCGCATCGGCCGGTGCGGAACGACGGCGCCGCTCGCCTGCACCATGGCGGCACCCTGAGCCATCGCGGCGCCCTGACCCATCGGACTGCCCGGCCCCATCGGACCGCCCTGGCCCATGGGACCGTTCTGCCCCATCGGGCCGCCCTGGCCCATAGGACCGCCCTGGCCCATCGGACCGTTCTGACCCATCGGGCCGCCCTGGCCCATCGCACCCGGGTGCCCGGCGACGGCCATCTGCGCCCCGACACCGGCGTGCGCGACGCCACCCTGCGGACCCGGAACGCCCTGCGGCGGCAGCTGGATCACCCGGCTGAGGTCCCGCAGCACCTCCTCGGCGACCTGTCGGACGTCGGCCGGAACATCCCCTCGCTCCCGTATGAGCTCGGCGTAGATCGGTGCCGTGCCGTCCGCGTGGTTCATGGGGCTCGCTTCCTTCGACTGCGCCGGTTCCGTCACCGGCGGGGCGACGGCGAGTCTACGGGGCACCACCGACACGCCCGGGCTCGGGGAGCCGCCCGCCCTGCCCGATCCCGGCCCCCGCCGGGGATATTCGCTGTCCTTCGAGCCCGCCCGCCCCGAGAATGGATCATCGGACCAATGGGAGGGACCCCATGAGCCAGGAGACCCTGACTCTGCACGACCTGATGGCGCCCGAGGAGCTCGACGAAGCCCTCGCGGCCGGGCACATCGCCCGCAAGAGCCACCCTGAACTGCCGCTGTCGATCTACACGTACACCCGCGCGTGCCAGTACGAACAGCGCTGGAACCGGGCCACCACCCGCTGCCGCGGTCTCGTTGCCGACGACACCACCGGGCGGATCGTCGCGCTGCCCCTCCCCAAGTTCTTCAACCTCTCCGAGCACGCCTCGGGCCGCCCCTACGCGCCGCCGCTGCCCGACGAGTCCTTCGAGGTGTACGACAAGGTCGACGGCAGCCTCGCCGTCGTCTTCCACTACGCCGGCCGCTGGCGCGCCGCCTCCAAGGGCTCCTTCACCAGCACCCAGGCCACCTGGGCGCAGCGCCGCCTGGACGCCGCCGACACCACGGGCCTGACGCCCGGTGTGACGTACCTCGCCGAGATCCTCTACCCGCAGAACCGCATCGTCGTGAACTACGGCGACCGGCGCGACCTCGTCCTGCTCGCCGCCTTCGGCCCGGACGGCACCGAGACGCCCCTGGCGGAGGCCGCAGGCCCCTGGGGCCCCATCGGGTCCGTCGTCCGCGTCTGGCCCGCCATGACCGTCGCCGAGCTCGTCGCCCTGACCGAGTCCAACACGCTCCCGGGCGGCGCCGCCGCCACCGGCACCGACGCCGAGGGCTTCGTGCTCCGCTTCGCCTCCGGCGTGCGCGCCAAGGCCAAGCTCGCCGAGTACGTACGCCTCCACAAGGTGCTCACCGGCGTCACCGAGCGGGACATCTGGCGCGGCCACGGCATCCAGCGCTTCGCCGCCGTGCCCGCGGACCGGCTGGCCAAGGGCATCGGCTGCGCCGTCGCCGAGGTCGAGGCCTCCGGCGGCAAGCCGCTCGACGCCCTCCTGGAGCAGGTCCCCGACGAGTTCGACGCGTGGGTACGCGAGGTGATCGCCGGCCTCGAAGCGGCCGCCGCCCGCCGCGAGCAGGCCCTCGACGAGGCGTACGCGCGCCTCGCCCACCTCGCGGGCGACCGCGCCGCCTTCGCCCGCGCCGCCGCCGACGAGCCCGACCGGGCCCTGCGCGCCCTGCTCTTCCTGCGCCTCGACGGGCGCCCCACCGACCTCCTCGTCTGGCGCCAGCTGCGCCCCGAGGCCTCCGACCCCTTCACGCACGACGAGGAGAACTGACCGTGCCTGTCGTCCACGTCATGACCGGCCTCCCGGCCTCCGGGAAGACGACGGCCGCCCGCGCCCTCCAGGCCGCCGCCGAGGGGCGCGTACGCCGCGTCAACCTCGACGACCTCCGGACCATGCTCGACGTGCCCGCCCCCGAGCAGGGCCGTTCGCACGCCCATGAGCGGACCGTCCTCGACATCCAGGACGCCGCCGTCCGGGCCGCCGTCGACGACGGGTTCGACGTCGTCGTCGACAACACCCACCTGACCCCGCACATCCCCAAGAGGCTCAAGGCCGCCGTCGTCGGCAGGCCCGTGACCTTCGTCGTCCACGACTTCACCGACGTGCCCGCCGACGAGTGCGTCCGCCGGGACGCGGCCCGCGAGCGGCCCGTCGGCGAGGAGATCATCCGCATTCTCGCCGACAAGCACGCCAAGGCCACGCGCGGCGGCTGGCGCCTCACGGCGGAGTGGCTCGGCGGCGGGTCCGATCCGGGTACGCCGTACGTCCCCGACCCGGCCCTCCCGTCGGCCGTCATGTGCGACATCGACGGCACCCTCGCGCTGCGCGGCGACCGCGGCCCGTTCGATTTCAAGCGCTGCGACCTTGATCTGCTCAACGTTTCCGTACGCGACGCCCTGCGTGCCTTCCGGAAGGCGGAGAGCGACCGGATCGTCCTGCTGTCGGGCCGCAGCGAGGACGACCGGGTGATGACCGAGGAGTGGCTCGCGCGCCACGGCGTGCCCTACGACGAGCTGTGGATGCGGGCCTCCGGCGACGGCCGTGGCGACGACCTCGTGAAGGCGGAGCTGTTCGACGCCCACGTACGCCACCGCTACGCCGTCCGCGTCTCCCTGGACGACCGTGACCGCGTCGTCGCCCTGTGGCGCCGCATGGGCCTGCCCACCTGGCAGGTCAACTACGGCAACTTCTGACCGGCGGCGCCGACCGGCAACTTCCGACCGGCGGCGTTGAGCGGCAGCTCTGACCGGCTCGTCCTGACCGGCAGCTCCTGACCGCGGCGGGGGTGGGGCCGCCCACCCCCGCCGCCGTGTCAGGATCGTGGGATGGTGAAGAAGATCATCGCGGCGTGCGACGGCGCGTCCAAGGGAAACCCCGGCCCCGCGGCCTGGGCATGGGTCATCGGCCGAGCCGACGGATCGGTCGACCGCTGGGAGGCCGGCCCCCTCGGCAGAGCGACGAACAACGTCGCCGAACTCACGGCCCTGGAGAGACTGCTCGAAACCCTCGACCCGGCCGTGCCCGCCGAGGTCCGCATGGACTCGCAGTACGCCATGAAGGCCGTCACGACCTGGCTCCCCGGCTGGCGGCGCAAGGGCTGGAAGACGGCAGCGGGCACCCCCGTCGCCAACAAGGACCTCGTCGTCCGCATCGACGCCCTGCTCACCGGCCGGGACGTCGATTTCGTCTACGTCCCGGCGCACCAGGTCGACGGAGACCCCCTGAACGACGCTGCCGACCGCGCGGCCAGCCACAGCGCCCGCACGCAGGAGCCCCTCGGCTCCGACGCCGGCACCCCGCTGCCGCCGCCCGAACCCGCGACACGCGCCTCCGCGCCCCGTACGCGCTCCTCCGCGCCCTCCGGGTCGTCCCGGCCGACCGGATCGTCCCCGGCCCGATCCGCCTCGTCCTCCGCCGGCGGGAGTCGCCCGAACGGCGGCACGCTGAAGGCCCGATTCTCCGGCCGCTGCCGCTGCGGCAAGGCGTACGACAAGGGCGAGATCATCGCGAAGAACGCCGACGGCTGGGGCCATCCCACCTGCGTCTGAGCGGGATCGGCGTCCGGCTGGCGGGAGGCTCCGTCCGTCCTGTGAGACCGGCGAACCCGGGTGTCCGAGAGGCTTCACCCACGCGTGTATCCGGGTTCGTTCCGGGTTCTGTTCTCCGAGCGTTTGTGGCTGCATACTGTCCTCCTCGCACCGGTGACGAACCGTTTTACCTGCTCGTTTGTCGCTCTCTTGACGTGATCGGCACCCAGCGAGAACCTCCCTCCTGCTGCCGCCGCGGCCCACCCGCGGCGGGAGCTTTCCCTGCCCGTGAAAGACCCGAGGTTCCGTGCCAGTACCTGTTCTCCTGACCGGGCGCACCGTGCGCCTGGAGCCGCTGGCGATGCGGCACGCCGAAGCCCTCGCCCGGGCCGGCGGGGCGGACCGATCGGCCTACGCCTTCACTCCCGTACCCGACGGCCTGGAATCGGCCCTCGACTACATCGCCCGCGCCCTCGCGGATCAGGCGGCGGGCCGGTGCCTGCCCCTCGCCGTGGTCAGTACCGCCGACGAACGCGTCATCGGCTCGACCCGCTTCCTCGAACTCGACTACTGGCGGGGCCCTCTGATCTGGCCCCCCGTTCCCGGCCTGCCCCATGGCGATCCCCTGACCGCCATCCCGGACGCGGCCGAGATCGGGAACACCTGGATCGCCGGCGACGCCCGGGGTACCGGCATCAATACCGAGGCCAAGTACCTGATGCTGCGGCACGCCTTCGAAACCTGGGGCGTCCGCCGCATCACGATGCGTGCCGACGCCCGCAACACCCGCTCCCGGATCGCGATCGAACGGCTCGGCGCCACCTGTGAAGGTGTCCGCAGGGCCCACTCCCGCGGCCTCGACGGCGCGGTCCGCGACACGGCCTTCTACTCGGTCCTCGACGAGGAGTGGCCCACGGTCCGCGACATCGTCGAGCTCCGCATGGCGACCCCCCGCCAGGTGCGCGTCCCCCAGGACCTGCTCCCGGCCTGATTCCGCCCGGTCTCCGGAAGGACCCGCTCCGACGGGCGCTCGCGCCCTCACCGGAGCGGTGGTTCCATGGAAGGGACGGGAAGGACTCGCCATCGAGGACGCGGGGTAGCGGTCGATCGATGACCGTGCACCGTGCAATCAGGATCCGCGAGAAGCGGATGAGTCCTTCCCGCCCTCATTCCAGGCGTGCTCAGCCCGCCCCGACGGGCAGCGGCCCCAGCCGCGACTCCAGCCAGACCGGCAGGTCCAGGAGGCGTACCCCCTCCTGCTCGTCCGGGTCGGTCCGCGCGACCCGGCACACCATGTCCTGGTCGCCGCTGTTCACCGGCAGGTGCGGGGTGTCCGCCGGGATGTGGAGGTAGTCGCCCGCCGCGAGCACGACGTGCTCGGCCAGCCCCGGCCCGTGCCAGACCTCGACCTGCCCGGACTCGATGTAGATGGCCGATTCATGCCCCTCGTGCAGATGCGGCCGGCCCCGCGTCCCCGCCGCCATCACCAGCCGGTGCAGACACAGCCGCTCCGCCCCCGTCGACTGCGCGCTGACGCCGGCACCGAACACACCCCCCTGGGCACCCTCGTACGATCCGGTCCGGACCACCGTGCACTGTCTCTGATCTGCCATGCCCGCAGTAGAACAGCCCGCCCCCGGTGTTCGATCAGATCGAGCCGAACCCCGCGCGGGACCGGTACGGTGACCGGGAAACGAGCAGCCGAGGGAAAGGGCCGAGTGATCGTGCCGACCGGAACGCCCGACGTACTCCTCCGGACGGAGGGCCGGGCCGGGTTCATCACCCTGAACCGCCCCCGCGCCATCAACGCGCTCACCCACACCATGGTCCTCGCCGTCGACCGGGCCCTCACCGCCTGGGAACACGACCCGGCCGTCACCACCGTCGTCATCGAAGGCGCGGGGGAGAGGGGCCTCTGCGCGGGCGGCGACATCCGCGCCATCCACGACGACGCCCGCGCGGGCGGCACGGCCTCCGAGGCCTTCTGGCGGGACGAGTACCGGCTCAACGCCCGCATCGCCCGCTACCCGAAGCCGTATGTCGCCTTCATGGACGGCATCGTCATGGGCGGCGGCGTGGGCGTCTCCGCGCACGGCTCTGTCCGGGTCGTCACCGAGCGCTCGCGCGTGGCCATGCCGGAGACCGGCATCGGCTTCGTCCCGGACGTCGGCGGTACGTACCTCCTCGGCCGCGCCCCCGGCGAACTCGGCACCCACCTCGCCCTCACCGGCGGCCACGTCGGCGCCGCAGACGCGCTCCTCGCCGGCCTCGCCGACCACGTCGTGCCCTCGACCGAACTCCCCGCCCTGGCCCGGGACCTGACCCGCCTGCCCGCCGACGAGGCCGTGTCGCGGCACACGGTGACGCCCCCGCCGGGCGTCCTGGCCGAACAGCGGGAGTGGATCGACGCCTGCTACCGAGCCGAGACCGTCGAGGCGATCGTCGAGCGGCTCTTCGACACCGGCGTCCCGGCCGCCAAGGAGGCGGCCACCACCCTCCTCGCGAAGTCCCCGACCGCGCTCAAGGCCACCTTGGCCACGCTCCGCCGCTCCCGCGCGCTCACGACCCTCGAAGAGGTCCTGGACCTGGAGTTCCGTGTCTCCTGCGCGGCGCTGACCACCCCCGACCTCGTCGAGGGCATCCGCGCCCAGGTCGTCGACAAGGACCGCGACCCCCACTGGACCCCGCCGACCCTCCCCGAGGTCACGGACGCGGACCTGGTGCGCTTCTTCGCACCCCCGCCCGGCGGCGACCTCGGCCTGCACCCGTAGGCTGAAGATCACGCGTCCGTCGAACGGACGCCTTCCGAACGGGGGTTGGGAACATGACCAAGGCCAAGGTGCTGCGAGGGCTCGTCCTGGTGATGGGCTACGCCTGCGTGGCGATCGGGATCCTCCACGTCCTCCTCGGCAACGCCTCGGTCCCGGGCGCCGAGTCGGCCGGCCCGACCATGGACAACCTGGGCCGCTTCCTCGGCGCGACCTTCGCCGGGTACGGCCTCGCCTGGCTGTGGGCGGCCCGGCAGCGGCCGATCCCCGCCACGATCGTCCGCTGGCTCACCGCCGTGTTCCTGCTGGGCGCTCTCGGACGCGTTCTCTCGCTCGTCACGGAGGGCCGGCCCCACGGGTTCCAACTGGTGCTCGCCGCGGTCGAATTCGTCCTCTCCCCGCTGCTGTTCTGGCTGGCGGACGCGGAGGAGAAGGCGAGCCCGGCGCCGCGCGCCCAGGCCGAGACCGCCTGACGCACGGCGCACGCGTCAGTCCCGGCGCAGGGCGGCCGGCTCGCCCAGCGCCCCGGCCGCCGTCCGCCAGGCCTCGGTGACGGCGCCGTGGGCCAGGGCGGTCGCCGCGGCCACGTCCTCCGGCAGCCGGAGCGGCGCACCGATGTGGACGTGCAGGCCGGGCCTGCGCACGGGCGCCGTGAGGACCCCGGCGAGCTGCTTCGTCCGCCCGCCGGAGGTGATCCGGCGGGCACCGGCCTGTCCGATCGGGACGACCGGCGCCCCCGCCGCCCGCGCCAGCCGCGCGAGCCCGGTCCGGAACAGCTCCGGCGGGTTCTCCGCGGCGTCCCTGCGGGGCGGGATGCGGCCCTCCGCGTACAGCATCACGTGCCGACCCGAGGCGAGCGCGACCGCCGCGTGGTCCAAGGCGGCGGCGGCCCGCGCCGAGTTCCGGTGGACGGGCACGTGACCCTCGCGGGCCAGCGCCCGGCCGAGCAACGGGACCCGCCACAGACCCGCGGCGGCCAGCAGGACGGGCTCGACGGCCAGCTGCCCGCGCAGCGCGGCGAGCACGAGCGCCGGGTCGGCCAGCGACGTGTGGTTGACGACGAGGATGCTGCCGGGTTCGAGACGCGCCCCGGGGTCGGTGGTGACGGTGAGCCGCCCGAAGAACGGGACGAGGTTGGCTGCGATACGGCTGAGCACGGGCGGGCCCCCTGGATCCGAGGACGAAGCGGTGACACGACCATCGTCCCGGGGCTCCGCGGCGCGGACATGAGCACGCGTACTCATCCGTCGTGCGCACGGGTACCCCCGTGGCCGGAGCCGGTGGCCGGAGCGTCTCCCGCCCGGTCTACGCTGAGGCGCGAAGGAACTCAGGACACCGGGACGGCGTTTCAGGGAGAACGGGAAGAGGGGGGACACCAGTGGCACGCGCCGCGCGACAGCTCACGGCCCTCCTGCCCGCGATCCTCTGCGCGCTGTGGTCCCTGCTCCTGATCCCCGCGCCGAGCGCCCAGGCAGCGCCCGCCCCTCTGACCGCCACCTCCCCGGCCGCCACCGGCCCGGCGCCCGCCGTCGCGGCACCGCCCGCCGGCGCCGCGCACGCCACCGCACACGCCGGATCCGGGCGCCTCACCACGTCGCCGGAGCCGCCCCACCTCGCGTCCGACGCCGTCGCCGAACTCCCGGCCGCCGTCGAGCACTCCGTACGGTTCCCGGCTCCGCCCGCCGCGCCCGCCGCCGCGGCGGTCGACCTCTCCGTACCCGCCCGTGGCGTCCTCGCAGGCGACCCCTGCTGTGAGCGTGCGCCGCCCGGCGACCGCCACGAGCCGCGCGACCCCCGCGCTCCTCCCACTCCCCGGCACAGCTGACGTTCTCCCGCGCCCGCCGTCCGGGCCATCGGCATGTCCCGGACCGGTCCGTCATCGGCGCGCATCCGACCGTTCGTCCGGCACGGACGGCAGGGCCCCGCCATGTGCGGAGGCCCGCCGCCGTGCGCCGCCCGTGGAGTCACCCATGTCACCCCTGTCCTCCCGTGCCGTCCTCTGGCGCGCGCTCCTCGCGCTCGCCGTCGTCGCGCTCTCCGTCTGGATCACCCTCACCACCCCGCCCCGTCTCGGACTCGACCTCCGGGGCGGGACCCGCATCGTCCTGGAGACCCAGGACACGCCCACCGTCCGCGCCGACGCCGCGGCCACCGACCGCGCCCTCGAAGTGCTCCGCAAGCGCGTCGACGGACTCGGCGTCGCCGAGCCCTCGCTCGCCCGCTCAGGAGAGCGGCGCATCGTCGTCGAGCTCCCCGGCCTCCGCGACCCGCGCCAGGCCGCCGAGGTCATCGGCCGCACGGCGCAGCTCACCTTCCACGCCGTCACCGGCGCCGCCGAAGGACCGGCCGGTCCCGCGTCCGGCGACGGGACGCGCGTCCTCGCCGACCCGGACGCGCCGGGCCGCTTCCTCGCCCTGGCGGCACCCGCGCTCACCGGCGACGGCGTCGATGAGGCCGCGGCCACGCTCGACACCGTGAACGCCCGCGGCTGGACCGTCGACCTGTCCTTCCGCGACCGGGCCGCGGCCACCTGGGCGCGGCTCACCGGCGACGCCGCCTGCGCGGCACCCGGCGACCCGGCCCGCAGGGTCGCGATCGTGCTCGACGACCGGATCGTCTCCGCACCCGGCATGCAGTCCGGCGTGCCGTGCGGGGCGGGCATCGGCGGCGGCTCCGCGCAGATCACCGGCGGATTCTCCGGGCAGGAGGCGCGCGACCTCGCGGCGCTCGTCCAGGGCGGCGCGCTGCCCGTCCCGGTGACGACCGTCGAACAGAGCACCGTGGGCCCGACGCTCGGCGCCGAAGCGATCCGGGCCAGCGCCCTCGCCGCCGTCATCGGCCTGGCCTGCACCGGCGTCTTCGTCATCGTCGTCTACCGGCTCCTCGGCCTCCTCGCCACCGTCGCCCTCCTGCTGTACGGGCTGATCTCGTACGCCGCCGTCGTCGCCCTCGGCGCCACGCTCACGCTCCCCGGACTCGCGGGCTTCGTCCTGGCCGTCGGCATCGCCGTGGACGCCAACGTCCTCGTCTTCGAACGGGCCAGGGAGGAGTACGCGGCCCTGGGCCGCCCCGCCGCGCGCGATCCGCGCCGTCCGGTGGCGACGGCCTTCGGCAAGGCGTGGAGCGCGGTCGCGGACTCCAACGTCACCACGCTCCTCGCGGCCGGCCTCCTCTTCGTCTTCGCCTCCGGCCCCGTCAAGGGCTTCGGCGTGACCCTCGCGATCGGCGTCGTCGCCTCCATGCTCACCGCGATGGTCATCACCCGGCTGCAGGCCGAGTGGGCACTGCGCCTGCCCGCCGTCCGAAAGCGGCCCGGGGTGACCGGCATCGCCGGCCTCGGCCGGCTGCGGAAGCGGCTGAACCGCCGTGTGCCCCGGCTGATGGCCCGTCGCCGGCGCTGGCTCACCGGCTGCGCCGCCCTCCTGATGGTGGCCCTGGCCGGGATCGGTGTCCGGGGCGTGGAGCTCGGCGTCGAGTTCACCGGCGGCCGGGTCGTCCAGTACACGGCCGAACGCCCCGTGGACGCCGACACGGCGCGCGCGGCGGTCGTCGCCGCGGGCTTCTCCGACGCCGTCGTGCAGACCACAGGAGACAACGACGTCTCGGTCCGCACCCGCGAGACCGGCGACGGCGAGCAGCGGGAGATCCGCGAGGCGCTCACCCGGGTCGCGGGACCGGTGGCCGTGGAGCGCGACGACCTGATCGGCCCGAGCCTCGGCGGGGAGCTGCGCACCCACGCCCTCATCGCCCTCGGGCTGGCGGTGGCGGCACAACTCCTCTACCTGACCGTGCGGTTCCGCTGGACGTACGCGACGGCGACGGTCGCGGCGATGACCCAGGACGTGCTGCTGGTCGTCGGCCTGTTCGCCTGGCTGGGCAAGCCGGTCGACAGCGTGTTCCTGGCCGCGCTCCTGACCGTCGTCGGCTACTCCGTCAACGACTCCGTGGTCGTCCTCGACCGGCTGCGCGAACTGCGGCGCAGGGGCGGTGGCGTCCCGCTCGCCGACCTCGCCGACAGGGCCGTCGCCCAGACCCTTCCGCGCACGGTCAACACCGGGATGGGGGCGCTCTTCGTCCTGGTGGCGCTCGCCGTCCTGGGCGGGGACTCACTCACCGACTTCTCCGTCGCCGTCCTCGCCGGAGTGGTGTTCGGCATGGCGTCCACCGTCTTCACCGCGATGCCGCTGGCCGTCACCCTGGAGTCCCGCCACCCGGCCCCCGCGCCCCCGACACGGACAGCACCGCGTGCGCGGGCGGGCGCCGGCCGGGACCGCTCGGGCGCGGTGGTCTGACGACGGAGGCGGGTGCCCGTTCCCGGAGGAGGAACGGGCACCCGCCCGTGCGGCGGCCCGAGAAGACGACGATCCGGCCGCCGTGCGGGGTGAGGAGGAGTGGCACACGGGGTCAGGAGTCGTGGCGCACGGGGTCAGGACGCGCGCCGCACGGCCATTTCGAGCTCGGCCTCGATCAGGTCGGCCGCGCGACGCGTGCCTCCCTCCCTTGCCATGGCCTCCTGGATCCCGGCGGCCCGGCGCGCCACCTCGGGGTCGCCGACGAGACCGAGCACGGCCTCGCGGAGCCGCTCCGGGGTGACCTCCTCCATCGGCAGGTGCCGGGCGACCCCCAGGGCCTGGAGCATGTCGGCGTTCCCGAACTGGTCGACGGCCTGGGGGACGGCGACCATCGGCGTGGCGGTGGCCAGCCCCTCCTGGCTGCCGCCCGCCCCCGCGTGCGTGACGAAGACGTCGGCCTCCCGCAGGATCGCCAACTGGGGCACCCAGGAGTGCACTTCGACGTTGTCCGGCAGCTCGCCGAGCTCGGCCGCGTCGACGAACCGGCCGATCTGCAGGACGACGTGCCAGTCCGGCAGCGCGCGGAACGCCTCCGCGCACGCCCGGTAGAACTCCGGCCGCTTGGTGAAGGAGGACCCCAGCGAGACCAGGACCACCTTCTCCGCGCCCGCCGCCACTCGCCCTGCCCGGCCCGCGCTCCCCGGCAGGCGCCGACGAAGGTGTAGACGGACTCGTCGACCCGGTCGGCGTGCGGCTGGAGCGCCCGGGGAATGAGCACGAGCGCACGCCGCGGCGGCGCGATCAGCCGGTCCGGGTGGACGTCGACCCCGTGCTCGGCCAGCCACGCCTCGAACCGCGTGTAGTAGGCCTCGCCGCGCGGCGAGGCCTTGAGCTCGGCGGACCTCGGCGCGGCGACCTCCTCCTCGTACCCCTCCCACGGCACGAGGTTCGGCCACAGCGAGAGCGAGGGCACGCCCCACGTGTGGGCGAGGACGGGGGCCGGATAGGCCGTGATGTCGTGGAGGACCAGATCGGGCCGATCCTCCTCGAAGGCCTTCGCGAGCTGCGGTAACGCCTGCACGGCGTCGGTCAGGAACGGCTCGACGTGGTCGATCGGCGCGGTGCCCCAGGCGTCCGGGTCGTCGTCGGTCGGCAGCGTCGAGGCGTAGACGACGGGCGTGGCCCCGGTCTCCGCGACCTTCTCGGCGAAGGGGGCGGGGATGGCGTAACTGACGCGGTGGCCGCGCACGACGAGCTCGCGGATGACGTCCAGGCTCGGATTCACGTGCCCGTGGGCGGCGATGGAGAACATGGCGAGGTGGGCGGGGGGAGCGGTGGTCATGGCGGACACCCTAGATACGGCGATACGGGCCGATTGCCCCGCGAAGTGGCGTGCCGTTCCTCGGTGTACGCGCCCGGCGCCCGCCCTCGGGGGTGACTCGTACGAGAGGGCGGGCGCCGGGACTGCCGTTCGGTGGGCCACTCGGAAGCGGCGGACTGACGGGCGGCTACCGGGGCAGGCGGTCGAGCAGCGCCGCGAAGTCGGTGCCCGCCGGAAGGGTGCCGAAGGCGAGACCGCGGTCGCCGGCGAGCCGGGACGCGCAGAACGCGTCGGCGACGGCGGCCGGGGAGTGGCGGACCAGCAGCGAGCCCTGGAGGACGAGGGCGGCCCGCTCGATGAGCCGCCGGGCGCGCAGCGGCGCGTCCTCGGTGAGGACGAGCTCCGCGCGCAGCTCGCGCCACGCGGCGTCGAGCCGCCGGTCCGCTCCGAGGGCGGCCCCGATCTCCGCGCCGAACGCCTCCAGGGACTCCGGCTCACGGGCCAGCGCGCGCAGCATGTCGAGGGCGTTGACGTTGCCGGAGCCCTCCCAGATGCCGTTGAGCGGGGCGTCGCGGTAGAGGCGGGGCAGGCCGGACGCCTCGTCGTAGCCATTGCCGCCGAGACACTCCAGGGCTTCCGCGACCGCGGCCGGCTGCCGCTTGCAGACCCAGTACTTGCCGACCGCGGTGGCCAGCCGAAGGAACGCGCTCTCCCTGGCGTCGCCGCGCTGGGCGCGGTCCGCCGCCCCGGCCAGGCGCAGCGCGAGCGCGGTGGCGGCCTCCGACTCCAGGCCGAGGTCGGCCAGGACGTTCCGCATCAGCGGCTGCTCGACGAGCCGCGCGCCGAAGACGGACCGGTGGCGCGCGTGGTGCGCGGCCTGGGCGAGCGCGGCGCGGGTGCCGGACGCGGAGCCGAGCACACAGTCAAGCCGGGTCATGGTCACCATGTCGATGATGGTGCGCACCCCCTTGCCCTCGTCGCCGACGAGCCAGGCGACGGTGTCGTCGAACTCGGGCTCGCTGCTGGCGTTGGAGCGGTTGCCGAGCTTGTCCTTGAGCCGCTGGATGCGGAACGTGTTGCGGCTGCCGTCGGGCAGCACGCGCGGCACGAGGAAACAGGAGAGGCCGCCGGGAGCCTGGGCGAGGACGAGGAAGAGGTCGTTCATCGGGGCGCTGGTGAACCACTTGTGCCCCCGCAGCCGCCAGGTCCCGTCCGGCTGCTCCTCGGCGGTGGTGGTGTTGGCCCGGACGTCGGTGCCGCCCTGCTTCTCCGTCATGCCCATCCCGGCGAGCAGACCGCGCTTCCCGCCGGGGGCGCGCAGCCCCGGGTCGTACACCCGACTCGTCAGCAACGGCTCGTACACGGCGGCGAGTTCGGGGGAGCGGCGCAGTGCCGGGACGACCGCGTACGTCATGGAGACCGGGCAGCCGTGCCCGGCCTCGGTGCTGCTCCACACCATGAAGCCGGCGGCGCGCGCCACATGGGCGCCGGGCCGCGGGTCGGCCCAGGCGCTGCCCGCGAGCCCCTCGCTGATCGCCACGTCCATCAGGGCGTGGTACGACGGGTGGAAGTCGACCTCGTCGACGCGGTGGCCGTAGCGGTCGTGGGTGCGCAGCACCGGCTCGTACCGATTGGCCTCGTCGGCCCAGCGCTGTGTCTCCTCGCTGCCGGCCAGCCGGCCGACCCGGTGCAGGTCGTCGAGGTACCACTCCGCGCCCTCGCGGCGCACCCCCTCGATCAGCACCGGGTCGTCGGCGACATCGTGGCCCACGAGGGGCGGGGGCTGGTTGGTCACCTCGTGCGTCACGGCGCTCGGGGCGGTGCGGGGGACGGTGGCGGTCATCGGTCTCCTCCGGGTGACGAGGGGTGACGAGGGGTGACGAGAAGTGGAAGGGGGCGCTGGCGTCGAAATGGAAGGGGGCGCTGGCGTCACGGAGCCGGTGCGGCGCCCGCGCAGCGCAGGGCCATGGCGACGAGCTCGACGAGGAGTTCCTCGGTGCTGCCCTCGTCGGGAGTGGCGAGCGGGTCGACGAGGACCTCGCCGATCGCGCCGGTGAGGGCGGCGGCGGTGATCCGGCCGTCCTGGGGCGGCAGCAGCCCCGCCGCCATGCCCTGCTCGACCGTCTCGGCGAACAGGGCCCGGTAGCGCAGGCGGTAGGCGAGCCGCTCGGCGCCGACGGCCGGTTCGGCGGGCGCGGCGAGGAGCGCGTAGGCCAGACCGCGGTTCTCCAGGGCGCGCCGGGCGAAGGTCTCGACGCCGCGGGTGAGGCGCTCTACGGGGTCGCCGTCGCCGCGCAGCACCTCGCCGATGACCTCGACCTCGTGCCCGGACGCCCGCCGGAACACCTCGACGGCGAGGGCCGCCTTCGACGGGAAGTGCTGGTAGACCGAGCCGGCGGCGATTCCGGCCGCGTCGGCGACCGCCGTCACGGACGCCTGCGCCCAGCCGACCTCGGCGACGACCTCGGTCGCCCGGGCGACGAGATGGTCGCGGGCGGTTTCGAGGCGGCGCATTTCGGCGGGGGTCTTGCGGTAGGCCATGGAAGAAGTGAAGCATCATTCAGAGCTTCTGGCCATGGCCGTACACGGACGCACGGCATCGAGGCGCGTCAGGAGAACCTGACGCGCCTCGATGCTGTGCTGGACGACACCGTTCGCTCGGCTACTGCGCCTGCTGCTGCCGCCGTCGCCGTCGCCGTCAGAGACCGGTGACCTTGGCGCTCGCCGACAGTTCGTAGACGAGGGTGACCGTGCGGCGGCCGCCGGGCGGGAGAGCGACGTCCCAGCGGGCGATGCCCTCGGCGTCGACCTCGT
Organism: Streptomyces sp. NPDC056169; assembly: GCF_042268445.1. NCBI lineage: Bacteria > Bacillati > Actinomycetota > Actinomycetes > Kitasatosporales > Streptomycetaceae > Streptomyces > Streptomyces sp. NPDC056169. Next base: position 46,010 of record NZ_JBHJUO010000010.1, on the reverse strand, counting down.
CCGGCACCGGCGAGCTCGCGCCCTTGGCGAGACGCACCTCCACCGCCGACACCTCGGAGACGGGGATCCGCTCCCGGAGCGCGACCACCCGCTCCCCGCGCTCCCCGGGAGCGGAGAACCGGGACAGATGCAGCCGCACCGTGCGGGTGACCAGGGTCCGCTGGGTGATCCCGGTGGTGTCGCGCGTCTCCTCGGTCTCCCGGACGACCCGGTAGTCGTCGCAGCTGCCGAAGGCCAGCTCGACGGGAGCGCCGGGAGCGGTGAAGTCCAGCGTGCCGCGACCGCCGAAACCGCTGTCGCGGACCAGGTCCACGGGACCGGCGAGGAGTGCGTGGCCGGACAGGTTGTCGAACCGCACGACCTGGGTGACCAGGGGAGACAGCTCGGGCGAGCAGGCGTACTCCCGATGCGCTGCCGTCGTGAACGCGGAGAGCGGTACGCGGTGGGCGCGCCCGTCGCCGGGCACCGAGACCGGCACGGGGGCCCTCAGCACCCGCGCCTCGCCGCCGTCGTCGACGCCCGGCAGACCGAGCACCGGAGCCGGGCCGAGGCTCCCGATCTCCTCCTCGCGCAGCTCGACGTCGACCGTACGTCGCTCCGCCGCCGAGCGGTCCTTGAGCGTCAGCCGGTCCTCGTCGAGCAGCGGCGGATCGGTGGCCAGCGCCGACCGGGCCGTCGACAGGGTCAGCCGTACGCCCGACCAGTCCTCGCCCGTGCGCTGCCAGACCACCGCCTCGGTCTCCAGCGTCAGGGACTCCCCGTCGAGGACGGCCCGGTAGGCGGGCCGCCACAGCGCACACGGGGTGAGATGGCTCAGCCGCAGGGCGGCCGGCCCGGCGGCCGAGGCCTCCACGGTGAGCTCGACATGGCCGATCAGCTCGGCGGGCTTGTCCTCGGCGAGTTCCATCGCACGGTGGGAGTCGCCGAGTTCGGCGGATGCGGCCGACAACCGTGCTTCCACTGTGCGGAGTCGCTCAGCGTACTCGTCGCGCTCCTCGTCCACCCGGTCCAACTCACGCTCCCAGCGGGACCGTTCGTTCTCGCCGTGACCACTGCCCTCGCCGATCTCCCGCAGCACGTCCGTGGCGAGTCGGCCCAGCAGGTCGAGACGGGCGCGGAGCCGCTCGCGCCGCTGTTCCAGGGTGACCCGCTCCTCTTCGAGGGCGTGGACGCGGCGGCGCAGGGCGGAGTCGTCGTCGGCCGACGGCAGCGGGCCGCGCGGCGTCCAGTCGCGGACGATCCGCACGTCGAGTACGGTCGCGGGCCCGTCGGCGGTCAGCTCGGCATGGAGCGTACGGTCGACGGCCAGCGCGCTGACCGGCCCGAGGCGCAGCCGCTGGACCCCGGCCCGCAGGTCGAGCACGGCGGAGCGTTCGACGTGGGCGCGGTCCTCAAGGCACGTGACGGCGGTGACGGGGAGGGCGATCGGCTTCGGGGCCGTGGACATGGCGGGTGTCAACTCCTGCGGTTGCCGCCGACCAGGGCCTTGCCGGTCGGGATGCGGATCTCGTAACCGCCGTCGAGGGCGGTGGTGGCACCTGAGGGCAGTTCCACCCGCCAGACGCGGGTGCCCGGCGCATGACGCTCGCCCCCCGCGTCCTCGGCGGGTGCCGTCCAGTCGGCGCGCTCCTCGATCCGGACGTCCGGATCGGAGGTGACCGGCACCCGCTCGCGGACCTCGACGGTGACGGGCCGCGCGAGCCCGTTCGCCAGCTCCACGTGGACGCGGTGGTCGAGGACGGTGGTGTTGTTGCGCAGGCCCGAGGTCGACTCGTGGAGGTTCGTGCGCCGTGTGACCCGGATGCCCTCGGCGGCCCCGAGCCCGACGCGGCGGACCCCGCCGGGGGCGAGCGTCGGCAGCGCTGCGGTCAACAGGAAGTCGTCGTCGACCGTGACCTCCACCGGCCCCGCGAGGAGCGCCTGACCGGTGGCGTTGTCGAGGACCAGCGTCGCGTACACCGTCTGCTCCACGGACGGCACGCAGAGGTACTCGGTGCGCAGGCCGACCGGGATCTCACCCACGGCGACGGTGTGCCAGGTGCCGTCCGAGGGGATGTCGGCGCGGGCGGTGGCGTCGTAGCGGTGGTCGAAGGAACCGGCCGACACGCGGGGCCGCACGGCGTGCCCGGGCAGCGGCAGCGCGGCCACCGCCTCGGCCCGGCGACGGTGCTCGGCCGCCACGGCGTCGAACGGGGCGTCGGGAAACAGCCGGCCCCTGCGCGCACCCCGCTCGTCGGGGGCGGACAGGGCCAGGGCGGCGTAGTCGAGCTCGGCGTCGCTCGGCAGCGGCGGGCCGGGCACCGGCGCCGGGGGAGGCGGCGGTGCGGCGGCGCCGGGAGCGGCCGGTGCCGACGGAGCCATGCGCGCCGGGGGAGCGGGGGCACCCGCGAAGGACCCGTCGACGGAACGCCGCCGGGCCTCCGGCGGCGGACCCGCCGGCCGGGCGCGTCCGGGCGGGAGCCCGGTGGCGGGGGGCATCCCGCCGCCGAAGGCCTCGGGGGCGCCGCCGTACCCCTGCGGCGCCGACGGAGCCGGGGGCGGCGGTGGAGGTGGCGGTGGCGGGGCGGAACCGGGCCCGGGCCCGGCGGCGGCCGCCCCGGCCCAGGCCGCTGCCCCGCGGACGGCAGGACGCGGCCCTGCTGCGTCGTATCCGGAGAACAGGTCGGCGAGCCCCGCCGGAGGCTCGCGCCAGCCGGACGGCGCGGGGGCCGCCTGACGGCGCCCGACGCGGATCGAGCGGAGCCGCGGCAGGTCGGTACGGCGCCGGAGATCGGCGGTGGCCAGGGCGACGCGCACTCCGGTCCAGTCCTCGCCGGTGCGCTGGGCGACCGAGGCGCGCAGCACGAGCCGTCCGGTGCCGTCGCCCTGCCGGTGGTGGAGCCGGTACGCCGGTACCCAGACGGCACCGGGCACCCCGTACTCCACCTCGACCTCGACGTCACGGACTTCGGAGTCGACGCCGTCGAGAGTCAGGACCGCACCGACCGAGGTGTCCACGTGCGCCGCAGGGGCGTCGGTGGAGGCGCGGTCGAGCCGGTCGGTGGCGACGCTCAGCTCGTGCTCGGTGAGGCGCAGCGCCTCCTCCAGCTCGACGAGGCGCGTGTGCAGTCCCGTCAGCCGGTCGTCGACGAAGTCGGCGAGCTCCAGCCAGGCGTCGACCGGGGTACGGCGGTGGGGATCCTCGCGCTTGCGGGCGGGTGCGATCGGGCGGAGGGCCTGGACCTCCTTGACGCGCTCCTGCTGCCGGTCCCGGCGCCCCCGCGCCGCCGCGTACGCGTCGCGGAGCCGCTCGACCTCGCGCCGCAGCGCGTCGGGCACCTCGGGGCCGTGCGGCTCGGCCTCGACCTCCACCCGCGCCTCGGTGACCCGCACTCCGGCGCCGCCCCGGACGCGCGCCCGCAGCGAACCGGGGTCCAGTGAACGGGGCAGCCCCGTCACCCGTACCCGTCCGTCGGACGGCACGACGCCCCGCGCGAGCCGCGTGCAGACGGCACCCTGTGCGTACACGACGACCGCATCGAGGGTCGACCCCCACCGCTGTTCCGCCCCAGCCGCCATGTGCTCCGCCCCCACCGCATCGATTCCGCCCGAAGCCTACGCCCAGCGGATCCCCCTGACCGCGTCTTTTATCGGCGGATCACGCCGCCGGCGGGCGAGGGGCCCGTCGACGTGCCGAAGGAAGGAAGGATGAGGACGCGAGAGCCGTCACGACGCGGGTGCTTGAGGATCCGAGCGCAGCCCCAGCACGCTGTGCTGGATGGCTCCGGCGGGGACGTCGTCGGAGTTCGTCCTCCGGCGCGTCAACTCCACCAGTTTCGCCCGGAGATCCGGTGACGGTTCGCCCAGCACGATGGAGCCGAGGACCAGTTCGAGCATCACGGCGTCGTAGTCGTCGTCCGTCGCCCTGAGGCGCTCGGGGTCGCGTTCGACCACGGCGCCGGTGATACGCCGTCCGCCGCCGTCGACCGGCGCGAAGGTCGCCTCGTAGACCCCGAAGCCGGTCCAGCTCCGGTGCAGGAAGACGACGTCGCCCTCCGTGAAGACATTCCACTTCTCGTCCATGCCGTGCGCCGCGTAGCCCCGCTGGATGCGGTCCCAGTCGTCGTCCGACCAGATCCGTCGGGGCAGTAGGGGCATCGGCCGAGGATCCGATATCGGCTTCAGGCGACGGGAGAGGGAGGACCGGGTCACGCGGTCGTCAGCGGGCATGCCGGGATCCTACGAGCTCACGGCGCGGGCGCGGAGCCTCGGACGATCAACTCGGTCGGCAGGACGAGGGGTTCGTCGGGAATCGGGTCGCCCCCGAGACCGGCCAGGAGCATCCGGGCCGCGGCGCTGCCCATCTCCCGCATCGGCTGGCGGACCGTGGTCAGCGGCGGTTCGGTGTGCCGGGCCATCGGGAGGTCGTCGAAGCCGACGACGGCGACGTCGTCGGGGACGTGCAGGCCCGCCTCGCGCAGGGCGCGCAGCGCTCCCGCGGCGATCAGGTCGTTGTGCGCGAAGACGCAGTCGAAGAGCCGCCGCGCCGCGAGCGTCCGCTCGACGGCCTCCCGGCCGGTCGCCTCGGTGAACTCGCCCTCGACGACGAGGCCGGTGGGCAGGACGTCCACGAACCCGGCGAGCCTCTCCCGTACGCAGCCGAAGTCCCGGCGGCCGGTGACGACGAGCGGCCGGGAGCGGCCCGAGGCCAGGAGATGGTCCGCCGCCGACGCGCCGCCCGCGCGGTTCGTCGTCGCGACCGAGGGGAAGGCCGGGCGGTGCCCGCGGTCGTCGACGAGGACCACGGGCAGCCCGCGGCGGTACAGGTCCGTGAGGGTGTCGAGGGTGTTCTCCGGCTCGACGACGAGCAGTCCGTCGAAGGCTCGGGCGGAGACCTGTCCGATGAAGTGGCGCACCGAGCCGGGCCCCCGGCGGCAGGTGTACAGGAGCAGGCCGTACCCGGCGGCCTCGACCGTGTCGGCGACGCCCTGGAGGACCTCGCCCATCCAGGGCCAGGTGAGCGACGGCGTCAGCATGCCGACCGTACGGCTCGCGCCACGGGCCAGACCGACGGCGCCGGAGCTCGGCACATAGGCCAGCCGACCGATCACTTCACGAACACGGGCGGCGGTGGCGGAGTCCACCTCGGCCCCGGTGTTGAGGACCCGGGACACGGTCGTCTTGCTGACCCCCGCCTCACGTGCGACGTCGGCGATCGTGACACGCATCGGGAGCCTCCGCGTCCGGGGACGACATCGCTGTCGGAACCGCTTCCGGAACCGGTTCCGGTGCCGTGTGCAGAGTCAACAGCCGGACGAGATCGGCGTCAAGACTTCACGACGGAACGGCGATGAGGGCAAGTCAGCTCAGTAGTAAGAGAGTTGTTCGTTCAGGAAGTGAATGCGGGGAGCCTTGACGGGACGGCCCATCGGCAGTTCACTCACGCCTCGGAACACCCACGACTCGGTCCGCGGACCCCCCACCCACACCCGCCGAGAAGGGCACCACCATGCTCCGTTCGACGCACAGGACACCGCTCGCCGACCACCCGACCCGAGGCCGATCGACCCGGAGCCGCCCGCCGGGCGGCCCGCTCACGGGATCGCACCGCACCGGATCGCTCCTCACCCGAGCACTCCTCGCGGGCGCCCTCGCCACCGTCGGCCTCACCGGACTCTCCGCCGCCCCCGCGCAGGCCTCCGGCGAGCAGGTGAACATCTGGCTCACCACCACGGACGACTCCGGCGGCCGGCACGTCACGCGAGGACTCCAGCAGCAGACCCCGCTCGCCTTCCAGGACGGGAACGGCGGTGGCGGCACGAACATCACCGTCGACGAGAACACCCGCTACCAGACCTTCACCGGCGGTGGCGCCTCCTTCACCGACACCGCCGCCTGGCTCATGAAGGGCTCCGGAGCCCTCACCCAGGCGACCAGGGACGCCACGATGAAGAAGCTCTTCTCGCCGACCGAGGGCATCGGCCTCTCCTTCGTCCGCAATCCCATGGGCGGCTCGGACCTGGCCCGGTTCGGCTACACGTACGACGACCTCCCGGCGGGCCAGACCGACCCCGCGCTCGCGCAGTTCTCCCTCGCCCACGACCTCCAGGACGTGCTGCCCCTGACCCGGCAGGCCCGGCAGCTGAACCCCGGCCTCACCCTGGTCGCCTCGCCCTGGACCGCGCCCGCCTGGATGAAGGACAGCGGGCAGCTCAACGGCGGCTGGCTCAAGGCCGAGTACTACGGCGCCTACGCCGACTACTTCGTGAGGTACCTCCAGGGCTGGCGCGACCAGGGCGTCCCCGTCGACTACGTCACCGCCCAGAACGAGCCGACCTGCTGCTCCGGCTACCCGTCGATGAGCTGGAACGGCTCGGGGCTCGCGTACTTCACCAAGAACGAACTGCTCCCCAGGCTCCAGTCCACCGGCCTGCCCACCAAGGTGCTGGCCCACGACTGGAACTGGGACACGTACGACGCCTACGCCGCCCCGACCGTGGACGACGCGGCGGTCCGCAGCCACCCGAACTTCGGCGGTGTCGCCTGGCACGGCTACGGCGGGAACATCGCCGAGCAGACCCAGGTCCACGAGCGGTACCCGCAGCTCGACGCCTTCCAGACGGAGCACTCCGGCGGCACCTGGATCGCCCACCAGCAGCGCGAGGACATGATGAACATCATCGACTACACCCGGAACTGGGCGAAGTCGGTGACCAAGTGGTCCCTCGCGGTCGACCAGAACCGCGGCCCGCACAACGGCGGCTGCGGTACCTGCGACGGCCTGATCACCGTCCACAACGGCGACTCCCGCCACGGCCAGGTCGACTACACCGTCGAGTACTACACGATGGGCCACCTCACGAAGTTCGTGAAGCCCGGGGCGCACCGGATCGCCTCCACGGCCAGTACGGCCGTGCCGAACGTGGCCTGGCGCAACCCCGACGGCTCCAAGGCCCTCCTCGCCTACAACGACTCGGCGAACGCGCAGACGATGACCGTCAACTGGGGCGGACAGCGCTACACGTACTCCCTGCCCGGCAGGACCTCCGCCACCTTCACCTGGGCGGGCGCCCCGACCGGGGGCCAGGACCGCACCGGCACCCTGCGGGGCCTCGACGGAAAGTGCCTCGACGTGGCCGGCGGCGCCACCGTCGACGGGACCCCCGTCCAGCTCTGGGAGTGCAACGGCTCCGCGGCGCAGCGCTGGACCCTCCGGGCCGACGGAACGGTCCAGGCACTCGGCAAGTGCCTGGACGTGACCACGGGCGCGACGACCGACGGCGCCAAGGTCCAGCTCCACACCTGCAACGGCTCCGGCGCGCAGCTCTGGCGCCACGAGTCCGCCTCGGCCGACCTGGTCAACATCCCCGCGGACAAATGCCTCGACGCCACCGGCAACACGTCGGCCAACGGCACCAGGGCACAGATCTGGTCCTGCACGGGCGCGGCCAACCAGAAGTGGTCCCTTGGTAGTTGAGTCTCCGTGGCCCGCGGCACGTGGCTCGTGTGCCGTGGGTCCGCGGGCTCAGGGGGTGGGCCGGGTCGCCGCGTGGCGCGTCTGCTGGGCCAGTACGGCGGTGGCGCGTTCCAGGAGTTCGCAGAGTGCGGTGTGTTCGGCGGGCGTGAACGCGTCGGTGAGGGCGCGCTCCAGGATGACCACCTCCTGGTAGGCGCGGTCCAGCAGCGTCCGGCCCGCGTCGGTCAGGGTGGCGATCTGCACCTTGGCGTGCACGGGGGACGTCTCGCGGCGGATCAGTTCCTTGGTCTCCATGTTGGCCAGCACGCTGCTCATGCTCTGCTGCGTGACACCGCAGGACCGGGCCAGTTGGGCGCCGGACATGCCGCCCTCGCGCGCGAGGGTCAACAGCACGGTGTACTGCGTCATGGTCAGCCCGTAGGCGCGCAGCACTGCCTCGTGGTGCGCCATCAGCGCCTGCTCCGACCGTCTGATCCGGGTGCAGAGGTCGTGTTCGATCGGGGCTTCCACCGCGTACTCTCCCAGGCTGTTAACAGGTTCATGGGTTGACTCAGGAACCTTAGATACCTACCGTTCTCGACTGTAAGGATACTGAGTCAACGCAGGGGGCTGTATTCATGAAGGCTGTCGTTCTCGACATCGACGACCACTACCGGGTGACCGAGCGGGAAGAGCCCGCCCCCGGCCCCGGTCGGGTGGCGATCCGCGTCGCGTACGCGGGGATCCAGTGGGGCGACACCCTGGTCCGGGACGGCCACTTCGCCGTACCCCGGCCCTTCGTCCCGGGGTTCGAGGCGTCCGGGCACATCGTCGCGGTCGGCACGGGTGTCGACGTACGCCGTGTCGGTGAAGCCGTCACCGCGCTGACCACCGCGGGCGCCTACGCCGAGGTGGTCCTGGCACCCGCCACGCTCACGCTGGGCATCGGCGGCCTGCCGCTGAGGACGGCCGCGGGTCTCGGGTGGGGAGCGCCGACCGCCTACGACCTGATCAACACCGTCGCCCGCGTGCTGCCCGGCGACAGCGTGCTGATCCATGGCGCCGCCGGCTCGGTCGGCACGCTGGCCGCCCAGTTCGCCCGACTGGCCGGAGCGGGCCGCGTCGTCGGTGTCGTCGGCACTGCCGAAAGGGCCGAATACGCCGCACGGTTCGGGTACGACCGGCTCCTGCTCCGCGAGGAGTTCCCGGCCGGGCTCGGCGACGAGCAGCCCGACGTCATCCTCGACCCGGTCGGCGGCTCGACCCGCACCGCCGGCCTCGGGCGGCTCGCGGCACACGGCCGACTGGTCGCGTACGGCAACATCGCCACGCACGAACCCGTCTCCGCCGACGCCAACGACCTCCTCATGCAGGGCGCGTCACTTCTGACCTACAACAGCAACCTGCTCGCTCGGACCCACCCCGAGCGGCTCGCCGACAGTGCCCGCCGCGCACTCGGCCTCGTCGCCGACGGCAAGGTCCGCCTGGACATCACCGCCGAGTACGCCCTCGGGAGCCTGGACACGGCGGTGCGGCACCTCGCCGAGGGGACGACCCTGGGCAAGAGCGTCCTCCGCGTCGCCTGACAAGCCGCACCCCCGCACCCCGCACCCCGCATCTCCGTGTCACCGAGGTCCGTCGCGGTCAGTCTCGGTCAGTCTCGGTCAGTCTCGGTCCTTCGAGATCAGCCGAGACGGGCGGCGATGGCCCGCGCGCAGTCCAGGGACTCGGTGTGCGACGTGTCCACCTCCAGGTCGTAGAACACGCCCCGGTGCACCGACTCCGCCTGCGACGCCGCCATTCCCTGGATCCGGTCTCCCCGGGCGACCTCACGGCCCGCGGCGATCACGCTCTCGCACCGCACGCCCACCCACAGCGCCGGTACGTCGCCGAGAGCCGTCCGCCACCGCTGCTGGGACGCCGCTCCGCCGAGGAAGACGTCGTCGATGACGATCCGCGCGCCCGCGCGGACCATCGTCGCGACGCCTTCCCGCCAGGCGGCCTCCAGCGCGAGGAAGTCCGCCCCGACGGTCACCTCGCCGTCCTCCGCGAACGCGATTCCTCCGTCCGCGGCCTGCATCCTCGCCGGCAGGGCGTCGACGAACGAGTCGCAGCCGAACGCCAGCCACGGATCGGGCAGCACGGCCTGGAGGCACCTCACGATCCCGGACTTACCGGAGCTGGAACCACCATTGAGAATGATCATCTGCGTCGTCACCGCGCCACATTAGGTCGTCGGACGCCCGGCGCGAAACGCGTTTTCGCCGGACTTCCCTCCGCCGCCACCCCTACCCTGCTTCGGGTACGACCCACGCCGTCGACCTGCGGAGCGGCCCTGATGACGATCACCTGGCGCCGCCTCGGTGCACCCGACTTCCCGCAACTGGGGCAGTGGCTGGCCCAGCCGCACGTCGCGCGCTGGTGGAACCACGAGACCTCGCCCGAGGCCGTCGCCCGCGACTTCGGCCCCGCCGCCCGGGGAGAGGACCCGTCGGAGGACCTGCTCGTCCTCCTCGACGGCCGGCCGATCGGCCTCGTCCAGCGCTGCCGCCTCGCCGACTTCCCGGACTACGAGGCCGAGCTGGCGGCGGAGCTCGACGTACCGGACGGTGCGATGTCCATCGACTACCTGATCGGCGAACCGGACCTGGTCGGCCGGGGCCACGGCACACGCCTGATCCGGGCGATCGTGGGAGCGACCTGGACCGACCATCCCGAGGCCACCGCGATCATCGTCCCCGTCCACACGGCGAACCGCCCGTCCTGGCGTGCCCTGGAGAAGGCGGGTCTCCACCGAATCGCCGAGGCCTCCCTCGAACCCGACAACCCGATCGACGACCGCGCCCACTACGTCTACCGGATCGACCGCCCGGACACTCCCTAGGGGGTGGCTTGTCGATCAGGCCGGGCTCGCGACGCCTGGCACCGCGCCTCGCCGCGTTGTCGTCACTCGCCGACGTCCCCCGTAGCCCTCCGGGCACGGGAGGTACCCCCACCGCGTCGACTCCCTCCTCCGCCTTGCGATCCACGGCACCAGACGCCGCTCCCTGATCCGGCCTGATCGACAAGACACCCCCTAGTCGTCGGCGGGCTCGTCGATCGGCCAGGCGATCTCCAGGCGGTTGTCCGGGTGGTCCGGTGCCCCGGTCCACCGGCGGTAGACCATCCGGGCCGGGCCCGCGAAGGCGAAGCCGTGCTCGGTGATCCAGTCGGCGACGGCGTCGTACGCGCCGAGGATCCGGGGGAACACGGCGGCGGCGCCCTCGACCTCGGTGCAGGCGAGAGTGTTCTCGGGCAGCTCGCGCACGGTCATCCCGTCGGGCAGGTCCGAGGGCTGCGCGCCCTCCTCCCAGAACGGCAGGCACGCCTCGACGAGCGTCTCGTTCTCGTCGTCGCAGACCCCGTGGAAGCGGACGAAGGCGGGCCCGGTGAAGGTGAGCGGGCCACGCCCGGCGACCTCGTACATCTGCTGGTAGGCGTCGCGGAGGAAGGCGTCGAGCCCGGAGTTGTCCAGGGTCGCCCCGCGGACGAGGATCCGTTCGGCGGTGCCCTGGCGGACGGTGACGCGGTGGGTCATCTCTGCTCCCTCGGTGAGTCGGCTCAACAGGCTGTGGACCACGGAGCGCTGCACTTCCAGCCGTCGCTCGGCCGCCCGCAGGTGCGCCTCCAGGGCGGCGGTGAGCTCCTCCTCGCCGGCGCCGAGCAACCGGCGCACCTCCTCGACCGGGATGTCCAGCTGCCGCAGCACCCTGATCGACTGCGCCGTGCGCACGTGGTCACGCCGGAAGTACCGGTAGCCGCTCACCGGATCGACGAACGCCGGCACCAGCACGCCACTGGCGTCGTAGTGCCGAAGCGCGGTGACCGAGAGGCCGCTGGCCTGCGAGAACTGCCCGATCGGCAGCATGCTTCTTCTGTCCACGGCACTGACTGTGCCGTCTCGCGTCACCCGAGAGTCAAGCCCGTCCCTGGACGACCGCGTCACCGCCGTCGACAAGACACCCGCTAGCCGCGCTCTCGCGGCACGGTCCCCGACGCGGACCGCCGTGCCGCCTCCGCGAGGGCTTCGAGGAGTGTGGTGAGCGCGGGCTGGCCGGGTGCGCCCTCTCGGACGGCGGCCTGTACGGCTCTGACGGGGCGCGGGTTCCGTACCCGGCGCAGGGCGACGTCCGTACGGCGGCCGCCTCCCGTGCCGAGGCGGGGGACGAGGCTGACGCCGAGACCGGCCGCGACGAACCCGAGCGCGGTCGCGTAGTCCTCGCTCCCCGCCACGAAGTCCGGGGTGAATCCCGCCTCCGCGCACGCCGCGAGCACCACGTCGAGGCACGGCCCCTGCGGCTCGCTCCCGACCCACGGCTCGGCGGCGAGCTCGGCCAGGTCGAGGACGCGCCGGGCGGCCAGCGGGTGCCCGGGCGGGAGCGCGGCGAGGTACTCGTCGTCGAGCAGGTGGACGAGCCGGAGGCCCGGGGCCGTGTCCTCGCGCGGCCGGATGACGATCGCGACGTCCGCGTCTCCCCGGGCGACCTCGGGGAGCGCCTCCCGGGCGTCGAGCAGCGTGAGGTCGAGGCGGATCCCCGGATGTTCCCGGCGGAGCCGGGCCAGTGCGGGGGCCACGAGCGCGGGACCGACCGAGCCGAAGTAGCGGACGGCGAGACTGCCGGTCCGCCCGGCCCGCAGATCGGCCAGTGCGGCCTCGGCCTCGGTGAGGGTCCGGCTGACGGTCGCCGTGTACTGGGTGAGGAGCAGGCCCGCCGCCGTCGGCCGTACCCCTCGCCCGACCCGTTCGAGCAGGGCGATCCCGGCCTCCCTCTCCAGGGCCGTGACCTGCTGGCTCACGGCGGACGGGGTGTATCCGAGCTCCGCCGCGGCGGCGGTCACCGATCCGCTGGTGACCACGGCCCGAAGGATCTGCATCCGCCTCACATCAAGCATGTAGCCGAGCTTAAGAGAGGTGAACCATTTTGTGATGGTGCTGAACGGTAGTGGGACGGCATCGTTGCTCTCCTCAGCAGGATTCCAGGGAGGAGACCGAGCGTGAAGAGTGCCGAAGGCGGAGTGCGGGCCGGGGCCCGGATGGGGGTACTCGCCCTGCTGTGGGGGTCGACGTTCCTCTGGATCGAGCTGGCCCTGCGGGCGCTGTCCCCGCTCCAGGTCACCGTGGCCCGCTGCCTCCTCGGCGCGGGCACCCTGCTTGTCCTGTGTCTGGCGACCCGGCGGCGCCTGCCGCGCGGCCGGGCCGTCTGGGGCCATGTCTTCGTGGCGGCCTTCTGGTGCAACGCCCTGCCCTTCGCGCTGTTCAGCCTCGGCCAGCAGACCGTCGGCTCCGGACTGGCAGGAGTGCTGAACGCGACGACCCCGCTCTGGTCCCTGCTGCTCGGTCTGGCCCTCGGTACGGAGCGCGGACTCCGTCCCGTCCGCGCCGGCGGCCTGCTGCTCGGCTTCGCCGGGGTGGTGGTGATCTTCGCCCCCTGGCAGGGAGCGGGACAGGTCGGCTGGGGCGCCCTGGCGATCGTCGGGGCGGCGGCGAGTTACGCGGTCGGCTTCGCGTACATGGGACGCCACCTCGTGGGGCGGGGCCTCGCGACGCTCTCCCTGTCCTCGGCCCAGCTAGTCGCCGCGACGGTGCTGACCGGCCTCGCCCTGCCGCTCGGCGGCCGGCCGCCGGTCGACATCGCCCCGTCGGGCCTGATCGCGGTCGTGATCCTGGGCATCTTCGCCACGGGCGTCACGTTCCACCTCACCTACCGGATCATCGCCGCCGAAGGCGCCACCAACGCCGCGACCGTCGGCTATCTGCTACCCGTGGTGTCGCTGGTCCTGGGATTCCTGTTCCTCGACGAACCCTTCAGCCTGCGGGCAGCGGCGGGCATGGTGATCGTGCTGATGGGTGTGGGCATGACGCGTCTTGTGAAGCCGAAGGAGCAAGCGGTGCTCCCCACGCCGCCGGTCGCCGTGCGATGAGGCCCACGGCGGAGCCGTGACACGCCCCTACCGCTGCGCCGCACGCGGTGTCTCACCGGCCGGGGCTCGCGTCGCCTCACTCGGCGCAGGCCTCCAGGAGTGCGTGCCCGTGGGTGAGCAGGAGTTCGTCGGCGGCGCAGCGGTAGCGCATGCGGCCCGTTCCGCCCGAGTTGTTGTGGCGGCGGGCGGCGGTGAGTTCCTCGCGGACGAGCGGGACGGCGGACCGGGCCGCGGGCCCCATCCGGGCCCATATGCCCGCCACGTCCGGCCGGTTGTCCGCGTGCGCGGACCAGGCGTGGAGCAGGACGGGCAGGCACTCCTCCGTATCGCGGCCGGCCTCCCACAGGGCCGTCGCGAGGGCGCCCGCGACCCAGCCGCCGTTCTCCTCGGGCGAGGCGGCGAGCCGGCGCAGTTCGGGCAGCGCCGCCGCGGCCTCCGTCCCCAGGCGGGCGAGTGCGCGCAGGGCGTCGTGCCGCCCCGACCAGTGGTCCGCGGCGAGCCCCGAGGACAGCACGGGCAGGACGGCCTCCGTCCCGCCCCCGACCGACCACAGCGCCGAGGCCGCGTCGACACGGAGGTGCGTCGCGCCGTCCCGGACCAGCCGTCGCAGTTCCGGCAGTGCCTCGCGCGCGGTCGGGCCGAGCGCGCCGAGCGCCCGCACGGCGTCGCCGAGCACCGGCCGGGTCACGTCCTCGGGAGCCCGCAGGATCCGCAGGGCGGGTCCGACCGCCCTCGCGTCCCCGGTGGCCGCCACGGCCTTCAGGAGGTGCTCCGTGCGACGCGGCTGATGGCCCGGAGCGATCCGTGCCAGCCTCGCGAGCAGCACGGGCACGAGCATCGCGGCCGCCTCCGGGGCCATCCTGCCGATCCAGGCGCCCAGGTCCTCCGGCACCTCGCCGTGCCGCAGGACCTCGACGAGTGCGGGGACGGCCCGCGCGTCTCCCTGCGCGGCGAGCGCGCACAGCGCCGCCCCGTAGGACGTCTCTCTCCATCGGTCCTGAGGGAGGAACTCCGGTCCCGCCGCCACCCGCGCGGCCAGCGCGTCAGCCGCCGGGCCCCCGAGCGCGTACAGCCACTCCAGCTCCTCGGACGCCCACCGGACGATCCGGTGGTCGGTCTCCTGGAGCTGCTCGCCCAGGAGTCGAACGGACTCCTCGTGCGGGCCCCGCCACCCCGTCAGGAGCAGGCCGCCCATGTCGATCGCCTCGCGCCGCTGCCCCCAGTCGGGGCTGCGCAACTGATCCTCCAGAAGCGCGAAACGCTCTGCGACCCGGTCGCCCAGGGCGCGGTGCAGGCCCCCGAGCAGCTCCGTCGCCCACGGGGCCTTCACGGAGCCGCGCTGGGACGCCTTGAGGCGGCGCAGGTACGAGATCATCGTCGGTGTCGGAGTCGCCGGGGCTCGTACGGGCTCAGGCTCGGCGTCCGTCGGATCCTCCTCCGCCTCCCGCGCCGCGCGCATCACGTCGAGGGCGATCCCGACCGCGCGCTCCGGCAGCGGACCGGGCGTGCAGCGCGCCAGTTGTACGAGCGCCGACAGCCGCACCCCCGGGTCATCCCGGCCGCCATCGGCTGCGAGCAGGGCGGTCAGCGCGGCCCCCGACTCCTCGGTGAACTCCTCGTGCCGGACGCCCACTTCTCCCACGGCCGCCGCCAGCGCCCGCAGGACGCTTCCGTCCCGCTCCACCGCCAGTCGCCGCCGCAGGGTCGTCAGCACCTCCGCGGGATCGCCGTGCAACTGCACCAGCGCACCGGGCACGGCCCTCCGCAGCCCCGGGTCGGGATCCGCGAGAACGTCGAGGAGCACCCCGCTGCGTGCCCGGGTGTCCGACTCCGCCCGCGCGAGGGTCTCCGCCCAGGCGGCGTACTCGTCCTCGTCGTCGGACCAGAAGTCCATCTCCTCGGGGTCGCGGCCGTCGCCGTCGATGGAGCGCAGCAGCTCGACGATCTCGCCCCGCCCGGGCAGCCCGGCGGTCGCGACCAGCTCGAACAGGAACGGCACGCACGCGACCGTGCTGTCGTACACGTCCCCTTGGTGATGCACCGCGCCGTACATCCCGTCGAGCGCGACCTCCCGCTCGTCCCCGTCCGGCGAGACGAGCCCCCGCAGGAGCCCCGGCACGTCGGAGGCGTCGCCGTACGCATGACCCATGGACGCCCAGTCGACGTCGTCGATCCCCGTGAACATGATCGCCAGTCTGTCGCACGCCACTGACAACGCCCACGCGCTGTCCCCGGTAGGGCTCCCCGACCGGCATATTCGCTCAGGTGTTCGAGAGTGTGTCTATGCTGGACTCATGACCGCCGCACCACGGCCCGATCTCCCGGGTCCACCCGACCTCCCCGGCTTCCAGGGATCCCTGTTCGACCAGGGGGTCGACATCGAGCCCGGCTCGCTGGACGGCGTGCGGCGGACGGTGCTCGCAGGCGGCGCCTGGGTGGACCACCTGCCCGGCTGGTTCCATGGCGCCGACGCCCTGTTCGAGGAGCTGGCCGGGTGCGTGCCGTGGCAGGCCGAGGAGCGGGAGATGTACGACCGTGTCGTCGCCGTGCCGCGCCTCCTCGCGTACTACCGCGAGGGCGCCCCCCTCCCGCACCCCGCGCTCCTCGTGGCGCGCGAGACCCTCAGCGACCACTACGCGCCCGAGCTCGGCGAGCCCTTCGTCACCTCGGGTCTCTGCCTCTACCGCGACGGGCGCGACAGCGTCGCCTGGCACGGCGACCGGAGCGGCCGCTCCGCCACGCAGGACACGATGGTCGCCATCCTCTCCCTCGGGGACCCCCGCGACCTCGCGTTCCGCCCTCGCGGCGGCGGGCCCGTCGCGCTGCGCCTCCCGCTGGGGCACGGCGACCTCGTGGTGATGGGCGGCTCGTGCCAGCGCACCTGGGAGCATGCCGTCCCGAAGACGGCCCGCGCCGTCGGACCCCGCATCAGCGTCCAGTTCCGCCCGCGGGGCGTGGCCTGAGCCGTACGGCTCCGGAAGTCCCCGCCGATTCCCTCCGGTCGTTCATGATTCCCTGACGCTTGGAATGGGCATGTCACTCGCGCCCCCGCGCCGCGCACCACCGTGCCGCGCGCGCCGTCCAGTCCAGGTCAGGGAGTCGGAGTGAGGATCACGCGCCACCTCGTCAAGGGAGCACTCACCCTAGGCAGTTCACTCGCGTTGCTGATCGCCCTGCCGGGCAGCGCCTTCGCCGCCCCGCCCCCGGCCCTCCCCGCCAACGCGGACGGCCTGGAGCAGACGTTCCAGCCGGCGTTCGACTACGACACGGACGGCTGCTACCCCACCGCCGCCATCGGCGCCGACGGGACGGTCAACGGCGGACTCAACCCCTCCGGCGCACTCAACGGCCAGTGTCGCGACTCGTGGGACCTCACCAACACCAACGGGTACGCCCGGTACAAGTGCAACAACGGCTGGTGCGCGATCATCTACGGCCTGTACTTCGAGAAGGACCAGGCCGTGGCCGGCAGCGGGCTCGGCGGACACCGGCACGACTGGGAGCACGTCGTGGTGTGGGTGCAGAACAACCAGGCGCAGTACGTGTCCACCTCCGCCCACGGGGGCTTCTCGGTGTACGGCCGCGACAAGATCCGCTGGGACGGCACCCACCCCAAGGTCGTCTACCACAAGGACGGCATCAGCACGCACTGCTTCCGTCCCGCGAACTCCAACGACGAGCCGCCCGAGAACCACCAGCACACCTGGCAGTTCCCGAGCCTCGTCGGCTGGAACGGCTACCCCGCGGGAGTGCGCGACAAGCTCACCCAGGCCGACTTCGGCAGTGCGGTGTTCGGACTCAAGGACGGCAACTTCGCCGCCCACCTGGCCAAGGCCAAACCGGCCGGCATCCCCTTCGACCCCTACGCCTGACGACACCCGCCACCGTGCCCCATCGGCCCCTGGATGCCGTCCTGGTGGCGACTCGCACACGGCCGACCGGAGCCCGCGAACGCGTTGTCAGTGCAGGTCGCTAACGTGATCGACATGAGTTCCTCCCTGAGCGTGTACCTGATCGACCCCAAGGCCGCGCGGGCCTTCGTCGGCTCGCGCGACGACCAGCTGCTCCAGGTCGTCCGCGACAGCTTCGGCGACGACCTGGAGTCCGACGACAGCTGGTTCTCCTCCCAGATAGCGGACGGCGCCCCCACCGCGTTCGATGCACTGCGGACCGTGGTGTACGGCGGGCCCTTCCCCGAGGACGGCCAGTACGCCTTCCAGTACGGCTACGCCTACAAGCGCCTCGTCTCGCTCACCGGCTCCTTCCTCGACAACTCCTGCTTCAGCCCGTTCCGGGGCGACTGGCTGGAGATGGTCGACGAAGGGCTGCGCGCGCTGCGGATCACCGCCGTCTCGGTCGCCGAGTTCGGCTACGGCGGCGGCTTCCCCGCCGGCTTCCCGTACTCCGACCTGCCGCGCTGCGGCGAGTGGACGCACGACCAATGCCTGGCGGCACTGGCCCAGTTCGAAGAGACCAAGAAGGCGGGCCACGCCCCGCCGCTGGAGCCCGAGGTGGTCGACGCCGTCATGGACGTCATGGGCTGGCTCCGCCACGTGGAGTCCCGCCCGGGATTCGGCGTCGTGGGCTTCGTCTCCTAGGACACCAGGTCCATGACCGCCCCCGCCACCGCGCTCATCCGGCGCTTGCGGAGATCCAGGACGGATGTCGGGTTCGAGAGGCCCTGGGACGCCAGCAGGTTCATCAGGGCCCAGATCACCTCCGGGCGTCCCGCCAGAGGGAGTTCGCGACCATCGGGGGCGATGACCTTGGCCGCGGCGGTGCCGGCGAGGAGATTGGTACGGGCCCAGTCGACGACGTACGACGTGCCGTTCGGGCTGACGTAGAGGACGACCTCCCTGGTGCGGTGGAGGACCGCGAGGTAGTCCATCGGCACCGTCAGCCGCCGGGTGGCGTCGAACGGGGGTGTGCCGTCCGCGGGATGGATCCGCAGCACGATGTCGAGGACCGGGCCGTGGTCCTGGAAGGTGTTCGTGGGGCTCATCTGCAGGAACCGGGCACGTACGAGGACACCACCGTCGCGCGCCCATCGTCGGCCGACGGAGCCGAACGCCGCCCGCTCACCCGGCAGGTCGTCCACGATCCACCGGGACTCCTCACCCGGTTCGGTCACCGGCGCGGGGCTCTCGGGTCGAGCACGGTCCCGCTCGGCCACGGCGGTGTAGCGCGCCGCCGTGGCCGCGTCCAGGCCGCGGAGGTCGATCAGGTCGCCGGCCATGTCGATCCCTCCGGCGTCCAGGGAGATCCGCATGTGCCGCAGCAGCCGACCGGGGTAGCGGGTCACATCGGTCAGCCGGCCGTCGAGGTCGACGATCCGACTGGTCCTCGTGCCCGCGAGCAGCGTGCTGCGCGGCCACAGGGGAGTGACCCTCCCCGGCGCGGACGGATCGGTGGGATCGGAGGAACCGTCCGGATCGACCAGGACGGCCAGGCGGCCCGCCGTGACCGCCGACAGACAGAGGGACGGCACCCGCCACTCGTCCGTGACCTCGAACCCGGCGGAGCCGTCGGACCCGTGTGCACCGTCCGTCCAGTCCGTCCCGTCGGTCTCCTCGGAGCCGTGGACCCGCAGCCTCAGCCGCACCAGTGGTGTGAACTCGTCGGGCGTGAAGGTGTCCCCGTACGTCGTGTACGTCGCCTCGCCCTCGGGGGCGTACCGCACGAGCGACGCCTCCAGGACGTCCGCCCGCGCCAGCCGCGCCCGCGGATGGCCCTGCGGGGACCGCGGCGCCCACAACACGAACGTGGCATCGCCGTAAGGGACGCCCGCCTGCTTCAGCCGGTCCCGGCGGGTGATCCGGGGGAACTGCTTCCGCGCGTACGAGACGGCCATGAAGGGGATGGGAACCGAGCAGGCCAGCCCGGCGACGAGCGCGATCCAGGCCCAGTCCTCGCCCTGACTCCAGGCGACGTAGCCCAGGACGAGCCCGAAGGGGCCCGGACAGCACCACACGGTGGCGAGCAGCAGATGTCCGACCATCACTCCGGCATAGCTGCGCATGACCCCACCTCATGTTCGTCCGCCGGACGAAGATAACCCGGCGGTGATCACGGCGGGGAGGCCCAGGGAAGGGAGAGAAAAGAGGAGCAGAGGCGTCCGGACTCGCACCCGGGGTCAGGACCCGTCGAAGGCCCAGGCCTCGATGTCGCGGTAGCGGATCGGTGCCGGGCCGCGGCCGAAGTTGCTGCCGACGAGGTGGAGGCGTTCGGTCCGCCATCGGCGGCCGGTGAACCCGGCCAGCCGCGCGGCGGCCTCCACCACGCTGGCGGTGTCGTCGCGGCGCGCGCGGGCCAGCGTCAGATGGGGGCGCAGCGGCCGCTCCTGGAAGGTGATGCCGCACTCCCGGACCACGGCGCGCACCTCGGCGGCGAGCTGCTGCAGTCCTTCGACGTCCCCGTCGATCCCGCTCCACAGCACCCGCTCGTCGAAGTGCCCGCCGCCGAGCAGCCCCAGCTCCAGGGGCCGGCGGGTCGCGGCGAGGCGCGCGAGCGGGGGCCGCAGGAGCGGCACGGCCGAGACCGGGAGCTCCCCGAGGAACGCCAGCGTGATGTGCCAGTCCTCGATGCGGTTCCACCGCATGTGCGGGTACGCGTCGTACGCGGGGCGCAGGGCGTGGGCCAGCTCGTCCTTCGCGTCGTCGGGCGGGGCGAGGGCGATGAACACGCGCACGGTCGAGGGCTCGGGGTGTGCGTCCCCGGGCGCTGGCTCAGTCATGTTCCGTTCCCCGCCATGTTCCGTTCCCCGCTCGTGGTGCGGCCGGCACCACGTACCCCGCCGTCTCGTCGTCAGGTGAGGATATGTGGTCACGGTGACGTGAGGGGCACCAGGGGCGACCGCCGTTGCGGCTCGGTTCAGCTGTCCAGTGACAGGGCGTTCTTGGCGTGCGCGCCGGATTCCTCCGAGGCGGGTCCGCCGGGATTCTCGGTGGCCAGTGCCTGGTTGAGGGTGACGAAGGGGCGCATCCGCCGCTCGTAGCGGGCGTACGCGACGCGGTGGTCGCCCTGGGCCCGGGCCAGGCAGTCGGCCAGCACATGGGCGCCGACGAGGGCCAGGCTGGTGCCCTGCCCCGAGAGCGGAGAAGGGCAGTAGCCGGCGTCTCCGAGCAGGGTCACCCGGCCTCGCGACCACGTGTCCATCCGGATCTGGGCCATGGCGTCACAGTAGAAGTCGGGCGCCTTCCGGGCGGCGTCGGCCAGCCGGGCCCCCTCCCACCGCATCGACGCGAGCTTGTCCACGACGAGCTGCCGCAGGGCGTCGCCCCGGCGAAGGTCGTGGGGGAGGGGTGCGGACTCGAAGCCGAAGGCGATCCTGAGCTCGGTGTTGCAGCGTACGGGCATGATGCCGAAGCCCGTGTCGCCGTCCCGCAGCCACACCTGCCAGTCGTCCAGGGCGAGGAAGTTGTCCGCGCCGAACACGGAGAGGTAGCTGCCCAGGTGGTGGGCGAAATGCTCCTCCGGGCCGAAGGCCAGGCGTCGCACGGTGGAGTGGAGGCCGTCGGCCCCGACCACGAGGTCGAAGGTGCGGGACGGTGCGTGAGCGAAGTCGACGCGTACGCCGGTCGCGTCCTCGTCGAGTGCGGTGACGCTGTCGCCGAAGAGGTACTCGACGCCGGGGCGCGTGTGCTCGTACACCATCCGCACCAGGTCCTCGCGCAGCACCTCGATGTCCTCGCTGTCGAGCCGGCCGCTGCTGAAGGTCGCCTCGGTGGAGCGGTCGACCTCGTGGCCGTCCGGGTCGAGGACCGACATGCCGCGCATCCGGGTCCGGACGTGACGTGCCTGCTCCAGCAGGCCCATCCGCTCCATGACGGCGAGCGCGACGCCGCGGATGTCCACAGCCTGGCCGCCGGGGCGTGGGCCCGGGGCGCGTTCGACGACGGTGGGCGCGAAGCCGTGCCGGTGCAGCCAGTACGCGAGGACGGGCCCGGCGATGCCGCCCCCGGAGATGAGCACGGTCGTCTGCATGTGAGGTTCCTCCAGTGCTTCGTACGGTGTACGCGCACTGAACGTACGCCGTACGCACGCTCGCTCCAACTGGCCGGAGTTCAGGGCTGTACTAGCTCAGCCACCCTCTGCTCGGCGTTGCCGCTGCTACCGTCTGTCCTAGTACAGGAAACGAGGGAGGCGGAACGTGACGAAGGCCACGGACGCGGGCGGCGACCCGCCCTATCTGCGCATCGTCGCCGCGATCCGGCGACGCATCGCGGACGGTGAACTCGCCCCCGGGGACCGGGTTCCCTCGACCCGGCAGATCGCGGGGGAGTGGGGCGTCGCGCTCGCCACCGCCACCAAGGCCCTGACCACGCTGCGGCTGGAGGGGCTCGTCGAGGCCCGCCCCCGGATCGGCACGGTCGTCGCGGGAACGGCCCCCGCCGCGCCCGCCCGTAGGCGAACGGCGCCCGCCCCGGACCCCGAGCGGGAGCTGAGCCTCGACCGGATCGTCCGCACGGCCATCGACATCGCCGACACGGAAGGACTGCCGGCGCTCTCCATGCGCGGCGTCGCGGCACGGCTCGGTGTCGCCGCCATGTCGCCCTATCGGTACGTCCCCGGCAAGGACGACCTCATCCTGCTCATGGCCGACACCGCGTTCGGCGAGGCGTCCTACCCCTCCGACGCCCCCGAGGGCTGGCGCCCCCGCATCGAACTGGGCGCCCGGACCCTCTGGGCGCTCTATCGCAAGCACCCGTGGCTGGCCCAGCTCGGCTCTCTCACCCGCCCGCTGCTCGTGCCCAACCTGATGGTCCACGGCGAGTGGATGCTGCGAGCCCTCGACGGTCACGGACTCGATCCCGCCGAGCTGTTCGACATCCACGTCCTGCTCTACAGCCACGTCGAGGGCCTGGCCGTGCACCTGGAGAGGGAAGCGCACGCCGCGGCGGCAACGGGCCAGTCGGAGGACCAGTGGATGGACAGCCGCACCCCGGCCCTCCAGGAACTGGTGCAATCCGGCCGTTTCCCGACGTTCGCCAAAGTGGTCGGAGCCTTCGGGGATGGCTATGACCTGAAGCTCGACGCTCTCTTCGCCTTCGGCCTCAAGGCGCTCCTCGACGGCCTGACTCCCCTCGTCGAAGGCCGGGGAACCGTCGGCCGGCCCGTCGACTAGTCGTCTATCGGCCCGTCGACCAGCCGTCGACCAGCCCCGTCGAACCACCCCATGTGCGGGTGTGCGGTGGGGTTTTGTGGCGGATTGTTGCGACCTGGGGGAGGGGTTCGAGGGGCCCGGGAGAACTGATGCTGCCGGAGGGGTTGTCAGTGCAATTTCACATTACTATGTTACAGCGCACACGGGGTGATGAACCGCTGTCATACACCGTGCGAACCAGTGCAGTTCTTGCTTGCGAATCCCCGCTCCATCCCCGCACCGAACCCGCACTTACCCCCCTCACCAGCAGGAGTTCTGTTGTCCCTCCACAGGCGTGTGCGCTCGTCCCTGCTTGCTTCCGCCATCGCGGTCACCCTCCTCGCCTCCGCCGGCCAGTCCGCGGTCTCCGCGGCGGACACCGAGAACCAGCCCGCCCCCGCGCCCCCGGTGGCCGGCCCGGCGGCGCCGCAGGCCCAGCCCTCGGCCAACCCCTTCGACGAGGTCGAGCACCTCGCGAACGCCGCCACCAAGAAGACGGGCCCCGCCCCCGCCCCGGGCGGTCTCGCCGCGGGCCGCGTCCCCGGCAAGGCCAAGTCCGTCGCCACCGCGCCCACCGCGCGGACGTTCGCCGCGACCGCCGACACCACCGCGGCGGGCGTGCCCTGCACGCTCGACGGCATCACCGGGCTCTCCCCGGAGCAGTTCGCCGACTTCCTCGCCGACCCGGCCGTCACCTCCGAGGGCTGTCTCAACGGCCTCATCTGGAAGTGGGACGCCCGACTCGTCCCCGTGATGTCCGACGCCCACGTGCAGGCCGTCGCCCGTCGCATATCGAGCCTGGCCCCTTCTCACGACGGCAAGAACTCCTCGCACCTGGAGGAGATGTTCACGTACCTGCACGCCGTCGTGTACCACGACTTCTCCCGCACCGAGATCGACACCACCGACGCGCCCACCGTGAGCGCGATCACCCAGGCCGTCACCGCCTTCGGCAACGCCGCGCGCACCTTCGACGTCACCAAGACCAACGGCACCACCCTGCGCGAGGCCCTCAACGCCGCGAGCGGCCCGGGCCTGCGCCACCACCAGCTCGGTCTGGTCAAGCGGGTCCTCGCCACCATGGACCCGTCCCACACCGCCACCAACCTGGACCCGGCCTGGGCGGGGGCCGCGCTCGCCGCGCTCTCCGTCAACTACCTCGGCGTCTACCCGGGCAACCAGGACTCCGCCTTCCACGCGGCCGTCGTCGCCGACCCGTCGTACCGCGCCGCCTTCAAGGCCTTCGCGACCTACGGGCACCTGAAGGGCACCGCCAACGCCTGGGTGGCCCGCGACGCCCTCAGCGAGTACGGCCGCTTCGGCCAGGTCACGGCCCTCAAGACGGAGATCGTCGCCGGGCTCGGCACGGTGTTCGGCCAGACCGTGAGCACCTTCGGCAGCGGCAGCCAGCAGTGGGCCAAGGTCGTCTCGTGGCTCAACTTCTACGAGGCCTGCAAGCCGTACGGCGTGTGCAAGGCGGACATCGAGAAGCAGATCTTCCCGTACACCTACACCTACGACAACGGCGGCATCAAGGTCCGCACGGCCCTCGACCGGGCCACCGTCGACCAGCTCTACTACGCGAGCAAGCAGGTCAAGGCGCAGTTCCACCGCGTCATCGGCACCGAGCAGGCGCTCGCCGGCGACACCAACACCACCCTGAACATCGTCCTGTACGCCTCCCGCGCCGACTACGAGACCTACCACCCGATCATCACCGGGTACGACACGAACAACGGCGGCATCTACATCGAGAACGGCGCCACCTTCTACACGTACCAGCGCCGCGTCCCCCAGGACTCCAGCCTCACCCTGGAAGAGCTCTTCCGCCACGAGTACGTCCACTACCTCAACGGCCGCTTCGCCGTCCCCGGCACCTTCGGCCAGGGCCCCTGGTACCAGGGCGACCGCACCACGGCCATGGACGAGGGCACGGCCGAGTTCTTCGACGGTGCCACCCGCGACAACGGCATCGCCGTCCGCAAGTCCCTGGTCCGGGGCATCATCAACGACACGGCCGGCGGCGGCCCGCGCATGAGCGTCGGCCAGCTCCTCTTCGCCACCTACAGCGGCGACGGCTTCCGCTTCTACAACTACGCGGGCACCTTCTTCGAGTTCCTGTGGACCGAGCGCCCCGGGCTGCTCCGCGAGATGTACACGCACCAGCGGAACAACGACGTGGCCGCGTACGACGCATGGCGCAGCCGGCTGAGCTCCGACGCCGGCCTCCAGCAGGCGTACGACCGCTTCCTGGACACCCAGATCGCCAAGGTCGACCAGCTGTACGTGCCGAACACCACGTACACGGCGAACAGCAGCCTCCGCGACAACGACGTCTCCGCCGTCAGGACCGCCTTCGCCAACGCCACCGCCAACACTCCCGACTGCGTGGAGGCGGGCGAGGCCGGCAAGCGCCGCTTCGTCTGTAAGGGCCGGATCACCGCCAACCTGTCGGACGCCAACAACTCGGACAAGGTCTTCAAGGACATGTCCGAGACCGTCGACTACTTCATCCTCGACCGCGCGGGCGCCGCCACCAACAACCTCGCCGACATGAACTGTTCCTTCGGCGCCGTCGACATCTGGCCCTCCCGGGTCGCCGGCACGTCGAGCTTCAACTGCGAGGGTCCCCTGCGCAGCTGATCCCCGTCTGTCCGGGCCGGCCTCACCCACGGGGGAGGGGCCGGCCCGGCTTCCGTTTCCCCGACGGTCTTCCTCAGAGGCCGTCGGGGAAAGCGTCACCGAACGTTCCCCCGAACCCGTTTACCGGAGGCCGTACCTCGTGAGCACCACCCCGCACTCCGTGCGCACCACCGACTACCACGCCGCAGGCGAACCCTTCCGGATCGTCGACCGGGACCTCCCACCGATCCCCGGCGACACCGTCGCCGAGCGCCGCGCCACCGTCATCGGCTCCGGCGGGACCGCCACGGACCCGCGCCCGGGTCCGCTCGACGACGTACGCCGCCTCCTCGTCCAGGAACCCCGCGGACACGCCGGCATGTACGGCGGCTTCGTCGTCCCGGCCGACGACGACGGCGCCCACTTCGGCGTGCTGTTCTGGCACAAGGACGGATACTCCACCGCGTGCGGCCACGGCACCATGGCGCTCGGCGCCTGGGCCGTCGACACCGGACGCGTCGCGGCCCCCGACGACGGCGACGTCGCCGTCCGCATCGACGTGCCCTCGGGCCGCGTCACCGCGACCGTGCACCGCGAGGCCGGCCGCACCACGGGTGTCACCTTCCGCAACATCCCCACCTTCCTCACGGCCCGCAAGGTCGCCGTCACGACCTCCTTCGGGACCGTCGAGGTCGACCTCGCCCACTCCGGTGCCTGCTACGCCTCCGTCGCCGCCGCCGACCTGGGCCTCGACACCGGCAAGGCCGCCCTCCCCGCGCTCGTCCGCGCCGGCCAGGAGATCCGCGCCGCCCTCGCCGGCCACCCGGCCACCCGGCACGCCGACGACCCGCGCCTCTCCGGCGTGTACGGCGTCATCCTCTACGAGGACCTCCCGGAGGCCCCCGGGGCCGACGGCCCGCGCCAGCGCAACGTCACCGTCTTCGCCGACGGGCAGATCGACCGCTCGCCCTGCGGCTCCGGCACCTCCGCGCGGCTCGTCCTCCTCGCCGCCGACGGACGCCTCGCCCCGGGGGACACCCTGACGCACGAGTCCGCCGCCGGCACCGTGTTCACCGGCCGCCTGCTGCCCGGGGGCATCACCGAGGTCACCGGCACGGCGTACCTCACCGGCACCCACACCTTCCACCTCGACCCGCACGACGACCTGGGGACGGGGTTCCTGCTGTGACGCACCTGACCCAGATCGACGCCGCGACCACGGCCCGCCTGCTGGGCCCGGCCGCGGCGATCGACGTCCTGGCCGAGGTCCTGCGCTCCGGACTCGACCCGGAGGAAGGACCGGCCCGCACCGCCGTCCCCGTCCCCGCGGGCGAACTCCTCCTCATGCCCGCCGCCTTCGGCCCGTACGCCGGAGTGAAGATCGCCGGCGTGGCCCCCGGCAACGCCGCCCTGGGCCTGCCCCGCATCACCGGCTCCTACCTGCTCCTCGACGGCGCGAACCTGCGGCCGGTCGCCCTCCTCGACGGCGCCGCCCTCACCGAACTGCGCACACCTGCCGTCTCCGCGCTCGCCGTGCGCCATCTGACACCGAGCGGCAGCCCCCTGCGCCTGGTCCTCTTCGGAACCGGACCGCAGGCGTACGGGCACCTGGAGGCCGTCCTCGCCGTACGCCACGTCTCCGAGGCGATCGTCGTCGGCCGCAACCAGATCGCCGCGCGCGCCCTCGCCGGGTACGCGCGGACGCTCGGCGTCCTCGCCCGCACCGGCACGCCCGACGACGTGGCCAAGGCCGACCTCGTCGTCTGCTGCACCACCGCCCGCACCCCCCTCTTCGACGGA
Organism: Streptomyces sp. NPDC056169; assembly: GCF_042268445.1. Lineage (NCBI taxonomy): Bacteria > Bacillati > Actinomycetota > Actinomycetes > Kitasatosporales > Streptomycetaceae > Streptomyces > Streptomyces sp. NPDC056169. The sequence goes on along the minus strand of NZ_JBHJUO010000010.1, from coordinate 19,050 downwards.
TCCCTCGTGGCCCCCGGCGCCACCGTCGTCGCCGTCGGCTCGCACGAGCCGGACGCCCGCGAGACCGACACCGGGCTCGTGGCCCGCTCCGAGGTGTACGTCGAGGCGCGCGCCGCCGCGCTGCGCGAAGCCGGCGACCTGCTCGTCCCCACGGCCGAAGGGGCGATCGAGGAGGACCACATCGTGGGGAACCTCGCCGACCTGGTGACCGGCCGCCGCACCCCCACGACCGAGCGCCCGCGCTTCTTCAAGAGCGTCGGCATGGCCTGGGAGGACCTCGCCGTGGCAGGCGCCGTGTACGCGGCGGCACTCGCGGAGTCCTAGACCGCCCCGGCCTCGCGCACACCGAACGCTCCGGGCCCGCGCACACCGAACGCCCCGGCCCCGCACACGCGGGACCGGGGCGTTCGCCGTGCTCAGGCGGCCTCGGGGAAGTGGCAGGCGACCTGCCGCGCCTCGCCCGGTGAGGCGATCCGCAGCAGCGGCGCCTCCGTCCGGCAGATGTCCTGCGCCTTGGGGCAGCGCGGGTGGAAGGTGCAGCCCGGCGGGGGAGCGGCCGGGCTCGGCGGGTCCCCGAGCAGCGTGATCCGCTCCCGGGCCCGCTCGGCCGCCGGGTCGGGCAGCGGGACGGCGGAGAGCAGCGCCCGCGTGTACGGGTGCGCGGGGGCCGCGTACACCCGCTCCTTCACCCCGATCTCCACGATCCGGCCCAGGTACATCACGGCGACCCGGTCGCAGACCCGCTTGACGACCGAGAGGTCGTGCGCGATGAAGAGATAGGCGAGCCCCAGCTCGCGCTGGAGCCGCTCCATCAGATTGACGATCTGCGCCTGGACGGAGACGTCGAGCGCGGAGACGGGTTCGTCGGCGACGACCAGCCGCGGGCTGGTGGCCAGCGCGCGGGCGATCCCGATGCGCTGCGCCTGGCCGCCGGAGAACTCGTGCGGGTAGCGGTCGATGTGCTCCGGGATGAGCCCCACCAGGTCCATCAGCTCCACGGTCCGCTTGCGGGCGTCGGCCGCCGAACTCCCCTGCACCATCAGCGGGTCGGAGATGATCCGGGCCACGGTCTGGCGGGGGTTGAGGGAGGAGTGCGGGTCCTGGAAGACCATCTGGAGATCGCGCCGGAGCGGCTTCAGTTCCCGCTGCGACAGGTGGCTGATGTCGCGGCCGTCGTACGAGACGGAGCCGGCGGTCGGCTCCAGGAGCCGCACGATCATGCGGCCGGTGGTCGACTTGCCGCAGCCGGACTCGCCGACGAGACCCAGGGTCTCGCCCGCCGCCACGTCGAAGCCGATGCCGTCGACGGCCCGGACGGGCGCCGAGCGGGACCGGCGGCCCGGGAAGGTCATCGTCAGGTCCCGCACGCTGAGCAGCGGCGTGGACGTCGTGCTCGTGTTCGTGCCCGCGCCCGAGGCCGCGGTGGTGGTCGTGGTCATGAGGCGACGCCTTCGTACGCGGGGAAGTGGCAGGCGGCCGGATGCCCCTCCGGGCCGACGAGCAGCGGGCGTTCGCCCGCGCAGCGCGCCCGTTCCTCGTCGGAGCCGGCTGCCGCGCGGGAGCAGCGGGGTGCGAACGCGCAGCCCGGAGCGGGTTCGAGGAGGGACGGCGGACTGCCGGGGATCGCCCGCAGCGGCGCGTCGTCCTCGTCGTCGAGCCGGGGCAGCGAGTCGAGCAGGCCGCGGGTGTAGGGGTGGGCGGGGGAGGCGAAGAGGGCGTCCACCGGGGCGTGTTCGGCGGCCCGGCCGCCGTACATCACGAGGACGTCGTGGGCCACCCGGGCGACCACGCCCAGATCGTGCGTGATCATGACGACGGCGAGTCCGCGGTCCTGCTGGATCCGGGCGATCAGCTCCAGGATCTGGGCCTGGACGGTGACGTCCAGGGCGGTCGTCGGTTCGTCGGCGATCAGCAGGTCCGGCTCGCAGGACAGGGCCATCGCGATCATGACGCGCTGGCGCATGCCTCCCGAGAACTGGTGGGGGTACTCGCCGGCCCGGCGGCGTGGTTCGGGGATGCCGACCTCGCCGAGGGCCTCGATCGCCCGCTCGCGGGCGGCCGCTCGGCGGGAGCCGAAGTGGACCCGGTGGTGCTCGGCGATCTGCTCCCCGACGGTGTAGTAGGGGTGCAGGCTGGAGAGCGGGTCCTGGAAGATCATGGCCATGCGCCGGCCGCGCAGCCCGTTGAGCTCGCGGTCGGAGAGGCCGATGAGCTCGCGCCCGTCCAGGGTGACGGAGCCGGTGACCTCGGCGCCCGTGTGCAGGCCCATGACGGCGAGCGAGGTCACGGACTTGCCGGAGCCGGACTCGCCGACGATGCCGAGGGTCCGGCCGGGCAGCACGTCGAAGGAGAGGGAGTCGACGGCCCGGACGGGGCCGCGCTTCGTCGGGAAGGTGACGGTGAGGTCCCGTACCGAAAGGAGGGAGGCGGGGCCGGGGGCAGGGGAGGCCATCAGTACCTCACTCGCGGGTCGACGACGGCGTACAGCAGGTCGACGGCCAGGTTGGCGACGACGATGAAGGTGGCGGCGAGCAGCGTCACCCCGAGGATGACCGGCTGGTCGCCGGTGGACAGCGCGCCGTAGAAGAGACGGCCGATGCCGGGCAGTCCGAAGATGGACTCGGTGATCACGGCGCCGGCGAGCAGTCCGCCGAGGTCCATCCCGAAGATGGTCAGGATGGGCGTCATGCCCGCGCGCAGGCCGTGCTTGACGACGACCGTGCGGCGCGGCAGACCCTTGGCGCGGGCGGTGCGGATGTACGGCTCCGCCATGGACTCGATCATCGCGCTGCGGCTCTGGCGCGCGTACATCGCGGCGTAGAGGATCGCGAGCGCGAGCCAGGGGAGCAGCAGGTTGGTGGCCCAGGACAGCGGATCGTCGCCGAAGGCCACGTACTGCGGGTAGGGCAGCAGCCCGGAGACCCGGATCAGTCCGAAGATCAGCAGCACCGAGGTGAAGTAGACGGGCAGTGAGGCGGCGGCGACCGCGCCGACCATCAGGGCCCGGTCGGTGAGGGTGTCCTTGTGGAGCGCGGCGGTGACGCCCGCGGAGAGGCCGAGGACCAGCCAGATCGCGGCGGCGCCGAGCGCGAGCGAGGCCGAGACGGGCAGCCGGTCGACGAGCAGGTCCCACACGCTCTGGCTGTTCTCGTACGAGTAGCCCAGACAGGGGAAGTCGCACTCCAGGGCGTACTGGCCGGTGCCCATCGTCCGGCCGGTGAAGATGCCGGTGACGAAGTCGGCGAACTGCCGCCACAGCGGGGCGTCGAGGCCCATGTTGGCGCGGATCGCCTCCAGCCGGTCGGTGCTGCACGACTTGCCGCAGGCCGCGGCGGCCGGGTCGGAGGGGAGGACGTAGAAGATGACGAAGGTGACGGCGGCGATGGCGACGAGGACGCCGAGCACGCCGAGGAGCCGGCGGCCGAGGTAGAGGATCACGTACGGCTGCCTCTCGGGTCGAGGATGTCCCGCAGCGCGTCGCCGAGCAGGGTGAACGCGAGCACGGTGAGGAAGAGGCAGAGGCTCGGCACGACGAAGTACATGGGATCCGTGTCGTAGTAGGCGACGCTCTCGGCGATCATCTGGCCCCAGGACGGGGTGGGCGGCCGGACGCCGACGCCCAGATAGCTGAGGGCCGCCTCGGTGGCGATCATGCCGGGGACGATCAGCGTCGTGTACGCGATGACCGGCCCGGCGACGCCCGGGAGGATGTCGCGGGAGAGGATCCGCCAGGGCCCGGAGCCGGCGACGCGGGCGGCGTCGACGTACTCGCGGTGCTTGAGCGACAGGGTCTGGCCGCGGACGATCCGGGCGATGCCGGGCCAGCCGAAGAGGCCGATGACGACGGTCATCAGGACCGTCCGGTTGACGTCCCTGGCCACCGACATCATGGCGATCATGAAGATGAGGGACGGGAAGGACATGGTGAGGTCCATCAGCCGGGACAGCACGGTGTCGGTGCGGCCGCCGAAGTAGCCCGCGGCGATGCCGGCCGCCGTCCCGGCGACGACGACGATCGCCGTCGCCGAGAAGGCGATGAGCAGGGAGACCTGGGCGCCGTACACGACCCGGGCGAACAGGTCGCGGCCGGTGACGGGTTCGACGCCGAGCCAGTGCTCGGCCGAGACGCCGCCGAGCGGGCCGATGGGCAGGCCGCCCAGGTACGGATCGACGGCGCTCTTGTCGAACTCCTCGGGGCCCCAGCCGCCCAGCGAACCGATCAGCGGGGCGGCGACGGTCAGGAGCGCGAAGAACAGGACGACGGCGAGCGAGAGCTTCACGGACGTACGGCGGCGCAGCTCCGCACGGGCGAGCTGCCAGGGACCGTTGCCCGCCCGTACGGCGGGGGCGGCGGTGGTCGGAGGAGAGGTGCCAGTCGGTGGGGACGTGGCGGATGTGGTGGGCGTGGTGGTCATCGGGGCGACGTCCTTCAGTTCGCGCTCTTCGCGGGGTCCTTGAGGCCGACCGTCGCGTAGTCGATCTGTCCGCCGAAGGAGGTGTGGCCGTAGGCGCCGGCGATGTTGGTGCCGATCAGCAGGGGCTTGCGCTCGACGACGGCGGGCGCGGTCGGGGCCTTGGCGAGGATCTGGGCGTCGAGGTCCTGCCACGCCTTGTTCGCCTGCTGGGCGTCGGTCATCGCGGCGATCTCGTCCATGCGCTTCATCGTGGCGTCGTCGCGGAAGAGGGAGTGGTTGCCGGAGTTGCCCTTCTCCTTGATGTAGCGGCCGTCGAAGACGAAGGGGAGGAAGGTCGAGCCGGAGGGGAAGTCCGGGCACCAGCCGGTGTAGGCGAGGTCCGTGCGGTTCTTGGTGTCGCCGATCGTGTCGTAGAAGGCGGACGGGTCGACGGTCTCGATGGTGACCTTGATGCCGGCGCGGCCCAGGGACTGCTGGATCGCCTCGCCGATGGCCTTGTCGCCGGTGGAGACGGTGACGCTGGTGGAGAAGCCGCCGCCCTTGCCCGCCTCCTTGAGGAGCTGCTTCGCCTTCTCGACGTCGCCGGTGAGCGGGATCTTCAGGGTGTCGGGCTGCTTGCCGCCGGGGTAGAGCAGGCCGGGCATGAGGGCGGTGGCCGGGTCGTTGAGCGCGGGGCCGCCGGTGGCGGTGACGAGAGCCTCGCGGTCGAGGGCGTACTGCACGGCCTGGCGCACCTTGACGTTGTCGAACGGTGCGCGGCCGGTGTGCATCTGGACCATCTCGGTGCAGCTGGTCGACTCGGCGAGGAGCCGCGCCCGGACGTCCGGCTTGGTGAGCACCTTGGGCGTGGACTCGGGGCGGAGCGGGGCCCAGGCGACGGAGGAGGCGTCGCCGCCGGCGGAGGCGATGAGGCGGTCGTCGATCTGGTTGGCCTTGAGGCCCATCGTGACGACGATCCGGTCCGGGTACGCCTTGCGCACGGTGTCCGTGGCGGCGCTCCAGTGGGTGTTGCGCACGAGGACCATCTGCTTGTCCCGGGCGTACGACTCGATCTTGTACGGGCCGGAGGAGAAGGGCCGGTTGTCGTACTGCGGGCCCTTGTCCTGGGACTTGGGCACGGGGCTGAAGGTGGAGAGCACCGTCGCGTACGGGAACTCGGCGAAGGGCTTGCGGAGCTCGAAGACGATCGTGCGGTCGTCCGGGGTCTTCACGGAGGCGAGATGCTTGCCCTGCGCGGGGCCCTGATAGCCCTCGGCGCCGACGAGGTAGCGGGCCGCGTAGTCGGGGCCGCCGGGCAGGTCGGGGGAGAAGGACCGCTCGACGTTGTACTTGACGTCCTGGGCGGTGATCGGGGTGCCGTCCTCGTACTTCAGGCCGGGCTTCAGCTTGAAGGTCCAGGTCTTGGCGCCGTTGGAGGAGACACCGAGGTTCTCGGCGAGGTCCGTCGTGAGCTCCCCGCCCTTCGCGCCGGGCGCGGCCTTGTACGTGAGGAGGGTGCGGTAGAGCAGCCGCGAGCCGAAGTCCATGTCGCCCACCACCCAGTTGCGGGCCGGGTCGAGATGGGTGAAGTCCTGGTTGGACAGGATGTTCAGCGTCCCGCCCTTCTGCGGGGTGCCGCCGACGACCGCGCCGTTGTTGGAGATCGCGGGGTTCTTGCCGCGGTCCCGGGAGCCGTCGGACTTCTTGCCGTCGCCGGCACAGCCGGTCGTGCCGAGGGCGAGGGCCGTCACCAGAGCGGTGGCCAGGGTGTACGTGCGCTTGTTCATGAAGGTCACTCCGAGAGAGCGGTCGAACAGCCCGATGGCTGGAATGTGACCTGTAACATAGTAATGTGAAATTGCACTGACAAGGCATCGGGGAGTCCGTTACTCATCCGTGTCCGGGCGGTGCTCGGCGGAGCGCCCGACGAGTGGAATGCTCCGTTTCGGGGTCTTGGCAACCGCCAGTGCAATGTGAAATATTACTGACGTGCCCACGAGAAAACCCTCGGATGTCATCGTCGTCGGCGCCGGCGTCGTCGGCGCGGCCTGCGCCTACTACGCCGCCCTTGCCGGCCTGTCCGTCACCGTCGTCGACCGCGGTTCCGTCGCCGGCGGAACGACGGGGGCCGGGGAGGGAAACCTCCTGGTCTCCGACAAGGAGCCGGGACCGGAGCTCGAACTCGCCCTCCTCGCCAACACCCTCTGGCGGGAGCTGGCGGACGTGCTCCCGCCACACGTCGAGTACGAGGCCAAGGGAGGCCTCGTGGTCGCGTCCGACGAGTCGGGGATGCGCGCCCTGCGCGACTTCGCGGCCCGTCAGGAGAAGGCGGGCGTCACCGCCCAGGAGGTCCCCGGGGACCGGCTCCACGATCTGGAGCCCCACCTCGCTCCTGGCCTCGCCGGCGGCTTCCTCTATCCGCAGGACGCCCAGGTGATGCCCGCCCACGCCGCCGCCCAACTGCTGCGGGCGGCCGGCGACCGCGTCCGGCTGCACCTCGGTGAGGAGGTGACCGGCCTCCTCACCGGAGCAGCCGGAGAGATCCGCGGAGTGCGGACCGCGGCCGGCGAGCTCCACGCCCCGTACGTGGTGAACGCCGCCGGCACCTGGGGCGGCGCCCTCGCCGAACTCGCGGGCGTCCACCTCCCCGTGCTGCCCCGCAGGGGCTTCGTCCTCGTCACCGAACCCCTGCCGCGCGTGGTGCGCCACAAGGTGTACGCCGCCGACTACGTGGCCGACGTGGCCAGCGGCTCGGCCGCCCTCCAGACCTCGGCGGTCGTCGAGGGCACCCCGGCGGGCCCCGTCCTCATCGGCGCCAGCCGGGAACGGGTCGGCTTCGACCGGACCCTCTCCACCGAGGTCCTGCGCCGCCTCGCCGCCGGGGCCACCGGCCTGTTCCCGGTCCTCGGCACCGTCCGGGCCATGCGGACCTACCTGGGCTTCCGCCCCTACCTGCCGGACCACCTGCCCGCGATCGGACCCGACCCGCGCGTCCACGGGCTGCTGCACGCCTGCGGCCACGAAGGCGCCGGGATCGGCCTCGCGCCCGTCACCGGACTGATCGTCGCCGCCTGCCTGACCAACGGCGATGTGCCCCTCGACATCGACCCGTTCCGCCCGGACCGGTTCGGCACGGCCGCAGCCGGCCCCGCATCCGATCCCGTACCCGCCTCCGCGCCCTGATGCGCCCCCCTACCGTCACCCTCACGAGAGGAGGGCCCGTGGCCCGCACGCCCGCCGACCTGGTCGGGGCACAGCCCGACCCGCCGTTCGAGATCACCTTCGACGGCCGGAGCGTCACCGCCCTGCCCGGCCAGACCGTCGCCGCCGCCCTCTGGGGCGCCGGCATCCTGGCCTGGCGCACCACCCGGGAAGGGGGGCGGCCGCGCGGCGCGTTCTGCGGCATCGGCCAGTGCTACGACTGCCTCGCCACGATCAACGGCGCACCCAACCGCCGGGCCTGCCTGGTCCCCGCCACCCCGGGCGACGCGATCACCACCCAGGAAGGGCACGGCCATGACCGCCTCGCCGTCTGAGCCGGGCGGGACGCCCAGAGGACACAGCGCACGCGAACCGTACGACCTCGTGGTCGTGGGCGCGGGCTCCGCAGGGCTCGCCGGCGCCGTCACCGCCTCCGAACTCGGCCTCACCGTCGCCCTCCTCGACTCCTCCACCCAGTCCGGCGGGCAGTTCTACCGGCACCCCGCACCCGCTCTCGGAGCGGTGCGCCCCGAGGCCCTGCACCACGACTGGTCCGCCTTCTCCGACCTGCGGAGCCGGCTCGGAGCGAGCGCGGTCGACCACCTGACCGGGCACCACGTGTGGTCCGTCGTACGGGAGTCCGACGGGGACACCGGGACCTGGGCGGTGCACGCGGTCACCGGCGCCGACGGCACCGAGGAGCGGCCCGTCCTGATCCGTGCCCGGGCGCTCCTCCTCGCCACCGGCGCGTACGAGCGCCAGCTCCCCTTCCCCGGCTGGACCCTGCCCGGAGTCGTGGGCGCCGGCGGTGCGCAGGCCATGCTGAAGTCCGGGCTCGTGCTGCCCGGACGGCGCATCGTCGTGGCCGGCAGCGGCCCTCTGCTGCTCGCCGTCGCCTCGTCGCTCGCCGCGGCGGGCGCCCGGGTCCCGGCCGTGGTCGAGGCCGCGGGCTATCTGCGGTACGCCCGCAACCCCCGCGCGCTCGTCACCAACCCGGCGAAGGCCGCCGAGGCCCTGGTGCACGGGGCCGCACTGCTCAGGCACCGTGTGCGGGTGCTGCCGCGCAGCGCGGTCACCGAGGTGCACGGCACCGACCGGGTCGAGGCCGTCACCGTCAGCCGCCTGGACGGCGACTGGACCCCCGTACCGGGGACGGGCCGCCGCATCGCCTGCGACGCGCTCGCCGTCGGGCACGGGCTCGTGCCCCAGATCGAGCTGGCCACGGCCGTCGGCTGCGCCACCCGCGCCCTGCCCGACGGAACCCTCGGGCTCGCCCTGGACGACCTCCAGGAGACCTCGGTGGCCGGCTTGTGGGCGGCGGGTGAGACCGGCGGCGTGGGAGGCGCCGAACTCGCCCGCACCGAGGGCGAGCTGGCGGGCCGGACGATCGCCGCCCGGCTGCGCGGCCGCGGTGCGGACGCGGGCGCGGGCCGGTTCGGCGAACTCCGGCGCCGCCGGGACCGGATGCGGGCCTTCGCGGACGTCATGGCCGCGGCGCACGCGCCGGGCCCCGGCTGGCCCGCGTGGCTGGAGGACGAGACGGACGTGTGCCGTTGCGAGGAGGTGACCGCGGGGCGTGTGCGCGAGGCGGTCACCGACCTCGGGGCGCGGGACGCGCGGACCGTCAAGCTCCTCACGCGAGCCGGCATGGGCTGGTGTCAGGGTCGGATGTGCGGGACGGCGGTTTCCTGCCTCGCCGCGCGCGGCGGAGCCGCCGAACCGCCCGCGGAGCGCCGCCCGTTCGCCGTCCCCGTGCCGCTCTCGACGCTCGCCGCGCTCGACGAACCCTCCGAACAGATCCCGTAGATCCCACAGATCCCAGGGGAGGGGCCCTCAGGGCCCTTCTTTCCCTTCCTGTAAAATGTCACACACTATAGAAAGGCAGGCGTCGACATGACCGCCTCCACCTGGAACACCGACCGCCCCTGGCGCGGCATCATGGTCGCCACCACCCTCCCCTTCCGCGAGGACCTCTCCGTCGACTACGACGCCTACGCCGAGCACGTGGCCTGGCTGATCGCCAACGGCTGCGACGGTGTCGTCCCCAACGGCTCCCTGGGCGAGTACCAGACCCTCACCGACGCGGAGCGCGCCCAGGTCGTCCGCACCGCCGTCGCCGCCGCCGGGGACGGCGCGCGCGTCATGCCGGGCGTCGCCGCCTACGGCAGCGCCGAGTCCCGCCGCTGGGCCGAGCAGGCCGCCGAGGCCGGAGCCGGTTCGGTACTGCTCCTGCCGCCCAACACGTACCGCGCCGAGCCGGCCGCCGTGCGCGCCCACTACACCGAGGTCGCCAAGGCCGGGATCCCGATCGTCGCGTACAACAACCCGATCGACACCAAGGTCGACCTCACCCCCGACCTGCTGGCGCGCCTGCACGGCGACGGCAGCATCGTCGCCGTCAAGGAGTTCAGCGGTGACGTCCGCAGGGCGTACGAGATCGCCGAACTCGCCCCGGAGCTCGACCTCCTGATCGGCGCCGACGACGTCCTCCTGGAGCTGGCCCTCGCCGGTGCCGTCGGCTGGATCGCCGGCTACCCCAACGCCTTCCCCACCAGCTGCTCCGAGCTCTACCACGCGGCGGTCGCGGGCGACCTGACCACCGCAGTGCCGCTCTACAAGTCCCTGCACTCGCTGCTGCGCTGGGACTCGAAGACGGAGTTCGTCCAGTCCATCAAGCTCTCCATGGACATCGCCGGCCGCCAGGGCGGTCCGACCCGCCCGCCGCGCCACCCGCTCTCCGGCTCGATCGAGGCCGGCGTCCGGACCGCCACCGAGAAGGCCGTGGCCGACGGCCACCGCTGACCACCGCCACGACCGACCGTCCCCGGTCACCGTCCCCGCTCTCCGTCCCCGCTGTCCGTCGAAAGGAACTCCGTGCGTACGCGTCATGTCTTCCACGCGGTCGACTCGCACACCGAGGGCATGCCCACGCGTGTGATCACCGGTGGTGTCGGGGTCATTCCCGGTGCCACGATGGCCGAGCGCCGGCTGCACTTCATCGAGCACCTGGACCATCTCCGTACGCTGCTCATGTTCGAGCCGCGGGGGCATGCGGCGATGAGCGGTGCGATTCTTCAGCCGCCCACCCGGCCCGACGCGGATTACGGCGTGCTGTACATCGAGGTGTCCGGGCTGCTTCCGATGTGCGGTCACGGCACCATCGGTGTCGCGACCGTGCTCGTCGAGACGGGGATGGTGCCGGTCGTCGAGCCCGTCACCACCGTCCGCCTCGACACGCCTGCCGGGCTCGTCAGCGTCGACGTCCAGGTGGAGGACGGCGCCGCGAAGGCGGTCACGCTCACCAACGTGCCCGCCTTCAGCGTGGCCCTCGACCGCAAGGTCGACGTCCCCGGATACGGGACGGTCACCTACGACCTGGCCTTCGGCGGCAACTTCTACGCCTTCGTCGCACTCGACTCCCTGGGCCTGCCCTTCGACCGCGACCGCAAGGACGACCTCCTCGCCGCGGGGCTCGCCGTCATGGCCGCCGTCAACGCCTCGCCCGACCGGCCCGTGCACCCCACGCAGCCGGAGATCGCCGGGCTCAAGCACGTGTACCTGGAGGCGCCCGGCTCGGACGCCACCCGCTCACGGCACGCCATGGCCATCCACCCGGGCTGGTTCGACCGCTCCCCGTGCGGCACCGGCACCTCGGCGCGCATGGCCCAGCTGCACGCCCGCGGCGAGCTCCCGCTCGACACCGACTTCGTCAACGAATCCTTCATCGGTACGGAGTTCACCGGCCGGCTCGTCGGCGAGACGGAGGTCGGCGGCCTGCCCGCCGTCGTCCCGACCGTCACCGGCCGTGCCTGGATCACCGGCACCGCGCAGTACTTCCTCGACCCGGACGACCCCTTCCCCGGAGGATTCCTCCTGTGAACGACGCACATCCCACCGTCATCTCCCGCAACCCGGCCGACCCGGACGACGTGCTCCTGCGGATCCAGGCACCCGGCGCCTTCACGACGGTCGACACCGTCGAGCGGGCCCGCGCCGCCCAGCCCGGCTGGCTGCTCGCCGGGGCCGCCGCCCGCTCGGCCGCCCTGGGCGCCGTCGCCGCCGCCGTCGAGGCCGCGGCCGACGAACTGGCCGCGCTCGCCGTACGCGAGGTGGGCAAACCGCTCGCCGAGGCCAAGGCCGAGGTCGCGCGTACCGCCGCCATCTGGCGCTACTACGCCCAGGCCCCCTTCCAGCCGACCGGCGAGGTCCACGAGACCGCGGCGGGCGCGGGGCTGCTCCTGACCCGGCGCCGCCCGCACGGCGTGGCCGGGCTCATCACGCCCTGGAACTTCCCCTTCGCCATCCCGACCTGGAAGGCCGCCCCGGCGCTCGCCACCGGCAACACGGTCGTCCTCAAGCCGGCCCCCGAGGCCACCGCGTGCGCCCAGGCCCTCGCCGCGATCGTCCAGCGGGTCCTGCCCGAGGCGGTGTTCACCGTCCTGCCCGGCGGAGCGACCGAGGGCAACGCCCTCGTCTCCGCCGCCGACGTCGTCTCCTTCACCGGCTCCACCCCCGTCGGCCAGGCCGTCGCCCGGGCCGCGACCTCCCGGGGCATCCCGGTCCAGGCGGAGATGGGCGGCCTGAACGCGGCGCTCGTCCTGCCGGACGCGGACATCGAGCAGGCGGCCGCCCACATCGCCGCCGCCATCGCCGGGTACGCGGGCCAGAAGTGCACCGCCACCAGCCGCGTCATCGCGGTCGGCGCCGCGCTCGACCCGCTGCGCGAGGCGCTCTCCGAAGCGCTGCGGGCCGTCCCCGTCGGCGACCCCGCCGACCCGGCCACCGTCTGCGGGCCGCTCATCCACGAGTACGCCCGCGACCAGGTCGGCGAGGCCAGCCGAGGGCTCTCCGTCCTCGCCGGCGGCACCGTGCCCGACCGGTCCGGCTGGTACGCGACCCCGACCCTCGTCGAGAAGGTCTCCCCGGGGCACCGGCTCCTGCGCGAAGAGGTCTTCGGCCCCGTCGCGTCCCTGCTGGCCGCCGACGACCTGGCCCACGCGATCCGGATCACCAACTCCGTACCGTACGGTCTCGTCACCTCGGTCCACACCGCCGACCTGAACACGGCGCTGACCGGCCTCGACCTGCTCGACACCGGGATGATCCGGCTCAACGCCCCGTCCACCGGAGTCGACTTCCACCTGCCCTTCGGCGGCTCCAAGGCGTCCAGCCACGGACCGCGCGAGCAGGGCAGGGCCGCGCTGGACTTCTTCACGGCCGGCCGGACGTACACCCTGGCACCGGCGGGCTCCGCGGCGTGACATCGTACGGTGGTGATGTCAACCGGAACGAAGGGATCACCACCGTCATGGGGCACCTGACCCACCGCGACCTCAACGCCTCCCGGGAGCGGCTGCGCGACCAGGTCGCCCATGCCCTGCGAGCCGCCCTGATCTCGGGCGAGCTCCGCCCCGGGGTGGTCTACTCGGCGCCGACCCTCGCCGAGGACTTCGGGATCTCCGCCACCCCGGTCCGCGAGGCGATGCTCGACCTGGCCCGCGAGGGCCTGGTCGAGCCCGTCCGCAACAAGGGGTTCCGGGTCACCGAGGTCGACGAGCGCGACCTCGACCAGTACACCGAGATCCGCGCGCTCATCGAGATCCCGATGGTCGGCAGGATCACCCGGATCGCCGCCCGCGAGGACCTGGAGGCGCTGCGGCCCGTGGCCGAGGACATCGTGCGCGCCGCCCGCGAGCACGACCTCATCGGCTACCTGGAGGCGGACCGTCTCTTCCACCTCACGCTGCTCGGCCTCGCGGGCAACGAACGGCTCGTCGAGACCGTCGGCGACCTGCGCAAGCGGTCCCGCCTGTACGGGCTCACCGCCCTGGACCAGAGCGGCAACCTCATCCCGTCGGCCGAGGAGCACCTGGAGCTGCTCGACCTGATGCTCGCCGGCGACGCCAAAGGCGCGGAGAAGTGCATGACCCGCCACCTGGGGCACGTCCGCTCCCTGTGGGCCAAGGGCGACCGGCCGACCGGGAAGTAGCGGCACCGGCCGGCGGTCGGATGGAGGCTCCTCTCGACGGGCGGACGACGGCCGCCCATCGATGCAATGTCACATCTGACCGGCCGCACGCGGCCGCGGAAGGAACCCATGAACCCGGCGTACGCGACCGTCGACCACCTCTTCACCGTCCCCCTGGACCATCAGGCACCCGACGGCCCCACCATCGAGGTCTTCGCCCGGGAGGTCGCCGACCCGGCCCGCGCGGGCGAGGAACTCCCCTGGCTGCTCTACCTCCAGGGCGGACCCGGCGGCAAGTCGCCCCGCCCGTCGGCCGGTTCGCCCGGCTGGCTGGCCCAGGCGCTCACGACCCACCGCGTGCTCCTCCTCGACCAGCGCGGCACCGGACGCTCCACCCCGATCACCGCACGGTCCGCCGCCCGGTTCGCCTCGCCGGACGGGCTCGCCGGCTACCTCTCCCACTTCCGGGCCGACGCGATCGTCGCCGACGCGGAACTGATCCGCCGCGAACTCTGCGGCGACGCCCCCTGGGAGACCCTCGGCCAGAGCTACGGCGGCTTCATCACCCTCACCTACCTCTCCCAGGCCCCCGAGGGACTGAAGGCCTGCTACGTCACCGGCGGCCTGCCCGGCGTCACCGCCACCGCCGACGACGTCTACGCCCACACCTACCCCCGCGTCCGCGACCGCGTCCTCGACCTCTACGCCCGCTACCCCGAGGACGCCCCCCGGCTCCGGAAGATCGCCGACCTCCTCGCGGCCGACGACGTCCGCCTCCCGAACGGCGACCGCCTCACCCCGCACCGCCTGCGCACCCTCGGACTCGCCCTCGGCATGGGCGACGGCTTCGAGCGCGTCCACTGGCTCCTCGACGAAGCCCTGGACACGGACGGCGAGTTGAGCGACACCTTCCTCCACCAGGTGATGACCCTGACCGGCTTCACCGACAACCCGCTCTTCGCCGTCATGCAGGAGTCGCTGTACGGACAGGGGGACGGCCCGACCGGCTGGGCGGCCTCCCGCGCCCTGGCCGACTTTCCCGAGTTCGCCGAGGACGCGGACCCCCTCCTGCTCACCGGCGAGATGATGTACCCCTGGATGTTCCGGGAGATCGCGGGCCTGCGCCCCTTCGCGGACGCCGCCGACCTGCTGGCCGCGCGCACCGACTGGCCGCCCCTCTACGACCTCGAACGCCTCGCCGCCAACGAGGTCCCGCTCGCCGCGATCGTCTACCACGACGACATGTACGTCGACGCGGGCATCTCCCTCGCCACCGCCCGCCGGATCGGTGCCTCCCGCGTCTGGGTCACCAACGAATGGGAACACGACGGCGTCGCCGCCTCCAGCGGCCGCGTCCTCGCCCGTCTGATGGACCTCGCCGCAGGCCGCGCGTAACCCCCTGACCCCTTCGCAGCCCTCCCGCTCCCGAACACGGAGCCGGAGGGCTTTCGCGTTCCCTTCGAACGTGGCCGGATACCGTCGGCCGCCCGGATAAACCTCCCGCGAAGCAAGATCACTGTTTCGGGGTAATGATCCCGAACCGATGGGGTGGACGGGGCTTACCGGCCGTTACTGTTCCCCGGGATCTGGACGAATTCCCAGAGATTGACCCCCTTTTTCCTCTTTCACCGGATCGGTGCGCGTTCGCCGACCGTCGTCCACCCGAAGGAGAACTCGCCCCGATGACCGTCGAGACAGGACCGGAAGCGCAGGTGGCGCCGCCCCGGCAGTCCAGCCTGAGCACCGCGGCTGCCCGCAACCTCGCCACCACGACCAAGTCCACCCCGCAGATGCAGGAGATCTCCTCCCGCTGGCTGCTCCGGATGCTCCCCTGGGTGGAGACGAAGGGCGGCGCCTACCGGGTGAACCGCCGACTGAGCTACACCGTCGGCGACGGCCGCATCGAGTTCGTCCAGGACGGCCCGCGCGTCCGCGTGATCCCCCAGGAACTCGGCGAACTGGCCCTGCTGCGCGGCTTCGAGGACGTCGAGGTGCTCACCGCGCTCGCCGACCGGTGCGTCCGGCGCGACTTCCGCGCCGGCGAGGTGCTGACCGAGCGCGGCACCCCCGCCGGGCAGATCCACCTGATCGCCCACGGCAGGATCAACCAGACCTCCGTCGGCAAGTACGGCGACGAGGTCGCGGTCTCCGTCCTCGCCGACGGCGACCACCTCGGCGAGAACGCCCTCCTGGACGCCGACGCCAGGTGGGACTACACCGCCACCGCCGAGACCTCCGGCACCCTGCTCACCCTCTCCCGCGCCGACTTCGCCTCGATCGCGTCCTCGGCACCGAGCCTCCAGGCGCACCTCCACGCCTTCAGCTCGCTCCCGCTCCAGCGGCAGAACCGTCACGGCGAGGCCGAGATCGCGATGTCGGCCGGCCACACCGGCGAGGTCACGCTCCCGGGCGCCTTCGTGGACTACGAGCTCAAGCCGCGCGAATACGAACTCTCCGTCGCCCAGACCGTCCTCAAGGTCCACACCCGGGTCGCCGACCTCTACAACGGGCCGATGAACCAGACGGAGGAGCAGCTCAGGCTCACCATCGAGGCGCTGCGCGAGCGCCAGGAGCACGAGCTCATCAACCACCCGGAGTTCGGCCTCCTCCACAACGCCGACTTCAAGCAGCGGATCCAGACCCACTCGGGTCCGCCCACCCCGGACGACCTCGACGAGCTGCTGACCCGCCGTCGGGGAACCAGGCTCTTCCTGGCCCACCCCCGGACGATCGCGGCGATCGGGCGCGAGTGGAACGCCGCCGGGCTCTACCCGGAGACGGTCGAACTCGACGGGCACCAGGTCCCGTCCTGGCGCGGCGTCCCGATCCTCCCCTGCAACAAGATCCCCATCAGCAAGGAGAACACCAGCTCGATCCTCGCCATGCGTCTCGGCGAGGACAACCAGGGCGTCATCGGTCTGCGCCAGACCGGACTGCCCGAGGAGTACGAGCCGGGTCTGTCCGTGCGGTTCATGGGCATCGGCGAGCAGGCGATCATGTCGTACCTGGTCACCACGTACTACTCCGCCGCGATCCTGGTGCCGAACGCGCTCGGCGTACTGGAGAACGTCCAGATCGCCCGCAGGCACGGCTGACTCCCGCCGGAGCCGCACCCGTCCGACCGACACGACAGCCCGGACCCTTCCGGGCCGGGCGAGCACGCCCGGGATCCGGGACGGACCACCCCATCCTCTTCAAGGAGTCACGGATGCCCGAGCCCGGGCTTTCCCCTCTGCAGTCGAGCCTGCCCTCCGCGGCGGCCCACTTCGGGGCCCACGTCCTCGCCCAGGCCGGTTTCGTCGGCGTCGAAGCCGCGGACGCCGCGCCGTCCACCCTCCCCGTTCCCGCCGCGGTGGCGGAGCCGGTACCTGATCCCGGCCGGATTCCCGGTCCCGATCTCGGCCGGATCCTGCGGGGCCCGAGCGGCCTCGGCACGGCGGGCCTGAGTCTGGCCCGGCGCGAGGAACCGCCCGTCGCGGTGGCATCCGAGACGCGGGCGGAGCCGGCGGACGCCCTGCACATCCCGGGTCTCTACTACCACCCGGTGCCGGAGCCCGACCCGGTCCGCGTGGAAGAGGTGAGCCGCCGGATCAAGGACTGGGCGGTGGACGAGGTCGAGCTGTTCCCCGAGGAGTGGGAGGGGCAGTTCGACGGCTTCTCCGTCGGGCGCTACATGGTCGCCTGCCACCCGGACGCCCCGACCGTCGAACACCTGATGGTCGCCACCCGGTTGATGGTCGCCGAGAACGCGGTCGACGACATCTACTGCGAAGACCACGGAGGTTCGCCCATCGGCCTCGGCGGGCGCCTCCTCCTCGCGCACACCGCCCTCGACCCCGTCCATACGACGGCCGAGTACCAGCCGCAGTGGGCGGAGTCGCTCCACGCGGACTCCCCGCGGCGCGCCTACCGCTCGGCCATGGACTACTTCGTGCGGGTGTCCACTCCGTCGCAGGCCGACCGGTTCCGCCACGACATGGCCCGGCTGCACCTGGGCTACCTCGCGGAGGCCTCCTGGGCCCAGACGGACCACACGCCCGAGGTGTGGGAGTACCTGGTGATGCGGCAGTACAACAACTTCCGGCCGTGTCCCACGATCACCGACACGGTGGGCGGCTACGAACTGCCGGCGGACCTGCACGCCCAGCCCGCGATGCAGCGGGTGCTCGCGCTCGCCGGGAACGCCAGCACCATCGTCAACGACCTGTACTCGTACACCAAGGAACTTGCCGGCCCCGGCCGGCACTTGAACCTGCCCGTGGTGATCGCCGACCGCGAGAACCTCTCGGAGCGGGACGCCTACCTGAAGGCGGTCGAGGTCCACAACGACCTCATGCACGACTTCGAGGCCGAAGCCGCCGCCCTGGCCGCAGCCTGTCCCGTCCCCACCGTGCAGCGCTTCCTGCGGGGAGTCGCCGTGTGGGTCGACGGCAACCACTACTGGCACCACACCAACACCTTCCGCTACAGCCTGCCCGACTTCTGGTAAGAAATGGATCTCTCTGTGACCACCACCGAGCTCACCTCCGCCAACGCCACTTCCGCGTTCGTTCCGGCTCCGGCGTCGCCCTACCAGAGCGACATCGCCCGCTACTGGAACCAGGAGGCGCGGCCCGTGAACCTGCGCCTCGGCGACGTCGACGGGCTCTACCACCACCACTACGGCATCGGCGACGTCGACCACGCCGCCCTCGGCGACACCGAGGACAGCGCGTACGAGAAGAAGCTGATCGCTGAGCTGCACCGCCTGGAGTCGGCGCAGGCCGAGGTCCTCCTGGACCACCTCGGCGTCATCGGGCGGGAGGACACGCTCGTCGACGCCGGCTGCGGCCGCGGCGGTTCGAGCGTCATGGCCCACCAGCGCTTCGGCTGCAAGGTCGAGGGCGTCACCCTCTCCTCCACGCAGGCCGAGTTCGGCAACCGGCGCGCGAAGGAACTCGGCATCGAGGACCACGTCGCCGCCCGCGTCTGCAACATGCTCGACACCCCGTTCGAGAAGGGCAGCATCGCCGGCTCGTGGAACAACGAGTCGAGCATGTACGTCGACCTGGACGACCTCTTCGCCGAGCACTCCCGCTTCCTCAAGGTCGGCGGCCGCTACGTCACCATCACCGGCTGCTGGAACCCGCGGTACGGGCAGCCCTCGAAGTGGGTCTCGCAGATCAACGCGCACTTCGAGTGCAACATCCACTCCCGTCGTGAGTACCTGCGCGCCATGGCCGACAACCGTCTCGTCCCGCAGGCGGTCGTCGACCTGACGCCCGCGACCCTGCCCTACTGGGAGCTGCGAGCCACGTCGTCGCTGGTCACCGGCATCGAGGAGGCGTTCATC
The DNA here is from genome assembly GCF_042268445.1 of Streptomyces sp. NPDC056169. Lineage (NCBI taxonomy): Bacteria > Bacillati > Actinomycetota > Actinomycetes > Kitasatosporales > Streptomycetaceae > Streptomyces > Streptomyces sp. NPDC056169. The sequence goes on along the minus strand of NZ_JBHJUO010000010.1, from coordinate 155 downwards.
GAGTCGTACAAGGACGGCTCGTTCCAGTACGTGCTGATCGCGGCCGACCGCGTCTGACCGCGCGCTGTCCGAGAGGGCCGGGGCCGGCACCCCACGGGCCCCGCCCCGTGGGGTCCCCAGAATAAAGGGCTCAGTTATGTTATGCTTTGCTAAGT